>PNMH01000236.1 GCA_013823505.1 Polaromonas sp. | reverse complement strand
CCGCAAGGAAGACCACCAGGCCATGCAGAGCATGTACCACTTCAAGATCAAGGTGGACCCGGCGTTTGCGTGGGGTGTGCCTGAGCTGGTGCGCGAGATCAAGCCTGAAGATTTGGCGATCCCCATCCGGAATAAAAGGTAAGAACCCCCTGCGCCGCTGACGCGGCTTCCCCCTTGGAAAGGGGGACAACACGAGCGGCCCGGCAAAGCCGGTTCCGCGGTGTTTCTGGAAGTCGCCGCACTTGCGGCGACAGTCGCCACCGTTCTTTCTGCTCGACCCATGCTTGAAACCCAAAACCTCACGGTCCGCTTCGGCGGGCACGTGGCGGTGAGTGCTGTCTCCTGCGCGTTCGCGCCGGGCACGCTGACCGCCATCGTCGGCCCCAACGGCGCCGGCAAGACGACCTACTTCAACCTGATCTCCGGGCAGATC
>PNMH01000235.1 GCA_013823505.1 Polaromonas sp. | reverse complement strand
GGTGTTCCCGCGCCTGGATGCCGCCCTCAAAGCGAAGAGCCTCTGACTTTCTCCTTCCCCCTCTGGGGGAAGGCAGGGATGGGGGCAGGCGCACTGCGAGCCCCCACCCAACCCTCCCCCAGGGGGGGCTCCATACAAACCAAGGAGATCAAGATGTACGAAATCGGCGTTGTCTACCGCAACATCAAGCGCGCCGAGCGCGCTGCGGCCGACGGCCTGGCCGCGCTCGGCTCGGCCACCGTGCACGAAGCCATGGGCCGCGTCGGCCTGCTCAAGCCCTGCATGCGCCCGATCCAGACCGGCGTGCAGGTCTCGGGCACGGCCATCACCGTGCTGCTGCAACCCGGCGACAACTGGATGCTGCATGTGGCCGCGGAGCAGATCCAGCCGGGCGACATCGTGGTGGCCACGGTCACGGCGGAGTGCAGCGACGGCTACTTCGGCGACCTGCTGGCCACT
>PNMH01000234.1 GCA_013823505.1 Polaromonas sp. | reverse complement strand
TGTGTTCCCGCGCCTGGATGCCGCCCTCAAGGCGAAGAGCCTCTGACTTTGCTCCCTCTCCCGCTGGCGGGAGAGGGCCGGGGTGAGGGTCTTGGAGCGCCCGCACCCTCACCCTAACCCTCTCCCGCCAGCGGGAGAGGGGACTACATCAAGGAGACCACCATGTATCAACTCGGCGTCGTTTACCGCAACATCACCCGTGCCGAGCGCGCCGCTGCCGACGGCCTGGCCGCGCTCGGCTCGGCCACCGTGCACGAAGCCATGGGCCGCGTCGGCCTGATGAAGCCCTGCATGCGGCCGATCCAGACCGGCGTGCAGGTCTCGGGCACGGCGGTCACCGTGCTGCTGCAGCCCGGCGACAACTGGATGCTGCATGTGGCTGCGGAGCAGATCAGAGCAGGCGACATCGTGGTGGCCACGGTCACGGCGGAGTGCTGCGACGGCTACTTCGGCGACCTGCTGGCCACC
>PNMH01000233.1 GCA_013823505.1 Polaromonas sp. | reverse complement strand
GCACGTCGCCACCGGAGCAGAAGTTGCCGCCGGCACCGGTCAGCACCACGGCGCGCACGTCGGTGGCGGTCTGCAGCGCCAGGAACCAGTCGCGCAGCTCGGCGTACGAGTCGAAGGTCAGGGGGTTCTTGCGGTCCGGCCGGTTCAGGGTGAGCGTGGCCACGCCGTCCTGCAGGCTCAGGGCAAAGTGCTGCGGGCTGGCGGGCGCGGGCCGGTACTGGGCGCGCATGGGGTTGTGGTCGGGTAGGGGGTGTTTCATGGTCATTCCAGTTCGTCGGCCTGCAGCCGGCGGTTGATCTCGATCTGGCTCTGCTTGAGCCGGCCCAGCAGGCGGTGCAGCTGGTCGACGTCGCGCGCGGGCAGGTCGGCAAAGGCTTCCACGATCCATTGCTCGTGCTGTTCGGCCATGGCGGCGAAGCTGGTCTGGCCGGCGGGGGTCAGGCGCACCCGGAAGGCGCGGCGGTCGCCGTCGACCGCGACGCGTTCC
>PNMH01000232.1 GCA_013823505.1 Polaromonas sp. | reverse complement strand
AAGGTCATCTTGCCCTTGGGCGTGTCGAAGCTCATGCCTTCCATGGTGCTGATGAGCTTCTCGGTGTTGGTGTCGCCGTTGGTCTTCTTCAGCGCCGTGACCACCGCCATCGCTGCGGAGAATCCGCCGGCGGTGAAGAAGTCTGGTGGCGCCTTGAACTGCTTGTAGTGCTCGGCCACCATCGCGTCGTTCACCGGGTTCTTCGGGATGCCGAAGTAGTAGTACAGCGCGCCTTCCATGCCGGGGAACTGCTTGTAGGCCACCATGGCCGGCAGGATGTTGCCGCCGGTGGCGAGCTTGATGCCGTAGCGCTTTTCCAGGTCCATCTCGGCGATCTTGGAAAACGGCGTGGGAGCGCCCGACCAGCCCACCGAGATGTACTTGGTGCCCGGCTGGTCCTTGAGCTTGTCGACGATGCGCAGCAGGCCGGCGGTGAAGTCGGTCGTGCCCACGGGCAGGTATTCCTCGTGAACGATCTTGGCCTTCTTCATGAAGTCCTTGG
>PNMH01000231.1 GCA_013823505.1 Polaromonas sp. | reverse complement strand
GCCCCAGGAAGCGGCCAGCATGCGCGCGCGCTCCGACCTGATGATGAATCTGACCGAGGTCATCCGTCCGCCAGCAAGGCATGACGCAAGCCCAGGCTGCAAACCTCTTCGGCGTGACCCAGCCGCGCATATCGGACCTGATGCGTGGCAAGGTCCATCTGTTCTCTCTGGACACACTGATTGACATGGCGACCACGGCGGGTACCGGCGCCTGCTGGGCTTGAGGCAGAGCGCGAACCGCTGCATGACACGCGCCGCGTGTGGCCGGACGAACATGGACCCGTGGTTGTTTGACTCGAACGATTTGGCCACGCACAACCCGCATGGCGGCTGTACTGGACAGTTCCGGCAGATTGAAGACCCAGACGGTCTGCGGACAGCACTGGTGGGCGATGCTGAGGCCTATTCGCTGCTGTGCTCCTTGGCGGCGCGATTGGCCATTTCCTGACCGTACTGCGCCTTCTCCTGGCCGTCACGCTCCTGGGCTCGCTGGGCAATTTTGGCCTTCGCAGCCGCCATCGCCGCCAGCCGGTCTTCGCGCCGCGTGGTCTCCTCGGGCCGATGAAGACCTTCTGCCCCTTCTCCAGCTTGCCCTTCTCGACCAGTGCCTGCCAAGCCGTCAAGGCCACCAGGGGGAGGGAGGCGGCTTGTTCCATCGTGAGGCCTTTCGGCTTCGGCGCCAGCGACG
>PNMH01000230.1 GCA_013823505.1 Polaromonas sp. | reverse complement strand
GTGTTCGGCGTGCCCGACACCAAGTACGGCGAAGAGATTTGTGCCTGGATCGTGCCTAAACCCGGCCAGACCTGCACCGAAGAAGAGGTGCGCGACTTCTGCCGCGACCAGATCGCGCACTACAAAATGCCGCGCTACATCCGCTTCGTCGAAGACATGCCCATGACCATCACCGGCAAGGTGCAGAAGTTTGTGATGCGCGAGCAGATGATGGCCGAGCTGAACCTGCAGGAAGCCAAGACCGCGTGATGCCGAATGCGCCGGATTTTGAATGAAATCCGGCTCAAACGCCCTGTGGATAAGCGCAAGCAGCTATTAAAACAATAGTAAAATAACCTATTCCGCCAGAAACAGCGCTGGGTCCACCATGGCCCGGTTGAGCATCACGCCCCAGTGCAGGTGCGGCCCTGTCACGCGGCCCGTGGCGCCCACGGCACCCATAGGCGCGCCGGTGCGCAGCACATCGCCCGGCTGCACGGCAATCTGGCTCAGGTGGCACACCATGGTGAGCAGGCCCGCGCCGTGGTCCAGCCACACCGTCTGGCCATTGAAAAAATAGTCGCCCACATCGATCACCCGCCCCGGCAGCGGCGCCACCACCGGCGTGCCGGTGGGTGCGGCGATGTCCATGCCGCTGTGCGGATTGCGTGCCTGCCCGTTGAACACCCGCCGCAGCCCGAACGAACTCGATCGCCGCCCAGGCGTGGGCACCTGCATGCGCAGAGAAGCCAGCACCTCGGGCACGGGTGCGCTGAACGTGGCCATCACTTTCTGCTGGTG
>PNMH01000229.1 GCA_013823505.1 Polaromonas sp. | reverse complement strand
AACGAGAGCACCTGCTCGGAGACCACGATGGTGATCTTTCGCATCTTGCGGATCTCGTTGAGCGCCTTGGCGATGTCCTTGATGATCGAGGGCTGGATGCCTTCGGTGGGCTCGTCGAGCAGCAGCACCTTGGGGTCGGTGACGAGTGCGCGGGCAATCGCGAGCTGCTGCTGCTGGCCACCCGAGAGGTTGCCGCCCTTGCGCCGGCGCATGTCCCATAACACGGGAAACAGCGCGTAGATTTCAGCCGGAATCGTCTTGTCTTTGGCGTTCTCCAGGCCGGTCTGGATGTTCTCTTCCACCGTCAGCGTGGGGAAGATCATGCGGCCCTGCGGCACGTAGGCGATACCTTTGGCCACACGGCGAAAGCTCTCGTCGTGGGTCACGTCCTGCCCCGCCACCGAGATGTGGCCAGCCTTCGCGGGCAAGATGCCCATGAGACTCTTGAACAGCGTGGTCTTGCCCATGCCGTTGCGGCCCATGATGGCCACGCATTCGTTCTCGCGCGTCTCGAACGAGATGCCGTGCAACGCCTGGCTCTGGCCATAAGCGACGACGAGTTCCTTGACTTTCAGCATGGTGGTTCCTTCAGTGGCCCAGATAGACATCGATCACTTTGGGATCGGCTTGCACCTGGTCCATCGGCCCTTCGGCCAGGATCTTTCCCTGGTGCATCACCGTGACCTTGTGGGCGATCTTCTTGACGAACTCCATGTCGTGTTCGATCACGATCACGGCGCGGTTCTGGCAGATGCGCTGCAGCAGCTCGGCGGTGAGGTCGCGCTCGCGCGCGCTCATGCCGGCAATGGGCTCGTCCAGCATCAGCAGCTC
>PNMH01000228.1 GCA_013823505.1 Polaromonas sp. | reverse complement strand
GTGACCTTCATGTGCACCCAGCCGGCCATCTCGATGGCACCGCAGAAGGTGATCTCGCCGTCGCCCTGGCTGAAGTGCAGATCGCCCACCGAGAGGCCCGCGCCTTCCACATAGACCGGGAAAAACACCTTGGCGCCGCGCGACAGGTCCTTGATGTCGCAGTTGCCGCCGTGTTCGCGCGGTGGCACGGTGCGGGCGCCTTCGGCCGCGGCCTTGTCGCGCGCGGCACCCGTCATCTTGCCCATGTGGGCGGTGGCGGCGAACGGCGGGTTGGCCAGGCCGCTGGTGGCGGGGTCGGAGTCGATCAGCGCCTGCTCGCGCGTGTTCCACACCTCCAGCATCTTGGGATCGGGCAGGCAGCCGATGAGGCCGGGGTGGATCAGGCCGGCGTACTTCACGCCCGGCACGTGGCGCGAGCTGGTGAACATGCCGTGGAAGTCCCAGATGGACTTCTGCGCCTGCGGGAAATGTTCGGTGAGGAAACCGCCGCCGTTCTTCTTGCTGAAGAAGCCGTTGAAGCCCCAGAGGCTGTCGTCCTTGGCGCCGATGTCGAGCAAATCCACCACCAGCAAATCACCCGGCTCGGCACCTTTGACGCCCACCGGGCCGCTGAGGTAGTGCACCGTGGAGAGGTCGATGTCGCGCACGTCGTCGGCACTGTCGTTGTTCTTGATGAAGCCACCCGTCCAGTCGAAGGTCTCCAGGATGAACTCGTCACCGGGCTTGACCCAGCAGGCCATGGGGATGTCGGGGTGCCAGCGGTTGTGGATGTTTTCGTTCTCCAGCGGCGACTTGGTGAGGTCGACCTTGATGAGTGTTTCGGCCATGGCGGTGCTCCTTGTTGTGGAAGAGGGAAAGGAATTCAGACAGACAGGTAGGACTTGATGTGCTGCAGGTCGGTGTCGCTGCGCGCGGTCTCGTGCACGAGACGACCACCTTCAATCACGAACAGCCGATCGGCCACATCCATGGCG
>PNMH01000227.1 GCA_013823505.1 Polaromonas sp. | reverse complement strand
ATGTCGCCGATGCGCCGAAGGGTTCCATCGACCAGTCGGCTGCGAAGCCCTGCGTCCTCACGGCCCCTCAGCCAGTTCACCCGGTTTTCGGTCGTCACCGTGGTGGCGGGCGCTCCAGGCGGATTCACGCTCAAGGCCGCTTGTTGCAGCGGTCCGAGGTTGCCATACACGAGTTGCACCGGGGTGCCTGCTTCGGTACGGGTCAGCAGATTGCGCGGGTTGGGTTCACCGGTGGCCTGCCAGGGCCTGCTGGCCAGCAACGATTCCGCACTCCAAGTCGGCGTACCGGGTTGACCGCTTGTCACATTGATTGCGCGCGCCTCGATGTTGCCCGACCAGTCGTCGCTGCGGAACAGGGCGTTGTAGAGCAGAGAATCACTTTGCAGCACGGCAGAACTGGCCGCTGCCGCCGTGCCCGCAGCGGTGGCGCGGGCGACGATGCTGTCGAGCACACCGCTGAGTTCGGTGGCAAACGTGTCGGGGTCGGACGCCGAGAAGAAGCCCCCCCGGCTGTTCACAGCGGCGTGCAGCAGGTCGTCGATCTTGGCCGGGTTGGTGAGGTTCGGATCTGGCCAGGTGATGGTTCCGGGAGGCGTCGAAGTCACGGCCGAGAAGGCCACGGTGGGGCTCACGGTCCCAGAAACGCCCAATGCCACACCGTAGGTGACCATGTGCTGCCAGAAGGCGGGATTCAGCTCCGACGATGGCACGCGGTTGTCGAGGGTCGGGCGCAGGTCCCGGTTCCAGTAGTGCATGGCCACGTCGGCCAGGGTGTTGTCGCGCGCGTCCGTGAAGGGCATGCCCGCCGTGTAGGTGAAGGTCCGGGTCGGGCCACCTGTGGTCAGCGCCGGGCCGGTGATGGTGCCGCCATTGCTGCCATCCACATTGAGTCGCGCTGCGGCTGTGGACGCGGCATCCCCATTCCAGTAGCCGTCCGTCATCAGGATGGTGAAACTCTGGCGGCAGGTGAGGTGATTGGTGCTGTTGTTGGCCCCGGGTATCGCACCCCATGGGCCCGCGTTGTCGGCCCGGCTGAAGTAGACCCCGGCGTCACTGAGCGCACGGCGCAGTGGCGTCCCTGCCGCAGGCCAGATCCCCAGGTACAACTCGGAGAAGAAGGTATGGCGATCAGTACCGGCAAACGGTCGCACTCCGCGCTTGATCGTCGCGGTGTTGACGCCGTCCACAGCGGTTGTGCCCTGGTTGATGGAACCAAAA
>PNMH01000226.1 GCA_013823505.1 Polaromonas sp. | reverse complement strand
ACCACACCGGGTCAAAGCCCAGTCCGGTGATGACCGGGAAGAAAACCGGGATGGTCAACAGGACCATCGACAGTTCCTCCATCACCAGGCCCAGCGCCACATAGATGGCCATCATGACCACCACCACCATGATGGGGTGCGGGCTGAACTGCAGCAGGAAGTCGCGCAGGTCGCCCGGCATGCTGGTGAAGTTGATGAAGCTGGTGAACACCATCGCGCCGATCAGGATGGTGAACAGCATCGCCGTGGTGCGCGTGCTCTCGACCAGGATGTCGAGCAGGATGCGTGGGGTGAGCGCACCGCGCAGCAAGGCAAAAAAGAAAGCCCCCGCTGCGCCCACGCCCGCGCCCTCGGTGGCGGTGAACACACCGCCGTAGATGCCGCCGATGACCAGCGCAAACAGCACGGCCACGCCCCATATGCCCCGCACCGCGGCCAGGCGCTGCGCCCAGTTGAAACGCTCGGCCGGTGGGCCGGCGAGCGGGTCGCGCCAGGTGATGTAGACCACCGCCAGGCACAGGCAGACGATGGCCACCAGACCGGGGAGGATGCCCGCGATGAACAACTTGCCGATGTCGGTCTCGGTGATGATCCCGTAGATGACGAGGATGGTGGACGGCGGGATCAGGATGCCCAGCGTGCCACCCGAGGCAATGGCGCCGGTGGCCAGCGTGTCCTTGTAGCCGTGGCGCTTCATTTCGGGGTAGGCCACGCGCGTCATGGTGGCGGCGGTGGCGATCGACGAACCGCAGATGGAGCCGAAACCGCCGGAGGCGATGATGCTGGCCATGGCCAGGCCGCCCTTGCGGTGCCCCACGAAAGCGTTGGCCGCGGTGTAGAGCTCGCGCGCCATGCCGGCGCGGGCCACCAGGTTGCCCATGAGGATGAACAGCGGGATCACCGAGAGCACATAGGCGAAGCCGGTTTCAAAGATCACCTGGCTGGTGCTGGCAAAAGCCGGCTGCCAGCCGCGCATGAGACCCAGCCCCGCCAGGCCCGCAATGGCCATGGCCAGCGCCAGCGGAATGCGCAGGAAAGCCATGGCGAAGACGGCGAGAAAACCCAGACTGGCTTCGATCATGACGCGGCTCCGTCCAGATCGGCGGGTGGCGGATGGTGGGGCGACGGCACCGGCACCACGACGAACACGAACAGCAGATGCACTGCGGCCGTGATGGCCAGGAAGAGCGCCATCATCCAGGCCACCGGTGCAATGGAGACCTGCAGGTA
>PNMH01000225.1 GCA_013823505.1 Polaromonas sp. | reverse complement strand
CAGGATGCCGTGCTGGTCGCACAGCGCGCGCAAGCGCTGCATCAGCTCGGGCGGCGCCACGTTGAAGCCGCCTTCGCCCTGCACCGGCTCGATGATGATGGCCGCCACGCGGCTGGCTTCGATGTCGTTCTTGAAGATGGATTCCACCGAATCGATCGCGTCCTGCACGCTCACGCCGTGCAGCGCGCTGGGGAAGCGGGCGTGGAAGATTTCGCCTGGGAAGGGACCGAAGCCGGTCTTGTACGGAGCGACCTTGCCGGTCATGCCCAGCGTCAGCAGGGTGCGGCCGTGGTAGCCGCCGGTGAAGGCGATCACGCCCGAGCGGCCGGTGTGGGCGCGCGCGATCTTGATCGCGTTTTCCACCGCTTCGGCGCCGGTGGTCAGGAACAGGGTTTTCTTCGCGAAGTCGCCGGGGGCCTTGGCGTTCAGGCGCTCGGCCAGTTCCACGTAGGGCTCGTAGGCCAGCACCTGGAAGCAGGTGTGGGTGTACTGGTCGAGCTGGGCTTTCACGGCCTCGATCACGGCCGGGTTGCGGTGGCCGGTGTTGAGCACGGCGATGCCGCCGGCGAAGTCGATGTAGCGGCGGCCTTCCACGTCCCAGACCTCGGCGTTTTCGCCCCTGGCGATGAAGATCTGGTGGCTGTGACCGACGCCGCGCGGGATGGCGGCCTGGCGGCGGGCCATGAGCATGGCGTTGGTGGCTTGGGATTCGCGTTGCATGCAGGGGGCTCCGATCGTGAAGAAATTTCAGACTGGGGCGGACTGTAGGGCGCGCAGGCGGGGGCTAACATATACAGACACCGGCCACTCAGCGATGCACTGTGCAGCCCGCCGGACCAGTACACAGTTACCCCAATCCCTGTCCCATGTTCACCCTCAACCCCAAAAGCGCCACGCCCCTGGTGGTGCAGATCGTCGAGGGGTTTCGCGACCTGATCCAGAGCGGCAACCTGCGCCCGGGATCCAAGGCGCCCTCCATCCGCCAGTTCGCCCACGCCCACGGCGTGAGCGTGTACACCGTGGTCGATGCCTACGACCGGCTGGTGGCGCTGGGCTATTTCGTCTCGCGCCCGCACTCGGGCTTTTTCGTGCGCAAGCGCGAGGGCGTGGCGCCGCAGGCGCCCGGCACCGTGCCCGCCGAGACGGCGAACTACAACTTCGACTCCATGTGGTACCTGCGCCGGGTGTTCGAAGCCCGCGCGCTGCGCATGAAGCCCGGCTGCGGCTGGCTGCCCGGCGACTGGCTGTTTGAAGAAGGCCTGCGCCGCAGCCTGCGCACGCTGGCGGCCGAAAACGTGGACCTC
>PNMH01000224.1 GCA_013823505.1 Polaromonas sp. | reverse complement strand
AGTGATTGACACTGTAGCGGCTCCAGGGTTTCCAATGCAGGTATCGAAAGGAAAAACCATGTCCGCCCATTGCTGTGAACACGACACCCCCAAGGCTGAGTCCCTCGTCAACCTGCCGCGCTACCGCAAGGTCCTCTGGATTGCGCTCAGCGTCAACGCCGTCATGTTCCTGGTGGAGATCGGCGCCGGGTTCCAGTCTGGCTCGCTCTCGCTGCTGGCCGATGCGGTGGACTTTGCGGGCGACGCACTCAACTACGCGGTGTCGTTGGCCGTGCTGGCCTCGGCGCTGGCCTGGCGCGCGCGTGCGGCCATCCTCAAGGCGGTGAGCATGATGGGCTTTGGCCTGTATGTGCTGGGGGCGGCGGTGTGGTCGTTGTGGCACGGCGGGGTGCCGCAAGCCGCGACCATGGGTGTGGTGGCGCTGCTGGCGCTCGTGGCCAACGTGGCCGTGGCCTGGATGCTCTACGCGTTTCGCGAGGGCGACGCCAACATGCGCAGCGTGTGGCTGTGTTCGCGCAACGACGCCATCGGCAACGTGGCGGTGTTCATGGCCGCGCTCGGTGTGTTCGGCACCGGCTCGGCCTGGCCCGACCTGTTGGTGGCCAGCCTGATGGCGGCGCTGGCGCTGCAGGGTGGCTGGACGGTGATGCGGCAGGCGCGCCGTGAGCTGGGCGCAGACCCCGCCAAAGCGGACCACCATGGCCACGTTCACTGACCCACGGTGGGCGTGTTCGGGTTGTCCCGATGCCAGTGCGGGTCAAACACCCGCCACCTAAAATTAGGGCCATGCGCGCATTCCTGGTCATGTTGATGCTCACACTGCTGCCGCTGCACTTTTCTGCAGCGGCGGACGAATGCTGTGACCACGTTGGGCTCGCTCCCGCAATGGCAGCCCACCACCACCAGCCCACCCACCTGTTGCCTGGTCAGGACACGCAAGAACGGTCTGCCAACGAAGGGTTTGATCTGGATGGCGGAACGTGCCATGCCCATTGCGCTGCAGCGGTGAGCACGACCACGGCAACCACGGTCGATCGTGCCGGCATCGAGCGGGCCGAGCACCTAGCCGGACCGATCTTGCCGCGCTGGCAGGAGCGACCCTACCGTCCCCAGTGGTCAGCCCCGACACGTTCGGGGTGGAGTCCGTCCGTCTGACGCGCTGACCGACATCGCTTCCCCGATCCCCTGGTTGCAAGTGGTCACCGCCGCAGGCGGTGGCCAACACTGGATCGTTCTGGAAGGAATCTCTCATGACCGCTCGCTGGATCTGGCTCCTGGCCGCCTGGGCCATCGCGCTGCTGGCCACGCTCGGTGCGCTGTTCATTGGCGAAGTCATGGGCATGACGCCCTGCCTGCTGTGCTGGTATCAGCGCATCTTCATGTTTCCGCTGGCGCTCATCCTGGGCATGGCCGCGTTCACCGAAGACCGTCGCGGTGCCGTGTACGCGCTGCCGTTGGCGCTGGGCGGTGCCGCCGTCGCCGGCTACCACACCGCACTGATCGCCGAGTGGGTGCCCCAGTGGTGGGTGCCTTGCGGCAGCGGTCCCTCTTGCAGCGAACAGAGCCTGGAGATTCTGAACGGCATCCAGATCCCCTGGTTGTCGCTGCTGGCTTTCCTGGTCATCGCATTGTTGCTCTTCGTTTACTTGAAAAAACCCCGTTCAT
>PNMH01000223.1 GCA_013823505.1 Polaromonas sp. | reverse complement strand
AACTCGGCCACGCCGGTGATGGGCGCGTCAAGGAAGTTGCGGCCGAGAACGTCGGCCACGATCAGCAACATCATGAGAAAGATCCACACCGTGCCCACGGCGGCCAGCACGTTGGCCACGCCTTGCAGTGGATTGGTGAGGCCGGCGACCGCGGGGGTTTCGCTGGCGAAGTCGGGTTCGTTGTGCACAGGTCACCTGTGAAGGCTGGGAGAAACAACCACCCGGCCATGCGTGGGCATCGCCGGGTGGACAAGACGGCCTGGGGCCGATCAGCGGTTCTGCAGGTCCCAGTCGCGCAGGGGCTTCACGCCACGGGCGCGCAGTTCGTCGAAGTAGGCCTTGAGCACCTGCTTGCCCGCGTCACCCGTGCCTTGCAGCCAGGGCGCCACGATGTTGGGCAGGCCATTGACCCACTTGGCTTTCTCGGCCGCGGGCAGCTCGGTGATCTGCAGGCCGGCGGCCTTCATGGTGTCCAGCGCGGCGTTGGCGGTTTTGGTGACGTGTTTGCCGTGGGCAACCGAGGTGGCCTTGCCGGCCTTGAGCATCGCGTCCTGCACTTCCTTGGGCAGGCCGTCGAACACCTTCTTGTTCACCGCCACGCTGCCGAAGTACATGGCGCCGATGTCAACGCGCGTGAGGTTCTTCGCCACCTCGTACACCCGGGCCGGGCCGATGCCGCTGGCAAACGACAGCGCGCCGTCGGTCACGCCGGTCTGGATGTTGGTGTAGTAGGTGGTGAGTGCGCCGTCCACCGGGGTGGCACCGGTCTCGCGCATCCAGTTGGCCGAGGTGCCGGGCGCGTTGATGCGCTTGTTCTTCAGGCTGGCCATGTCCTTCACCGGGAAAGTAGCGTAGATGTCGTAGCTGTCGGTGATCAGCGAAGACAGCGGCACCATGTTTTGCGCCGCCCAGCTGTCGCGCAGCGCCGGCACGGTGGCGTTGAGCTTGTCGAAGATCTCGATGAGCTGTTCGTGGTTGGTGGTGGCGAACGGGGTGAAGTAGGTCACGTTCTGCAGCGGCATGGCGGAGTTCTCCCACACCGTGCCGACCATGCCCACGTCCACGATGCCGTCGCGCACGGCGGCGCGCGTGTCGGTGAACTTGTAGAGCGTGCCGCCGTAGTTCTCGCGCCAGCGCACTTCGTATTTCGCGCCGCCTTCCTTCAGGATGCGGTCCACCTCGGGCTGAAACACCTCCTTCATTGCGAAGGCCCAGATGTTGGTGGTGGGGTGGCTGGAGCCGATGTTGACCGTGACGCGTTGCTGCGCCATGGCCGAACCGACGGTCAGTGTGGCGCCCATGGCGACCAGGCTGGCGAGTGCGATCTTCTTGAGTTGCATGTTGTCTCCTCGGTGGGTGTCGTGGCTGCAGGTTCAGCCGGGGTGGGCAGGGTGCCGGTGCCCCCGCACCGGCTTCATCAAAAAAGGTCGGGTCAGCGTGCGGCAGGGCGCTTGCGCGTGCTCCCGGTGGTGTCGGCAAACAGGTCGCGGCTGGCGTTCAGGTAGGCGCGCACGCGGTCGCGCACCAGGGCTTCGTCGTAGCCCTCGTGGGCGCTTTCGCTGTAGACGTCCTGCGCATAGATCCAGCGGCGCATGGTGATGTAGAAGAAGCCGCCGTGCAGGCCCATGAGCAGCTCCATCTCGCGCTCACTGGGCTTGGCGCGGCTGACCACGCCGCGG
>PNMH01000222.1 GCA_013823505.1 Polaromonas sp. | reverse complement strand
GCCCGACGGGCCGAGCAGCGAGAGGAACTCCCCCTTCTGGATCTCCAGATTCAGGTCGCGCACCACCAGGATGTGGCCGTCATAGGTCTTTTGCACACCGGTGAAGGTGACGAGTGCGGAGCTGGTGGTCATGAACGCGTGTGGGGCTGAGGTGTTGTGTTTGTGGGGCGAGTCATGGCGATGCATGCAACCAACGTGCCTGATGTGCGCCCAGCACCGGCGGTGACAGCTCGGCGACAGGTCGCTGGCCATCGAACAGCATGGGGTTGGCGACCATGGGCGGTGTTTGTGCGTCCTGCGGTTGTAGCGCCATTCCGCGCGCCGCGACATGGGGATGTTCCATGACTTGAGCAATGTCAAGGATTGGCGAGCAGGGCACACCCGCCACATCCAACCTTTGTACCCAGTCGGCGGTGTCGCGCTGCAGCGTCCAGTCGGTGAGCAGCGGCACCAGGATGGCGCGGTGTTCGACGCGAGCGGGGTTGGTCGAGAAGCGCGCATCGCGCGACACCTCCGGGTGGTCGCAGGCGTCACAGAAGCGCGCGAACTGGCCGTCGTTGCCCACCGCCAGCACCATGTGGCCATCGCGCGTGGGGAACACCTGGTAGGGCACGATGTTCGGGTGCGCGTTGCCCATGCGGGTGGGCGTCTTGTGGCCGATGAGCTGGTTGCTGGCCTGGTTGGCGAGCATGGCGACCTGCACATCGAACAGCGCGGCGTCGATCACGCGTCCCTGGCCAGTGCGCGCGCGCTCGTGCAGTGCGGCGAGGATGGCGGTGGTCGCGTACACACCGGTCATCAGGTCGGTCACGGCGACGCCCACTTTCTGCGGCTCTTCGCCTTTGTTGCCGGTGATGCTCATCAGCCCGCCCTCGGCCTGGATGGCGAAGTCATAGCCGGCCTTGTGCGAGAGCGGGCCGTTCTGGCCGTAGCCGGTGATGGAGCAGTAAATCAGCCGCGGGTTGATGGCCTGCAGGCTGACTGCATCGAGGCCGTATTTCGCGAGTTGCCCGACCTTGTAGTTCTCGATCAGCACGTCGGCTTCGCGGGCCAGTTCGCGCACCTGCTGGATGCCTTCGGGTGAGGCGATGTCGATGGTGACCGAGCGCTTGCCGCGGTTGGCGCACACGAAATACGCGGCCACGCGGTCGGCACCTTCACCCCACCAGGGCGGGCCCCAGCTGCGCGTGTCGTCACCGGCGCCCGGGCGTTCGACTTTCAGGACTTCGGCGCCGTAGTCGGCCAGCAGCTGGCCGGCCCAGGGGCCGGCGAGCACGCGGGAGAGGTCGAGCACGCGCACGCCCGCGAGCGGGCGGGGGGCTGTGCTGCTTGCGCCGTCGGGGGGCTGATCGTTGGAGCTCATGCGCCTTGCAGTGCGTCGAGCGAGGCGGCGATGATCGCCAGGCCTTCGTCCAGCACGGCGTCGCTGGCGGTCAGCGGCACCAGGATGCGCACCACGTTGCCGTAGGTGCCGCAGGTCAGGATGATCAGGCCGCGTTTCGTGGCTTCGGCGGCGAGTGCCTTGGTCAGGTCGGCGTCGGGCTGGTGCACGTCGCCGTTCTTGCACAGCTCCATGGCGACCATGGCGCCCAGGCCGCGCACGTCGGCGATGCATTTGTGCTTCTTGGCCAGCGTCTGCAGGCTGGCCGTGATGCGCGCGCCCACGTCGCGGCTGCGCTTCAGCAGGTCGTGTTTTTCAAACTCGTCGAGCACGGCCAGGGCCGCGGCGCAGGCCATCGGGCTGCCGGCGTAAGTGCCGCCCAGGCCGCCGGCGGCGGGCGCGTCCATCACCTCGGCACGGCCGACCACGGCCGAGATCGGGAAACCACCGGCCATGGACTTGGCCAGGGTGATCAGGTCGGGCGCGATGCCGCTTTGTTCGCAGGCGAACCAGGTGCCGGTGCGGCCGGCGCCGGTCTGCACCTCGTCGCAGATCAG
>PNMH01000221.1 GCA_013823505.1 Polaromonas sp. | reverse complement strand
TCGAAGATCTTGTCGACCATGATGGGCGACAGGCCCATGGAGGGCTCGTCGAGCAGCAGCACCTTGGGCTGGCTCATCAAGGCGCGCGCCATGGCCAGCATCTGCTGCTCGCCGCCGCTCATGGTGCCGGCGAGCTGGTCCTTGCGTTCGCGCAGGCGCGGGAAGATGTTGAACATCTTCTCGATGTCCTGCGCGATGCCGGGCTTGTCGGTACGAATGTAGGCGCCCATCTGCAGGTTTTCGGTGATGGTCATGCGCGTGAACACGCCACGGCCTTCCGGCACCATGGCCAGACCCTGTTTCACCAGGTCCCAGGCGCCCTTGCCCTTGATGCTCTGGCCCATGTATTCGATGTCGCCGGCTTCAAAAGCCAGCGAACCGGTCACGGCCTTCATGGTGGTGGTCTTGCCGGCGCCGTTGGAGCCGATCAGCGAGATCAGCTCGCCCTCGTTCACTTCGAGATCGATGCCCTTGACGGCCTTGATACCGCCATAGGCGACCTTCAGACCGCTGACTTTGAGGAGTGTGTTTGCCATGTGTCGGTCCTGGTTCAGTGGCCACCGGTGCCGAGGTAAGCCTCGATCACCTTGGGGTCGCGCTGCACATCGGCGGGCGTGCCCGACGAGAGTTGTTTGCCATAGTCGAGCACGGTCACGCGGTCGCACAAGCCCATGACCAACTTCACGTCGTGTTCGATCAGCAGGATGGTTCGGTTGTCGTTGCGGATCTGGTCGATCAGTTCGCGCAGCTGCACCTTTTCGGTGGCGTTCATGCCGGCGGCGGGTTCATCGAGTGCGATCAGCTGCGGGTCGGTGGCCAGCGCGCGGGCGATCTCCAGGCGGCGTTGGTCGCCGTAGCTCAGCGTGCGCGACTTGTAGTCGGCAAACCGCTCGATACCGACGTAAGCCAGCAATTCCCGAGCTCGCTCGGTGATGGCGGCTTCTTCGCGCTTGAAGCCAGGCGTGCGCAACACCGCGCCGATCAGGCCGGAGTGCGTGCGCACGTGGCGCCCGACCATCACGTTTTCCAGCGCCGTCATTTCGGCGAACAGGCGGATGTTCTGGAAGGTACGCGCGATGCCAGCCTTGGCCACTTCGTGCACCGCGCTCGGCGTGTAAGGCTTGCCGGCAAGCTCGAACGTTCCGCTGTCGGGCGTGTAGAGGCCAGTCAACACGTTGAAGAAGGTGGTTTTGCCGGCGCCGTTCGGGCCGATCAGGCCGTACACCTGGCCGCGTTTGATTTCCATGCCCACATCGCTGAGGGCTTGCAGCCCGCCGAAGCGTTTGGAGACATTGGCAACTTTGAGGATGGTTTCGGTCATTGAAGTTGCTCCGCTCACTTGGACAAGGACTTGCCGTGCTCGGGGGCGGGCCACAAGCCTTTGGGGCGGATCAGCATCACCACCACCATGGCCAGCGCGATCAGCAGCTGGCGCAGGATTTCGGGGGCCAGGCGGCCGTCGGTCATGGCCGTGAGCGGGTGCGCCACATGGCGCAACAATTCGGGCAGCCCGGCCAGCAGCAAGGCGCCGAGCACCACGCCCGGAATGTGACCGATGCCGCCCAGCACCACCATGGCCACCACCATCACCGATTCCATGAGCGAGAAGGATTCGGGCGACACAAAGCGCTGGAAGGAAGCGAACAACACGCCCGACACGCCGCCGAATGAAGCGCCCATGCCGAAGGCCAGCAGCTTGAGGTTGCGGGTGTTCAGGCCCATGGCCTTGGCGGCAATCTCGTCTTCGCGGATGGCCATCCAGGCGCGGCCGATGCGCGAGTCCTGCAGGCGGTAGGAAATGACGATGGCCAGCACCACGAAGAAGAGGAACAGGTAGTAATACAGCGTGACCGGCTGGAAGGTGTAGTCACCGATGGTCAGGCGTTTGCCGAGGTCCAGGCCGAAGACCGAGATGGTGTCGATCTGGCTGATGCCTTTGGGCCCGTTGGTGATGTTCACCGGGCGGTCCATGTTGAGCAGGAAGATGCGAATGATCTCGCCAAAGCCCAGCGTGATGATGGCCAGGTAGTCACCCCGCAGCTTGAGCGTGGGCGCACCCAGGATCATGCCGACGATGCCGGCAATCACCGCAGCCACGATCATCACGATCCAGATGCTGTAGTGGATACCGTCCGGGAACATGGCCTTGATGGCAGGGAAGGTGTCGGCAAGGTGGGGCGAACCCAACAGCGCAAACACGTAGGCGCCCACCGCGAAGAACGCGATGTAACCCAGGTCGAGCAGCCCGGCGTAGCCCACCACGATGTTCAGGCCCAGGGCCAGCAGCACATAAAGCAGCGCGATGTCGAGAATGCGCACCCAGGAGTTGCTGCCGGTGGACTGCAGCAAGATGGGCAGCAGCAGCAAGGCGGCGCCTGCGAGCAAAAAGACGATCAGCTTGCCGGTTTTGGTGTTCATCATGTGATGTCTCCTGGCGGTCAGGCGCGGTCGGCCACACGTTCACCCAGCAGGCCCGAGGGGCGCAGCGTGAGCACGACGGCCAGCACGATGAAGGCAAAGATGTCGGTGTACTG
>PNMH01000220.1 GCA_013823505.1 Polaromonas sp. | reverse complement strand
TGTTGGCGCCGACCGAAAACTGAGCCACATCTGAGGGTTGTACCGACCTAAAACTGAGCCAGGTGTTCAACCTACCCTGCCCGGGTTATCCACAGCGGGCGGGGTGTGCAGGAGTGATCACCATGGACCAGATTGGCTGGATCCGGCGGCTCAAGGGCCGCGAGGGCAAGAGCGAGCGCGAGATCGCGCGCATGACGGGCCTGTCGCGCAACACGGTGGCCAAGTGGCTGCGTGCGGACGTGCAACCGCCCAAGTACCGACGTCCGGCGGTGAGCTGCAAGCTCACGCCGTTCGAGGAACAACTGACCCAGGCGTTACGAGCCGACGCGCGGCGCCCCAAGGCCGAGCGGCGCACCGCCAAGCGACTGTTCGCCGAACTGCAGGCCGTGGGCTACGGCGGCGGCTACAGCCGGCTGACCGACTTCATCCGCGCGTGGCGGCTGCGGGAGGGTCAGACGGTAGCGACCGCCTTCGTGCCGCTGGCCTTCGAGTGGGGCGAGGCCTTCCAGTTCGACTGGAGCGAGGAAGGTCTGGTGATCGGCGGCATCTACTACCGGGTGCAGTTGGCGCACATGAAGCTGTGCGCCAGTCGGGCCTTCTGGCTCGTGGCGTATCCCAGTCAAGGCCACGAGATGCTGTTCGACGCCCACAACCGCTGCTTCGCCGCGCTGGGCGGCGTGGCACGGCGCGGCATCTACGACAACATGAAGACGGCGGTGGACCGCGTGCGCAAGGGCAAGGGCCGCGAGGTCAACGCGCGCTTCCGGGTGATGTGCGCCCACTACCTCTACGACCCGGACTTCTGCAACGTGGCCTCGGGCTGGGAGAAGGGCGTCGTCGAGAAGAACGTGCAGGACAGCCGCCGGCGCGTCTGGCTAGACGCAGCCCGCCAGCGCTTCGGCAGCTTCACCGAGCTCAACGCCTGGCTGGCCGAGCGTTGCCGGGCGCTGTGGAGTGAACTGCGCCACCCCGAGCACAGCGCCTTCAGCGTGGCCGAGATGCTGGAGCACGAGCGCGCCAACCTGCTGCCGGTGGCCCAACCCTTCGACGGCTACGTCGAGCGCATGGCGCGCGTGAGCAGCACCTGCCTGGTGAGCGTGGCCCGCAACCGCTACTCCGTGCCCTGCGAGTGGGTCGGGCAGATGGTCAGCACGCGGCTGTACCCGGGCCAGGTGGTGATCGTCGCCGACGACGGCGTCATGGCCCGGCACGAGCGGCTGAGCAACAAGGGCGAGACCCGCTATGACTGGCAGCACTACATCCCGCTGGTGCAGAGGAAGCCGGGCGCGCTGAGGAACGGTGCTCCCTTCCAAGACCTTCCCGAGCCGCTGCAACGCCTGCGTCGTGTACTGCTGCGCGAGGCCGGCGGCGACCGTGCGATGGCGCAGGTGCTGGCTCTGGTGCCTAGCGCCGGCCTGGAGGCTGTACTCGTGGCCGTGGAGCTGGCCCTGGAGGGGGCCAGCCCCTCGGGCCGAGTGAGCCTGGAGCATGTGGCCAACGTGCTGGCGAGGCTGAGCGGTGCGGCATCGCCGCAGAGCGCAGCCACCAGCCTGAAGGCGCGCACACCGCCGCTGGCGGACACGGCCCGCTACGACCGGCTGCGCACCGGTGTGCAGGAGGCCGACCATGCGTGACGTGACCATTGAACTCAAGGCGCTGCGGCTGCACGGCATGGCCGGGGCGTGGGCTGATCTGCAGACGCAGGCCGGAGCCGAGCAACTGCAGCAGGGCCAATGGTTGATGGAGCACCTGCTGCAGGCCGAAGGCGTGGACCGGGCCTCGCGCTCGGTGAACTACCAGATGCACGCAGCGCGCTTCCCCATCCACCGTGACCTGGCGGGCTTCGACTTCGAGGTCTCGGCCGTGGACCGGCAACTGGTGACGCAACTGGCGCGCTGCGAGTTCACCGAGGCCGCACACAACGTGGTGTTGGTGGGTGGCCCCGGCACCGGCAAGACGCACCTGGCCACAGCCATCGGCGTGGCCGGGATCGCGCAGCACGGCCGGCGGGTGCGGTTCTACAGCACGGTGGACCTCGTCAATGCGCTGGAGCGAGAGAAGGCCGAGGGCAAGGCCGGGCGCATCGCGGCCAGCCTGTTGCGGCTGGACCTGCTGATCCTGGACGAGCTGGGCTACCTGCCGTTCAGCCAGGCTGGCGGCGCCTTGCTGTTCCATCTGCTGTCCAAACTCTACGAGCACACCAGCGTGATGATCACGACCAACCTGGACTTCGCCGAGTGGAGTGCTGTGTTCGGCGACGCCAAGATGACCACGGCGCTGCTGGACCGGCTCACGCACCACTGCCACATCGTGGAGACCGGCAACGACTCGATCCGCTACCTGAGGTCAACGGCCCAGGCCAAGACGCGCGTGCGAGCTCGGGAACAACAACGGGCGGCTGCCCAGAAAGCGGAGGGCGCCGAGGGCGCGATCAGCCCCCCAAACTAAACTCATCCACAGCCCGCAGGCTCTCGCCTGCGGCTTCCATCCCTGGCTCACTATTGGGTCGGTACGGTGGCTCAGATTTGCATCGGCCGGGACA
>PNMH01000219.1 GCA_013823505.1 Polaromonas sp. | reverse complement strand
GGCTGATGCTGGAGCGCGAAACCGCCGGCCTTTGGGCGCGGCTTGAATACCTGTTCCCCAACACCTCCGCGGGAGTGAAGCCATGAACAAGACAACCTCCCTCATCGCCCTGGCCGCTGCGGCCGCAGTCGTTGCCGTGGGCGGTGGCGCCTGGTGGCTGGGCATGCAGCAGGGCATGGGCCACACCACGCAGACCACCGCACAGCCTGCGGCAAGCACCAGCACAGCGTCCACCGACGACCCGTCGCTGTGGACCATCCCGCAGGGCGAAGAAGCCACGCGCCGGCATATCCGCGATGCTCTCAAGGCCGGCGATGTGGACCCGGCCACGGGTCGGCGAATCCTGAACTACCACGACCCGATGGTGCCGGGCAAGAACTTCGAGGCCCCGGCCAAGTCGCCCTTCATGGACATGATGCTGGTGCCGCGTTACGCCGGCAGCGATGCGGCCGACGCCAGCAGCGTCACGGTGAGTCCGCGCATCCAGCAGAACCTGGGCTTGCGCACCGCGCCGGTGGTGGAGGGCTCGCTGGTGTCGGAGGTGACGGCGGTGGGCAATGTGGCCTGGAACGAGCGTGAGCGTGTGGAACTGAGTTCGCGCGCCATGGGCTTCGTGGAGAAGCTGCATGTGAAGGCCGCGCTCGACCGTGTGGCCGCCGGTGCACCGCTGGCCGAGCTGTACGTGCCCGACTGGGTGGCCGCGCAGGAGGAGTACCTCGCGCTTGCGCGCCTGAGCGTTGACGGCACCGACACATTGAAAGATGCCGCGCGCCAGCGCATGCGCCAGGCCGGCATGACACCCGCGCACATCCAGCGCGTGGTGGCCTCCGGCGTGGTGCAGCCGCGCTTCACGCTCACCGCGCCCATCGCCGGCATCGTGAGCGAACTCATGGTGCGTGAGGGCGCCACCGTGATGCCGGGCATGACGCTCATGCGTCTGCAGGGCACCCGCACCGTGTGGGCCGAAGGCGCCGTGCCGGAGAGCCAGGCAGGGCTGCTGCAGCCGGGTGCGCGCGTGCGTACCACCAGCCCCGGTGCGCCAGGGCAGACGTTTGAAGGCCAGGTGCAAGCGTTGCTGCCTGAAGTAGATTCGGTCACGCGCACCATTAGCGCTCGCGTGCAACTGGCCAACCCGCAGGGTCGGCTGGTACCGGGCATGCTGGTGAGCATGCGGCTGGATCGACCCAAGACCGCCACCACGCTGCTGGTGCCCAGCGACGCAGTGATTCACACCGGGCGGCGCAGCGTGGTGATGGTGGCCGAGGAGGGCGGGCGGTTCCGTCCGGTGGAGGTGACGGCGGGCCTGGAGGTGGGTGGCCAGACCGAGATCAGCGCTGGTCTTCAGATGGGACAGCGCGTGGTGCTTTCGGGCCAGTTCCTGATCGACTCCGAAGCCAGTCTGCGCGGGCTGGAGGCGCGGCTCAACCAGGAGCCTGCGCCCACGGTTCAGCGCTACACCACCGACGCGGTGATCGACGCACTCAGCGGCGACACGGTCACGCTCACGCACCCGCCCATTGCGGCGCTGAAGTGGCCAACGATGCAAATGGACTTCAAACTGCCGCCGCGAGCGCAGCAGCCACGCGATCTGGAGGCGGGGGACCGCCTGCAGATCGAGTTTGAAATGCAGGGCGGGGACGTACCGCGCATCACCAGCCTGCAGCGTGTGGCACCGGAGGCCGGCAAATGATCGCCAGTCTGATCCGCTGGAGCATTGCCAACCGTTTCCTCGTGCTGCTGGCCACCGCGCTGCTGAGCGCCTGGGGTGTGGTAGCCCTGCAGCGCACACCGCTGGACGCGCTGCCCGACCTGTCCGACACGCAGGTGATCATCCGCACCACATGGCCCGGCCAGGCGCCACAGCTCGTGGAGAACCAGGTCACCTACCCGCTGACCACCACCATGCTTTCGGTGCCGGGCGCTCGCGCGGTGCGCGGCTTCTCCATGTTCGGCGACAGCTTTGTGTACGTGCTGTTTGAAGATGCGGTGGACCCTTACTGGGCGCGCTCGCGTGTGCTGGAGTATTTGAACCAGGTGCAGGCACGCCTGCCGCGTGGGGCCAGCTCCAGCATCGGGCCGGACGCCACCGGCGTTGGCTGGATTTACCAGTACGCGCTGGTGGACCGCACCGGTGGGCAGGACGTGGCGCAGCTGCGCGCCCTGCAGGACTGGTTCGTGCGCTTCGAGCTCAAGACCGTGCCCGACGTGGCCGAGGTGGCGAGCGTGGGCGGCATGGTCAAGCAGTACCAGATCGTGCTCGACCCCGACAAGATGGCCGCTTACCGCGTGACGCAATCCATGGTGGCCGATGCGGTGGGGCGCGGCAACCAGGAGGCCGGGGGATCGGTGCTGGAGCTGGGCGAGGCCGAGTACGCGGTTCGCGCCAGCGGTTACCTCAAGACGCTCGACGACTTCCGCGCCATTCCGCTCATCACCAGCGCCGCTGGTGTGTCGGTGCGCCTGGGCGACGTGGCGCGCGTGCAGACCGGGCCGGAGATGCGCCGTGGCATCGGAGAGCTCAACGGCGAGGGCGAGGCGGTGGGCGGTGTG
>PNMH01000218.1 GCA_013823505.1 Polaromonas sp. | reverse complement strand
CACGGCAGTTCCTTCACCCGGGCGATGTGGGCGCGCTCGCGGGCGGTGAGCTTGTTGTTCATGTTCAAAGCATCCCGTGCGAGTGAATTTCACGCTTTGCCGCGACATATGCCTGGCTAGCCTCTTCCGGCGTTTTGAACAACCCAAGATGCCGAACTTTCCGGTTCACAGTGATGCGAGCAGCCCAGCGCTTAGACTGGCCGTGCCAAGTCACTCCTAGGTAAGGCGATTTACTGTTACTTCGCGGCGCGCGCTGGTTCTGGTTGTTCTGCGAGCGAGTTGCCAATCTCAGATTCGACGGCTGGTTGTCGCCTCGATCGCCGTTGATGTGGTCAATATCAATGCTTGGCCATTCGCCATGAACCAAAGCCCACACAATGCGATGCGCCCTCACGTTTTTACCGCCGAGCATCACGACGCGGTATCCCTTGGCGTTGATGTAGCCCGCCTCGCCTCGCTTACGTATTGAGGTTCCCGTCCGCCAAAACAGTTGTCCTGTCGCCTGATCGAAGCGAAGATGCTTCTTCACGATCTCAATATCCAATTCATTTGCTTGCATCACGCCCACCCTGTAACAATCATTTCCAGCAACCGATCAGCCGTGTCGCGGTCCAGGTGCGGCAGGATGTGGCGCAGAACGCCGTCGATCGCAGCGGAATAGAACTTGTCGAACTCGTCTTGCTCCATGGAGTCGTAGCTGATCGACCGTGGCACCGGCAGCAACTCCCCGGTTTCCGGGTGGATGACCGGATCGCAGTAGCCCGTCACCAACTTGATGGCTACCAGGGCTTTCTCCACCGTGTCGTAGGTTTCGCTGTTTTCGGCCACCAGTTGCAGCAAAGCGAAGAACTTGCGGTGATGCTTGCCGTGGCGTGGTCGCGCCCACTCCATGCGAATCCATGTACCCGGCTTCATGGTCTCCAGCCGGCGCCGAAACTTGGACCAAGCCTCATGGTCTGCAGGTGTTGCCCCGCGAAGTCCTTTGTCTGTTTTCAACAGCATCGCCTTCATGCCGGCACCTCATCAAACAGGTCCGGGGTCTGGGGGTGTTGCGGCTTCTCGATGCGCCGACGAATCACTGGAATCACCAACCCGCTCTTGCGCTGGGCCAGCGGCATCAGGCCGGCGCGCTGGGCGCACTTCGGGCCGATGACGGCGTTGCCGATCATCACGAACGGCTCGGTTCGCCGGCCGCAGATGGCGCAGATGGGCTTCATGCGGCACCCGCGAACAGGTCGCCGACGCGCGGCAGGTTGTCGTTGGCGGCCTGGATCCGCTCGGCCTGCAGCGGCCCGTATTCCGGGTTCAGTTCGCACCCCAGATACTGGCGTCCGTGCTGGATCGCCACGGCGGCGGTGGTGCCCGATCCCATGAACGGGTCCAGCACGAGGTCGCCGGGCCGACTGCCAGCCAGGATGCACGGCTCGATCAGCGCCGGCGGAAACGTGGCGAAGTGGGCGCCTTTGTAGGGGCGGGTGGCGACGGTCCAGACGCTGCGGCGGTTGCGGGTTTCCCACTCCACCCCAGTTAGCGCCAGCAGTCCCGCTTTGGTGCGGTGCTCCTCGCTGGTGCCAGCCGCGTAGGCGTCGGCATACTTGTGGCGCTTGTTGCCTGCTGGCTTCTCGCTGACCGCAGGCTCCTTGCTGGCCTCGTGGTCGTAAAAATACCGCTCCGACTTCGACAGCAGGAAGATGTACTCATGCGCCTTGGTGCAGCGGTCGCGCACGCTCTCGGGCATGGGGTTCGGCTTGTGCCAGATGATGTCCTGGCGCAGATACCAGCCATCGGCGCGCAGAGCGAAGGCGAGCATCCAGGGGATGCCGATCAGGTCTTTGGGCTTGCAGCTATCCACGCTGCGAGATGGCGCCGCCTGTGCGCCACGCACACTCTGCTGCTTGTCGCCCGCCTTGTCTGTGGTTTTGCGCTGGCCGGGGTGCGCGTTGTAGCTATCCCCGATGTTCAGCCACAGCGTCCCATCATCGGCCAGCACGTCACGCACGCACCGGAACACCTCGACCATGGCGGCGATGTACTGCTCGGGCGTCTGCTCCAGCCCGATCTGGCCGTCGTGCCCGTAGTCGCGCAGGCCGAAGTAGGGCGGGCTGGTCACGCACGTCTGCACGCGCACTCCGTCGGCGGCCCAGCGGCGCATGGTTTCTCGGCAGTCGCCGAACTCGATGCGGTTCACTTGGTCTCCTTGTGTTGATGCTTGCACCCGGCACACCGCTCGTCGGCCTGCCCCAGCTCGGTGCGGGTGTAGTTGCAGTCCGGCGACATGCGGAACGGTACGGCCACCAGGCGCGGGGTGCGGGTGCGGCCGTCCAGATACCAGCCCGCCTGCATCGGCTGGCTGGTGCGGAAGGGTTGGCGATCGTGGCAGGCGTGCGGGGTCATGCTGCCACCTCATCAAAAAGCGCCATCTGGCCGGCTTGCTCGCTGCCTGCGCCAGCCAGCTTGCGCAGCGCTCTGTCCATCGAGCGCACCGGGTTGGCTGGTGCTCGGGGTGGCAGCAGGTCGAGCCGCTTGGCGCAGACTGGGCCGAAGGCCAGCCCTGCCAGCGTTGCGGCGGCGGTGCGTATGGGGCTG
>PNMH01000217.1 GCA_013823505.1 Polaromonas sp. | reverse complement strand
ACCCGCGGCGATCATGAGGTCGGGCTTGGTCAGGCCCTTCTTCAACAACCAGTCGGGGCCGACCTCACCGCCGTACTCCTCGTCGTAGGTGACGTGCAATTCCACGTTCCCTGCCAGCTTTGCGTTCAGCGATTCGAGTGCACGAATGGCGAAGGTGAAGCTGGCGATGTCGCACTTGCTCACGGCAGTGGCGCGTCCGTAGATCTTGCCGCCTGCGATCTCGCCGCCGTAGGGGTCGTGTGTCCAGCCCTCGCCCGGTGGCACCACATCACCGTGCGCGTTGAGCGCAATGGTTTTGCCCGGGCCGTAGAGCCTGCGCACGATCAGGTTGGTGATGCTCTGCAGGCCGGCGGCCTGCACTTCGGCCGCTGGCACTGCGTGTTGCTCCGCGGTGAGGCCCATGGCCGCCAGCAGCTCGGCCGTGCGTTCGGCGTGGGGCGCGTTGTTGCCGGGCGGCGTGTCGGTGGGCACGCGCACAAGCTCCTGCAGGAAGCGCACTTCCTCATCGAAGTGGGCGTCGATCCAGGCATCCAGTTGTTGTTGGGTCGTCATGGGGTTCAGTTCTTGTGTTCGGAGGCGAGTTGGTCGAGCAGGTGCGAGAAGGCGTTGACGCACAGCTCGATGTCGTCGCTGGTGGTGGATTCGAGTGGGTTGTGACTGATGCCGCTGTTGAGACCGCGCACAAACAGCATGGCCTGCGGCATCACCTCGTGCAGCTTCATGGCATCGTGACCAGCGCCGCTGGGCATGCGGTGCAGTGGCACGCCCAAGGCGGTCACGGCTTTCTCCCAGCGGGCTTGCCAGGCGGGCGCGCTCGGTGCGGCAGCGGCGCGCATGGTTTCCTCCAGCGTGAGGCCGATGCCGCGGCGTTCGCAGATGGCGCGCAGTTGCGCGAGGATGTCGTGCTCCAGCGCGTCGCGCTGCGCATTGCTGGGCGCGCGCAGATCCAGCGAGAAACGACAACGACCGGGCACCACGTTGATGGAGCCGCCCGGCACCTGCAGCATGCCGATGGTGGCGACCGAGTCGCCGTCGGCCGAGGCGCGCTGCTCGGCGAAGAGCGCGAGTTCGGCCACCGCGCTGGCGGCATCGCGCCGGCGGTTCATGGGCGTGGTGCCGGCGTGGCTGGCCATGCCGATGGCTTCGCACTGGTAACGCACGCTGGCGTTGATGGAGGTGACCACGCCGAGTGGCAGGTCCATCTCGTTGAGCACCGGGCCCTGTTCAATGTGCACCTCGACGAAGCCGAGGTACTTTGACGGGTCTCGTTGGAGCGCGCCGATGGCCTCCAGCGTGGCCGGGAGGCCGGCGTGGCGCATGGCGTCCCGCATGGTCACACCTTCTGCGTCCTGCTGGTCGAGCCAGGCCGGGTTGAAGTGGCCGGTGAGGGCGCCCGAACCCAGGAACGTGGCCTTGTAGCGCTGGCCCTCTTCTTCGGCAAAGCCCACCACCTCGATGGCGAACGGCAGGCGTTGGCCCGCCGCGTGGAGCTGCTTCACGCAGGCCATGGGCACGAAGATGCCCAGGCGCCCGTCGTACTTGCCGCCGTTGCGCACGGTATCGAAGTGGCTGCCAGTGAGCAAGGCCGGCGCTTGAGGCGTTGCCCCGTGGTAGCGGCCCACCACGTTGCCCACCGCGTCGATGTTCACCTCGTCAAACCCGCACGCCTGCAGGCGCGCCACCAGGTCAGCGGCGCAGGCGCGGTGCGCATCGGTCAGGTAAGTGACGGTGAGTTGACCCTGTTCGGCGAACCCGGGATCGCTGTGACGCGAGAGGTCTTCGTGCCAGTCCCACACCTCGTTGCCCACAGTGGGCGTGAAGCCGAACTTGTCGTTGAGCCGGATCTCGGCGATGCGGTGGATGTTGCGCAGGCACTCGGCGCGCTCGAAGTCCACCGGGTTGTTCAGGCGGCGCTCCACGGTGGCGATGATCTCGCGCTTGGACAGGCCCGTGCCGCGCGGTCCGCGTACCGCGAGGATGAAGGGAAAGCCGAACTTCGCGATGTACTGCGCGTTGAGCTGCTGGATGTGGACCAGTTCCTCGGGCGTGCAGTTCGTGAGGCCAGCCTTCTGCTGTTCGTTGGTCGACTCAGTGGTGAGCGATCGGCTCTCCATGGCCTTGCCGGCGAGCTCCGGGTGAGCGCGGATCAGCGCGAGCTGCGCGTCCAGGCTGGCGTTGGCCAGCACGGTCACCATGGCGTGTTTGAGCGCGGCGAGCGACGCAAACGGTCGTTGTGCGAGTGCCTGCTCGGCGATCCACGGCGAGTGTTCGTACAAGCCGTCGAGCAGGTGCAGCGCCTCGGCGGGCGTGGCGCTGTTGAGTTGTTGCAGGGTGGTGGTCATGGCTCAGGCCGGTGCCGGGTGGTGCTGCCGCCAGTGGCGGGCGATGTCGATGCGCCGCGCGACCCACACGTGGTCGTGCTGCGCGATGTGGTCCAGGAAACGCTGCAGCGCGGTGATGCGCCCGGGGCGGCCGAGCAGGCGGCAGTGCATGCCGATGCTCATCATCTTGGGGCGGTCCAGACCGGCCGGGTCGCCCTCTTTGTAGAGCGCGTCAAAGCTGTCCTTGAGGTACTGGAAAAACGGGTCGGCGTGGG
>PNMH01000216.1 GCA_013823505.1 Polaromonas sp. | reverse complement strand
TGGCCACGGCGGCCATCACGGTGTCGGCACTCCAGGCCTGGCCTAGCAGAGCGGCTTCGGTCTGGCGGGCGCGCACGGGCGTGGCGGCCACACCGCCGGCGCCGATGGAGATGGTGCTCACCTTGCCGTCGGCCAGCGTCATGCGGATGGCCAGGCACACGGCAGAGATGTCGTCGTCAAAGCGTTTGCTGATCTTGTAGACGCGCGTGAATTCGGTGTCCTCCGGCCGAGGCACCTTGATCCAGCACAGCAGCTCGTCCGGCTTCATCACGTTCTTGCGGTAGCCGGTGTACAGGTCTTCCAGCCGCAGTTCGCGGTGGGCCACGGCTTTGCGTTTCGCGTCCCAGCGCATCAGCACCACGCTGGCGCCCAGCGCAATCAGCAGCGGCATGCTGTCGCCGATGGGGGAGCCGTTGGCCACGTTGCCGCCCAGCGTGCCCGAGTTGCGCACCGGCAGGCCGGCGAAGCGCTGGGCGAAGGTTTTGAGGGGTGGGCGCTCGCTCACCAGCGCGGCGTAGGCCTCGTGCAGCGACACCGCCGCGCCAATGGCGATGTGGTGCGGGTAGGTTTCCACGCGGCGCAGCTCTTCGGCGGCGGTCACGTCGAGCACCTGGGCAAAGCGCTTGTGTTGCTTGGTGACCCACAGGCCCACGTCGGTGCAGCCGGCCACCACCTGGGCTTGCGGGTGTGCACTGCGAGCCTGCAGCAGGGCGCTCAGGGAGGTGGGGCGCAGGTAGTTGCCCGCTTGGGCGGGTGGAAGCTTCTTGAGCGCGGCCACGGTGGCGGCTTCGTTCACTTCGCATCCTGCGGGCAAGGGCAGGCTGGCCATTTGCTGCGCCGCGTCAAAGATGGGTCGATACCCGGTGCAGCGGCACAGGTTGCCCGAGAGGTCGGCGGCGGCCTGGGCGCGGTCGATCCCCCGCCCGCCTTTGGAGTTTTGGTACATGCCGAACAGGCTCATGACGAACCCGGGGGTGCAGAAGCCGCATTGGCTCCCGTGGCACTGCACCAGGGCTTCCTGCGCTGGGTGGAAATCGGCGCCCGAGCCGATGTCTTCCACCGTCCACACCGCCAGGCCCTGCACCGAATGTGCCAGCCGGATGCAGCTGTTGATGGCCTTGTATTGCAGCTTCCCGCCAACCGCCTCGCCCAGCACCACGGTGCAGGCGCCGCAGTCGCCTTCGCCGCAGCCCTCCTTGGTGCCGGTGCAGTGCAGGTCTTCGCGCAACACGTCGAGCAGGGTGCGGTCGGGGGGCACGTTGTCCAGCGTCACGGCCTGGCCGCGGCGCCAGAAGGTCAGGGTTTGAGGTGAAATCGGGGGGGTCATGCGCGTCAGCATACGCCGGGCCCCATGGCACAACATATGCTCAGTCATATGTTGAAAATGCCGAATCCCCCATCCCAACGACACTGAGCCGGGTATGAAATACGTGTCGATGTTCGACAAGATAGACCTGCACCTGATCCGCGTGCTGCACACCGTGCTCACGGAGCGCAGCGTTTCGCGCGCGGCGCTGCGCATGGGCATGTACCAGCCGGCGGTCAGCGCGGCGCTCAAGCGCCTGCGCGAGCTGGCCGGTGACCCCTTGTTGGTGCGTTCGGGCTCGGGCATGGTGCCCACCGTGGCCGGCCTGCGCATGATCGAACCGGCGGCCGACATCCTGCGCAGCGCCGAGGTGCTGTTCTCCGACGCCCGCAGCTTTGACCCGGCCACCGCCCACCACACCTTCAGCCTGGCCGCCAGCGACTACCTCGACCCCTTCTTCCTGCCGCAGCTGGTGTCGCAGCTCAAGAGCGCCGCGCCCCACTGCCCGATCGACATCCACCCGCTCTCGCGCGATTCCGACTACCGCAACCACCTGGCCCAGGGCACGGTGGACGTGGTCATCGGCAACTGGGCGCAGCCGCCGGACGACCTGCACCTGGGCCGCCTGTTTGGTGACGAGGTGGTCTGCCTGGTGTCCACCCAGCACCCCGCCGCGCGCCGCGGCTGGGACGTGGAGGCCTGGCTCGGCGCCGAACACATCGCGCCCACGCCCACCCACCCCGGCGCGCGCGGCTTCATCGACGACCACCTAGCCACGCTGGGAATGGTGCGCAACATCACCGCGCGCTGCCCGCATTTCGGGCTGATCCCGGCCATGGTGGCGGGCAGCCTGCTGGTGCTCACCACCGGTCGGCAGTACTGCGAGCGCTTCGTGGGCACGCTGCCGGTTCAGGTGTTGCCGTGCCCGGTGCCTTTCCCCCGCATGATGTATTACCAGCTCTGGCACGAGCGCACCCACGCGTCCACCGCCGGGCGCTGGCTGCGCGAACAGATCAAGGGCGTGGCCGCTTCCCTGCGCCGCCTGGAGCCCGACCCCGTTGCCAACGGCAACCATCCCCAAGGTGCATCCGCATGACCCACCGACTGCAACTCAGCGGCATCACCAAACGCTACCCCGGCGTGGTCGCCAACAGCGATGTTTCGCTCACCGTCTTGCCCGGTTCGGTGCACGCGGTGCTGGGGGAAAACGGCGCCGGCAAATCCACGCTGATGAAGATCATCTACGGCTCGGTGAAGCCCGACGAAGGCACTGTCGCGTTCAACGGCCAGCC
>PNMH01000215.1 GCA_013823505.1 Polaromonas sp. | reverse complement strand
CCGGCACGCCGAACACCTGCACCGACTGCACCTTGGGGTGGCGAAACAGAAACTCTTCGATCTCGCGCGGGTAGACGTTTTCGCCGCCCCGGATCAGCATGTCCTTGGCGCGGCCGACGATGTTGCAGTAGCCCTCGGCGTCGATGGTGGCCAGGTCGCCGGTGTGCATCCAGCCGTCCCGCACGGCCTCGCGGGTGCGCTCGTCGTCGCCCCAGTAGCCCTGCATGACCGAGTAGCCGCGCACCAGCAGCTCGCCCTTCTCGCCCACGGGCACCACCGTGCCATCAACATCGACCACCTTGGCCTCCAGCATGGGCTGGATGCGGCCGACGGTGGAGACGCGCCGCTCCAGGGGGTCGGTGGTGGAGCTTTGAAACGACACCGGCGAGGTCTCCGTCATGCCGTAGGCGATGGTGATCTCGCTCAGGTGCATTCCGGCGATCACGCGCTTCATGGTCTCGATGGGGCATGGCGAGCCGGCCATGATGCCGGTGCGCAGGCGCGACAAATCAAACTCGGCAAAGCGCGGGTGGTCCAGCTCGGCGATGAACATGGTGGGCACGCCGTGCAGCGCGGTGCAGCGCTCATCGCTCACGGCCTGCAGCGTGGCCACGGGCTCGAACGATTCGCCGGGGAACACCATCGTGGCGCCTGTCGACACGCAGGCCAGCACTGCCAGCACCATGCCGAAGCAGTGGTACAGCGGCACGGGGATGCACAGGCTGTCTGCCTCACTGAAGTTCATCGCCTGGGCGATGAAGCGCGCGTTGTTCACCACGTTGTGGTGCGTGAGCGTGGCGCCCTTGGGGTTGCCGGTGGTGCCGCTGGTGAACTGGATGTTGATGGCGTCGTGGCACGACAGGCCCGCGCCCAGGGCATCGAGCGCGGCGCGGTCCACACGGGCGCGGCCACTGGCCAGCACGTCGGCGTAGTTGAGCATGCCGGGCGTGTGCTCGCTGCCCAGGCGGATCACCATCTCCAGCGCGCTCAATCGCGCCGCCTTGAGCGCGCCGGGCGCGCAAGTGGCCAGCTCGGGCGCCAGGCGCTGCAGCATCTCCAGGTATTTCGAGCTCTTGAGTTGCTCGGCCGTGACAAGGGCGCGGCAGCCCGAGAGGTTGAGCGCGTATTCGAGTTCGGCAATGCGGTAGGCCGGGTTGATGTTGACCAGCACCAGCCCGACACGCGCCGTGGCAAACTGCGTTACCAGCCACTCCACACGGTTGGGCGACCAGATACCCACGCGCTCGCCCGCGCGCAGGCCCAGCGCAACGAAGCCCGCCGCCAACGCATCGACCTCGGCCTGAAACTGTGCCCAGGTCCAGCGCAGGCCCTGCTCGCGGAAGACCACGGCGGGGCGATCGGCGAAGCGTTGCACGGTCTCCAGCAGAAAGCGATGAATGGGCACCTCCGACAGCAATGCGTCGGTGCGGCCCTTGACCTGCGAGAGCCCGGCCAGGGGTGCGATGTTCCAGTCTTGGTCAGCAGATGCGGTCATTTCAGTGGCTCCTGGGTCGCGCGTGCGAGAAAAAAGTCCATTGTGCAGAGAAGGAATTCACCAAAAGGGACAAAATGGTTGCAAAACCAACCGAATCGGACATTACAAGCTGAAACATCGTAATGCCGGAGTAAAGCCCGACCTTCTGACCCTTTACCGGTCAACCCAAGCCACTACCGCCGCGTCATAGTTAAAGTGGTTTCTTCCACCCTACTGCAGGGAACATCATGACTCGTTCATTTCTCACACGCACACTGGCACTGGGAGCCCTGGCCTTGCTGGCCACGGGTTGTGTCTCTACGGGCGACCCGTATTACAACGACCCGCCCCCCTACCAGCGCGGATACGAGCCGGGCGTCATGTACCCTCCGGGCGCCTACCCCGTCTACCCGGTGGCGCCGCCGCCGACCCAATGGCGGAACACCGACCGTGAGCGCTGGGAGCGCGAAAACCGGATTTATGAACGTGACCGCGAGCGCTGGGAGAGAGAACGTGACCGCACCCGCTGGGAGCGAGAGCGGGATCGCGATCAGAATGCCCGGCGGGAACGCGAACAACGCGAGCAAAACGCCCGGCGCGACCGTGACGCGCGCGAACGCGAACAAGCTCGCCGCGAGGAAGCCGAACGCGACCGCAGAAACAGGACAGCCCCCGACGGTGGTCCGCGCCGCGATTACGATCGTTACAACCCACGCACCGGCCAATGGCTGCCCCGCCAGGAAGACACACCCTGAGAGCCGCGCCTTCTGCCGCTGAATTGCCCAAGGAACGCCATGCCCTTTCGGTTACTGCGCCCTCTTGTGCTCTGCACCACTGCGTTGCTGTGCGCTGCGGTACAGGCCCAGGTGGTGCGCTGCACCGATGCGCGCACCGGCAAGGTGACCTACACCGACGGCACCTGTGCGGGCAGCGCCACGGCGCGCGAAGTCGAGCCGCGCAAGTCGCAAGAAGAAATCCGCCAGGAACGCGCCCAGGCCGCCGAGGCGATGGAGCGCAAGCAGCAACGCCTGGAGCTGGAGGCCACCGCCACGCGCCTGCAGACCGAGCGTGAAACTCTGCGCCAGCGCGAACAGGCCAACCAATCCCCGCCCCGCCCCAGCTACGCACGTTCGCCCGAATGCCAGCGTTCGCGCCGCCAGTGGC
>PNMH01000214.1 GCA_013823505.1 Polaromonas sp. | reverse complement strand
ATTCCACCCAGTACACGCTGTTTCTCTACTACCTGTCGAACACGATCTGGAAAGCCACCGGCCATCGCACGCTGTGCTCCAAACTCTTTGGCCTGAACAAGGCCTTGAACGGAATCGATCTGTTCTATGAGATCGACATGCCCGAGGTGATGTTCATCGGCCACTCGGTGGGCATCGTCTTTGCCAAGGCCACCTACGGAAACTATCTGGTCGTCTATCAGAACTCCACGGTGGGCAAGAACCATGGTGTGGCGCCTGTGCTGGGCGAAGGGGTCGTGATGTATGCGGGCACCGCCATCATCGGTGGGTGCCAGGTGGGTGATGGCACCGTGCTGTCGCAGGGCACAAGCCTTGTCAATACAGATTCGCCCGGTCACTGCACCGTGTACCCGGGCGCTGCGGGGAAGGTGGTGTTCAAGTCGGTGCGGCGCGATGCGCTGCAGGACATCTTTCGTCGCTAGCCTTTGGCAACGCGGGAAAACCGGCATGCAAGCCGCGGCCACCCTGGAGCCGGCTGTGCTGGCAGGCCAGGGTTCCTCTGCACGAGCCAGCGCGCTGTGCATCTGCGGTCCCGGGCGGCTTGCCGCGCAAGCAAATGCTCGCAATCGCCGGGCTGTTGCTGGGTAATTGTTGCGCTTTGTGCCTTGCGCCTTGCATGCCGGAGGTGGCCGTTCCGCCATGCGTTTTCCCCGACCTGAAACAGAGTATCTGGCGCAGACACAGACGAAAAAAACCCCGGCACCTGCAAAGGTGGCCGGGGCGTGGGGGCAGGCCCACCAGCCTGCGCCTGACGTCGCTGGTGTCTCGCCTACTTGAGCAGCGACAGCACACCCTGTGGAATCTGGTTGGCCTGGGCCACCATCGCGGTACCCGCCTGCTGCAGGATCTGGGCGCGCGACAGGTTGGCGGTTTCTGCAGCGAAGTCGGCATCCAGGATGCGCGAGCGCGAGGCAGACAGGTTCTCCGACGTGATGTTCAGGCTGGCAATGCTCGACTCGAAGCGGGCTTGCAAGGCGCCCAGCTTGGCGCGTTCTCCGCTGATGAAGGCAAGCGCCGAGTCCACGGTCTTGAGGGACTCGGTGGCCTTGGAAAACGTTGTCACGTCCAGGTCTGCCACCCGCTTGAGGGTCGAGCCGCCGGTGGTGAGTGCGTTGGATGTTGACGTCACGGCAAACGACTTGTCCGAATCCAGCGTGATGTAGCCGCTGACCGTGGTGAAGTTGGCATTGGTGTCGGCTGCCAGCGTCACGCTGCCGCCCGCTGCAGTGCCGTCGGCCTGCAGCTTGGTGACGACGGTGGTGCCTGCATTTTGCACAGCCGTATCGGCCACCACGATGTCGTTGCCAGTGGCGTTGGCCAGCAAAACACGGTCGCCTGTCGAATTGAGCGATGCCGTCACACCGGTTTTGGCCGACTGGTCATTGATGGCGGCTACGGCGGCCGACAGGCGGTCTGCGCCTGAAGTGGAGGTCAGGGTGAACGACGCGGTGATCGGTGTGGCGTTGTCGGCCTGGATGGCCAGGGTGAAAGACCCTGCAACGGCTGCGATGTCCAGCTCCACCTCGGTGCGGGCTGTGGCGGTCACGCCGGAGTTGGCCTTCACTGCATTGATCTGGTCTGCGATGGTCTTGGCCGACGAGCTGCTGGCCACGTTCAGGGTGGCGGTACCCAGCGAGCCGCTGATGGACACTGCTCCGGAGGTCACGCCGTTCGCAGGGATGGACGTGGCAGCGGCGGCGGCGGAAACGCCAGCCCCGGCCGACGACACGTTCTGGTTGTTGCCGTAAACACTGGTGCGCAGGTTCGCGGTGGCCGCCACAATGGTCTGGTTGGCATTGGCGCCCACCTGGAACTGCTGGGTACCGAAGGTGCCGTCCAGCAGCTTCTGGCCGTTGAATTCGGTGGTTTGCGAAATGCGGTCCAGTTCTGCCACCAGCTGGCCGACTTCCTGTTGCAGGGCCTGGCGGTCGCCGGCGCTGTTAGAGGCGTTGGCCGACTGCACGGCCAGCTCGCGCACACGCTGCAGGATGTCGCCTGCCGCCTTCATGGCGCCTTCTGTCACCTGCGCCAGCGAAATGCCGTCGTTGGCATTGCGGGCTGCCTGGTTCAGGCCCTTGATTTGCGAGGTGAAGCGCTCGGAGATGGCCAGACCGGCGGCATCGTCCTTGGCGCTGTTGATGCGCAGGCCCGACGACAGGCGCTGGATGGATGTGTTCAGCGAACTTTGGCTCATGCCGAGGTTTCGCTGTGCGGTCAACGATGCGACGTTGGTATTGATAGTGGCTGCCATGGCGTTACTCCTGCAGAGCTGAAGACAAACATTTCTGCCGGTTTAAGCGTTGCCCCTCCGGCGGACTTCTCGGGAACGATGGATGAATTGTGGGCAGCCGGGTTTTTGGCGTTGGGGGGATAAGACGCAGAAAAACCGTTCAATCTGTGCGTTTGACCCTAAAGTTTTCCCGGCGCGACCCGAAAACCTAACCAACGGGACGCATGAAATGAGAGTGATGCCCGCCGTTCACCCCAAGCCGCTGGAGCAAAAGGTGAGCACTGTGGCCAGGTAGACCTGGCATTCAGTTGGCGGAAACGCCACATTCAGTCAGTTCTTTTCAGGAGTAACGCCATGGCAGCCACTATCAA
>PNMH01000213.1 GCA_013823505.1 Polaromonas sp. | reverse complement strand
TGTTGGCGCCGATGCAAATCTGAGCCACCGGGCCGACCCAATATTGAGCCAGGGGTGGAAGCCGACTTTGAGAGGGTCGGCTGTGGATAAGTTTAGGTTGTGAGCTGGTTCGTTGACCTCCTCGCTGGTGAGTGGACAAGCGCGGGGGAAGACGCGCAGGGCGTAGCCCGAAGTGGATTCCCCCGCGCGGCCGCTCGCTCATGGCGGCCCGTCAGAACGGCTCGGTTTCAGCCTCCGGCTTGCCGCCCTTGCGGCCCTGCTCCCGCGCCTTGATGCGCTTCTTGGCCTCGGCCGTGCTCTTGCTGAAGCGGATCGACTCGTTGCCCGTCTCCACGATGTGGCAGTGGTGCGTGAGCCGGTCCAGCAGCGCCGTCGTCATCTTGGCGTCGCCGAACACGCTGCTCCACTCGGCGAAGTCCAGGTTGGTCGTGATCACCACGCTGGTGTGCTCGTACAGCCGGCTCAGCAGGTGGAACAGCAACGCCCCGCCGGCCTGGCTGAACGGCAGGTAGCCGAGTTCGTCCAGGATGACCAGGTCCATGCGCAGCAGGCTGGTGGCGATGCGCCCGGCCTTGCCTTGCGCCTTCTCCTGCTCCAGCGCATTGACCAGGTCGACCGTCGAGTAGAACCGCACCCGCTTGCCATGCCGGGTGATGCCCGACACGCCGATGGCCGTGGCTAGGTGCGTCTTGCCCGTGCCCGGCCCGCCCACCAGCACGACGTTGTGCGCCGCGTCGGTGAAGGCCGTGGTGGCCAGCGTGCCCACCAGCTTGCGGTCCACCGGCGAGACCTCGAAGTCGAAGCCCGCCAGGTCGCGGTGCACCGGGAACTTGGCCGCATGCATCTGGTGGCTGACCGAGCGCATGGCGCGGTCCGTCCCTTCGGCCTGCAGCAGGTGCTCGATCAACCAGCGCGAGGACTCGATGCCCGCATTGCCGCCTTGCTCGACCAGGTCGGCCCATGCGCCGGCCATGCCGTGCAGGCGCAGCGTCTTCAACTCGACCAGCACATCAGGCTTCATGGTCGGCCTCCTCGATGGCTGCAGCGTCGTCCATGCCGGCAGCGTCGCCGCGCAAGCGGTCGTAGCGCGCGGTGTCCACCAGCGGCGGCGTGCTGACCTGCAAGGACGTGGCCGCCGTCGGCGGCGCCGGCTGCGCGTTCAGGCGCGAGAGCACGTTGACCACATGCTCCACGCTGACCTTGCCCGGCGGCCCCGTCTCCAGCGCCAACTCCACCGCCACCAGCACCGCATCCAGCCCGGCCGTCAGCACGATGGCCAGCACCTGCGCCATCACGCGGTCGCCGCCCGGGTGGCGCAGCAGCCCCTTGCGCAAGCGTTGCAGCGGCTCGGGCATGTCGGCGAACGGCGCCCCGTTCCTCAGCGCGCCGGGCTTCCTCTGCAGCAGCGGTATGTAGTGCTGCCAGTCGTACCGGGTCTCGCCCGCGTTGCTCAGCCGGTCGTGACGCGCCACGACGTTGTCGTCGGCCACGATGACGACGCTGGCCGGATACAGCCGCGTGCTGACCATCTGGCCGAACAGCTCGCACGGCACCGAGTAGCGATTCCTCGCCACCGACACCAGGCAGGTGCTGGACACGCGCGCCGGCTTCTCGACGTAGCCGTCGAACGGCGCGGGCATGGGCATCAGCTGCCCTCGCTCGTGCTCCAGCATCTCGGCCACGCTGAACTGGTCGTGCTCGGGGTGGCGCACCTCGTCCCACAGCGCCCGGCAGCGCTGGCCCAGCCAGGCGTTGAGCTCGGTGAAGCTGCCGAACTTGACCTTGGCCGCGTCGATCCAGATGCGACGCCGGCTGTCCTGCACGTTCTTCTCCACCACGCCCTTCTCCCAGCCGCTGGCCACGTTGCAGAAGTCGGGGTCGACCAGGTAGTGCGCGCACATGCTCGCGAAGCGCTCGTTGACGATGCGGCCCTTGCCCTTCTTGACCTTGTCGACTGCGGTCTTCATGTTGTCGTAGATGCCGCGTCGGGCCACGCCTCCCAAGGCCGCGAACGAGCGGGTGTGGGCATCGAACAGCATCTCGTGGCCTTGGCTGGGATAGGCCACCAGCCAGAACGCCCGCGAAGCGCACAGCTTCATGTGCGAGACCTGCGCGCGGTAGTAGATGCCGCCCACCACCAGGCCTTCCTCGCTCCAATCGAACTGGTAGGCCTCGCCAAGCTCGAAGGCCAGCGGCACGAAGGCGTTGGTCGACAAGGATTGACCCTCGGCCTGGCGCCACGCCCGGATGAAGTCGGTCACCCGCGTGTAGCCGCCGTCGTAGCCGGCCGCCTTGATCTCGACGTACAGCGCCTTGGCCGTGCGCCGCTCGTGCCGGGGCCGGCGTGCGTCCGCCTTCAGCGCCAGCTTGAGCGCCTCGTGGAACGGTGTGAGCTTGCTCGGCTGTTCCTCCCGGCGGTACTTCGGCGGGCCATCGACCTCGCCGTGCAGCCACTTGGAAACGGTGTTGCGCGACAACCCCGTGATGCGCGCTATCTCGCGCTCCGACTTGTTCTTGCGGCGATGCAATCGCCTGATCCTGCCAATCATGTCCATGGTGATCACTCCTCATCCTCAGCTGCACAAAAATGCAGCAGAGTAGGTTGTTCACCTGGCTCAGTTTTAGGTCGGCATCAGGCCAAAAAGTGGCTCAGTTTTCGGTCGGCGCCAACA
>PNMH01000212.1 GCA_013823505.1 Polaromonas sp. | reverse complement strand
CATGCATTGGCCACACCTGCGCCCAACGCAAACAGCCACACCGCCAGGATCATCCAGGTGGCATGGCGCAGCGAGTGGCGATACAGGTGCATATCAGTCAGATGAACAGAGGCAACGATCCAAGGCTAACCCTGGACGCTGGAGCAGCCTTGACGCAGATCAAGAAAGCAGGTCAAGGCACGATCCCAAGTTGAACCAGTGTGCGACTGGGCGCTACGTCGGTCGGTTCGTCACCGAACACACCGGCTCACTGCCATAGCAGTGATGGCTTGTCCCCTCAATGGGCGTCATGGTGAACGTGAACGCCGCGCATCCAGGCCATGAGGTCGATGGGGCTGGAAGTGCTGGCGCTGGTCACTTCTGCCTGAGCTCGGGATTTCTTGAGCTGGGGCTTTTGTTGGGGCTGATGCTGAGCAGGGCTGCCGCGCGAGAGCTTGTCCAGGATCGCGCAGTGAGGCTGGTCATTGCCGTGGCAGGCCTTCACCAGCACCGAGAGACCGTCCATCATCTGCTCGATTTCGCGGCGCTTTTCTTCCAGGTCGGCCAGGTGGCGTTGCGCCACAGCCTTCACTTCGCGGCTCGTGCGCTGTGAATCGCTCCACAGGCCGATGAGCTCGGCGATCTGCGCCACCGAAAATCCGAGGTGGCGCGACTGGCGCACAAATCTCAACACCGAGACTTCTCGATCGCCATAGAGCCGGTAACCCGACTCGCTGCGCTCAGCCTCAGGCAGCAGGCCGATCTGTTCGTAGTGGCGAATCATCTTGGCGGAGACGCCTGCGGCGGCAGCCGCCTCGCCAATGTTCATCAGGATGGTCATGGTGCGCTCCGGGGTTTGAATGACTCCAACGGTCGAAGGATGCAGCTTGTCATGGTGGGAAGGTCAAGGCCCTCGCTGAGAGAGCCCTGACGAGAGGGAATCAGAGGGTTGGGTAGCCGGCTTCAGCCAGCGCTTCGACCAAAGCATCGCGGTCTTCACCGCTTTTCACAGTGATCAGACGTCGCGGAAGATCGACCTGTATCTCGCAGGCTGGGTCAACCAGTTTCAAGGTGACGTTCACCTTGGAAGCGCAGTGGCTGCAGGTCATGTCGGGGAGGTGGAATTCGTGCATGGATGACTCCGTAAAGGATTGAGGGAATCTGCACTGTGGGCATTGCCACGGTGGCAATGTCAAGTCGCATCGGCCGTTGCGCTTGCCACCGTGGCAAGGCCAACCATTCGCTCCATCCTCAACCATTGGAGTGCCTCATGAACACCGCCACCTTGTCGCTCATCGAGCATCAGTTTCCCATCGAAGGCATGACCTGCGCCTCTTGCGTGGGCCGCGTCGAAAAGGCCTTGAAGGCCGTTGCTGGCGTGAAGGAAGTCAGCGTCAACCTCGCAACCGAACGCGCCACGGTGAGCGCTGTCTCTTCAACGCTTGCTGCCAGTCTGGTGGCTGCGGTGCAAAAGGCCGGATACAGAGTGGGCGAAGAACCCAGCGCGGAGCCGGGTGCCGAGACCGCACAACGCAATGGCGAACCCTGGTGGCCGGTGGCGCTGGCCGCTGTGCTGTCGCTGCCTTTGGTGCTGCCCATGGTTGCCATGCTGCTAGGCTCTGACTGGACAATCAATGGCTGGTTGCAGCTCGCGCTGGCCACGCCCGTTCAGTTCTGGCTGGGCGCGCGCTTCTACCGCGCGGGCTGGAAGGCCGTGCGTGCCGGCGCTGGCAACATGGACCTGCTGGTGGCCCTAGGCACCAGCGCCGGATATGGCCTGAGCGTGTATCTGCTGTTCAAGCACGCCGAACACGGCATGCCGCACCTGTACTTTGAAGCATCGGCGGTGATCATCACGCTGGTGCTGCTGGGCAAATGGCTGGAGTCGCGCGCCAAACGCCAGACCACGGCCGCCATCGCCGCCCTCAACGCCCTCAAGCCCGAGGTGGCGCGCGTGCGCATGCCTTATGGCGATGTAGATGTCGCCATCGCGCAGGTGAAGGTGGGGGACACCGTGGTGATTCGCCCGGGCGAACGCATACCGGTCGATGGTGTCGTCATTACGGGATCCAGCCAGGTGGACGAGTCGCTGATCACGGGCGAAAGTCTGCCAGTGGCCAAACACACGGGCGACAAGGTCACCGGCGGCGCTGTCAATGCCGAAGGACTGCTGCTGGTGGAGACCACTGCGGTGGGTACCGAGTCCACGCTCTCGCGCATCGTGCGCATGGTCGAATCGGCGCAGGCGAAGAAAGCCCCGATCCAGCGAATCGTGGACCGGGTGAGCGCCATCTTTGTGCCGGTGGTCCTGCTGATCGCCGCACTCACCCTGCTGGGCTGGGGCCTGACCACCGGAAACTGGGAGCAGGCCATTTTGAACGCGGTGGCGGTGCTGGTGATCGCCTGTCCTTGTGCACTGGGCCTGGCGACACCGACCGCCATCATGGCGGGCACCGGGGTGGCCGCTCGCCAGGGCATCCTGATTAAGGATGCCGAAGCGCTGGAGGTCGCGCACCGCATCGACACTGTCGCGTTCGACAAGACGGGCACGCTCACCGAAGGCAAGCCGACGCTGGTCGCGGCGGTGCCGGCCCCCGGCCACGACGATGAGTTGCTGTCCTGGAGTGCCGCGATTCAGGCGGGTAGCGAACACCCGCTGGCACGCGCCGTGATGAACGCTGCTGAAGATGCCGGCCTTGCGCTGCTCTCCGCCGCCAAGGTGAGCGCCGT
>PNMH01000211.1 GCA_013823505.1 Polaromonas sp. | reverse complement strand
ACCTCAATCACCGTATGACCGGGTCGAAAGCGGTCCTTTCTCTGACAACATCGCCCTAGCCCGCACTCAACCCCCACAACACATCCAGCACATGTTGCGTAGGCCGCTCGACGTCCCCACCACGGTGGGCAATACCAAGTTGACGCCACAATAAGGGCTGTAATGGCCGCATGACGATCCTGGTATCGGGCAATGGCGTGGAGGCTTCATGCGGCAACAACGTCGCACCATAACCGGCCGCCACTAGGCTTTTGATCGCATCGTTGTAGTTCAGTTGAATACGCGGCGTGGGCTGCCGTCCATCACTGGCGAACCACTCCGAGGTCAAGCGCGAAAGCCGAGTAGTTTTGTCATTCAGAATTAATGGCTGGGCGGCCACCCAGACCGTTACGCTGTCCGTACCGGGCATGACCTGCTCGGCCTGTCCGATCACTGTCAAGAAGGCGATTTCCAAGGTCGATGGCGTCAGTAAAGTTGACGTGACCTTCGAGACGCGCGAAGCGGTGGTCACCTTCGATGATGCCAAGACCAGCGTGCAGAAACTGACCAAGGCTACCGAGGATGCGGGCTACCCATCATCAGTCAAGAACTGATCATGAAAGACCCGAAGACACTGCTGCGGGTCAGCATCATTGGCACAACCCTCGTGGCGCTGTGTTGCTTCACCCCTGTTCTGGTCATTTTGCTCGGTGTGGTCGGCTTGTCCGCGCTGACCGGCTATCTGGACTATGTGCTGCTGCCTGCGCTGGCGATTTTCATCGGCTTGACCATCTACGCCATCCAACGAAAACGCCAAGCCGATGCCTGCTGCACCCCGAAATTCAATGGAGTAAAAAAATGACCGAAATCACCGTGAATGGCATGACCTGCACATCCTGCGCCACCCATGTCAAAGATGCTTTGGAAAAGATTCCCGGCGTGAATGCCGCTGTGGTGTCCTATCCAGAAAGCCGCGCGCAAGTCATGGCAGACACCGCCGTGAGCCACAACCAACTGCTGGCCGCCATCGCCGCATTGGGTTATCAAGGCTCGATCCGGGTTGGTGATTTCAAAGATGAACCAAAAATCCGTGATGCACTTGAGGGCGCCGGTTTGCATATCGCCATCATTGGCAGCGGCGGGGCCGCGATGGCGGCGGCGCTGAAGGCCGTCGAGCAAGGCGCGACGGTCACGCTGATCGAACGCGGCACCATCGGCGGCACCTGCGTCAATATCGGCTGTGTGCCGTCCAAGATCATGATCCGCGCTGCCCATATTGCCCATCTGCGCCGGGAAAGTCCGTTCGACGGCGGTATTGCGGCAACTGTGCCTGCGATTGACCGCAGCAAACTGCTGGCCCAGCAGCAGGCCCGTGTCGATGAACTGCGGCACGCCAAATACGAAGGCATCCTGGACGGCAATCCAGCCATCACCGTTTTGCACGGTGAAGCGCGTTTCAAGGACGACCAGAGCCTGGTCGTCCGTTTGAACGAGGGTGGCGAGCGCGAGGTAACGTTCGACCGCTGCCTGGTCGCCACCGGTGCCAGTCCGGCCGTGCCGCCGATTCCGGGCCTGAAAGAGTCACCCTACTGGACTTCCACCGAAGCGCTTGTCAGCGACACCATTCCCGCACGCCTGGCCGTGATCGGTTCGTCGGTGGTGGCGTTGGAACTGGCGCAAGCCTTTGCCCGGCTCGGCAGCCAGGTCACGATCCTGGCACGCAGCACCTTGTTCTTCCGGGAAGACCCGGCCATCGGCGAGGCCGTGACAGCCGCTTTCCGCGCCGAGGGCATCGAGGTGCTGGAGCACACGCAAGCCAGCCAGGTCGCCCATGTGAACGGCGAATTCGTGCTGACCACCGGACACGGTGAATTGCGCGCTGACAAGTTGCTGGTTGCCACCGGTCGGGCACCGAATACGCGCAGCCTCGCGCTGGACGCGGCGGGGGTCACTGTCAATGCGCAAGGGGCCATCGTTATCGACCAAGGCATGCGCACGAGCAACCCGAACATCTACGCGGCCGGCGACTGCACCGACCAGCCGCAGTTCGTCTACGTGGCAGCGGCCGCCGGCACCCGTGCCGCGATCAACATGACCGGCGGCGACGCAGCCCTCAATCTGACCGCGATGCCGGCAGTGGTGTTCACCGACCCGCAAGTCGCCACCGTGGGCTACAGCGAGGCGGAAGCGCACCACGATGGCATCGAGACCGACAGTCGCACGCTGACACTCGACAACGTTCCGCGAGCGCTTGCCAACTTCGACACACGCGGCTTCATCAAGCTGGTCATCGAGGAAGGTAGCGGACGGCTCATCGGCGTGCAGGCGGTGGCCCCGGAAGCGGGCGAACTGATCCAGACGGCGGTGCTCGCCATCCGCAACCGCATGACGGTGCAGGAACTGGCCGACCAGTTGTTCCCCTACCTGACAATGGTCGAGGGGTTGAAGCTTGCGGCGCAGACCTTCAACAAGGACGTGAAGCAGCTTTCCTGCTGCGCTGGATAAAAAAAGGAGGTTTTCAATGAGCGCCTACACCGTGTCCCGGCTGGCCCTTGATGCCGGGGTGAGCGTGCATATCGTGCGCGACTACCTGCTGCGCGGATTGCTGCGTCCGGTGGCGTGCACCCCGGGCGGCTATGGCCTGTTCGATGATGCCGCCTTGCAACGGCTGTGCTTCGTGCGGGCGGCCTTCGAGGCGGGCATCGGCCTGGACGCGCTGGCGCGGCTGTGCCGGGCGCTGGATGCTGCGGACGGCGATGAAGCGGCCGCGCAGCTTGCCGTTCTGCGCCAGTTCGTCGAGCGTCGGCGCGAAGCGTTGGCCGATCTGGA
>PNMH01000210.1 GCA_013823505.1 Polaromonas sp. | reverse complement strand
GTCGTGAAGGTGGCGGCGGCGGCGGTGGCCGTGGCGGCTACTGATCGAATCCCCCGATCAGCTTGATTCGGCGAATCTGAGGATTCGCTGATCAGCCAAGAAAAAACCCCTGAGGCCCAAGCATCAGGGGTTTTTTCATGGGCGCTCCAAGAGCGCCACGGTCATGAGCCGCTTTTGCCAGCACCCTGCCGATGCTTGCGGGCGCGGCCCGACAACGCCCGATCAAACCAGGCATTGGGCATCAGTCGCAGCAACTTGGCCACCACGCCCATCTGCCAGGGAATCACGCGGTAGCTCACGCCACCCACGATGGCATCAAACGCACGGTCGGCGAAGGTGTCGGGGCTCAGCAGGAACGGCATGGCGTAGCGGTTCTCGCGGGTCAGCGGCGTGTCCACGTAACCGGGCAAGAGGGTCACCACCGACACGCCGCTGCCACGCAGCTCGCCGCGCAGACTCTCGCAATACGCCACCACGGCGGCCTTGCTGGCGCAGTAGGCGCCGTGGCCAGGCAGGCCCCGGATGGCCGCCACGCTGGCGATGCCCACCAGTGCGCCGGTGCCACGCGCGGCCATGGCGGCCACGAACGGGTGAAAAGTGGCGGCCACGCCGGTGTTGTTGAGGGCGAAGGTGCGCGCCATCACGTCCAGGTCGTCGCGCTCGCGGGTGTCCATGCCGATGCTCACGCCCGCATTGGCCACGACCACATCGGGCACGCCTTGAGCTTGCAGGCACGACTGCCCGGCGGCGACGATGCTGTGGATGTCGGCCACGTCAGCGCCATACACGCGGCAGCGCTCGGCGCCCCAGCCGTGGGCATCGGCAAACGCCTGCATCTCGGCGGTGCGACGAGCCACCAGGGCAAGCCGATAGCCGCTGCGGGCAAAACGGACCGCCAGGGCCTGGCCGATGCCGCTGGAAGCCCCGGTGATGAAGGCCAGTGGCGCTGTGGTGTCTGGAGTGGTCATGGTGTTCAGCGGGGGATCAGCTGGACCTTCACCCGGCCCTTGAAATCGGCCATGCCGGTGTCGCCCCGGTAGTCGAGCGTGTCGGCCACCAGACGGTCGGTGCCGCGCAGCAGGGTGACGGGCTGATCGGACACCACCCGCTCGGGGTCGACGAACACCTTGAGGTACTCGCCCCGGAACTCCAGGCGTGGCAACGCCTGGCCGTCGGGCCCGACAGCGGCCTCACGCACCACCACGGCGTCGCCCTGGAGGATGAACTGGCTGTTGTCGGCGTTGGTGGTGACGAGCTTCGCCGTGGCCACGGTGGGCCGACCCTCCGGGCCGATGTTGCGGATGCGAGCGTTGTCAATTTCAATGCGGTCGTCGTCGGGGTGGTGACGTGCCTCGTCGCCCAGCACCTCGGACTTGAGCGAGCCGTCGGCATTGAAGGCCTTGACCGAAAAGCCGCGCATGAAATAGTCGGGTTCGCTGCTCACTGGCCGCGCTTGCTGGGGCGCTTCAGGTGCCGGTGTGGCGCGCAGCAGCCAATAGGAAGCCAGCGCAAGCAGCCCCATGAGCATGACGGGCAGGTAGATGGAGATGCGGTCCAGCAGCTTGGGCTTGCGCTTGGGCGGTCGGGCCGCGGGCTCGGTGAGGTCGATGGTGTCCAGGAAATCCAGCGGATCGGACGTGCTCATCGCGCGGCGGCCTCCAGCTCGCGGGCATACACGCCGCTGGCCACGAGCAGCAGATCACACAGGTCGCGCACGGCACCGGCGCCAGGCAAGCGGGTGGTGACGTGGTGCGCCACGGCCAGCACCTCGGCGTGGGCGGTGGAGGGCGCGCAGGCCAGCGCGGCACGGCGCAGCATGGGCAGGTCGGGCCAGTCGTCTCCCATGGCGGCGGCGGCCGACCAGTCCAGGCCCAGCTCGGCCAGGATTTCTTCGGCCGCAGGGCGCTTGTCCTCGGTGCCGTAACGCGCATGCGCCACACCCAAAGCCTTCAGGCGCGCGCGCAGGGCCGCCGAGTCGCGCCCGGTCACCACCGCCGGCGTGATGTCCGCGCGCTGCAGCAACTTGATGCCGTGACCGTCGAGCGTGTGGAAGCGCTTGAGCGTTTCGCCGGTCTCGCTGAAGTACAGGCCGCCATCGGTGAGCACGCCGTCCACATCGAAGAACACCACACGGATGCCCTGCGCCCGCAGCAGCAGTTCGGGCGCAAAGTTGAGCGCAGGGCGCAGGGCGGGCAAGGCGTTCATTCAGATCACTTTCGAACGCATCAGGTCGTTGGTGTTGAGTGCGCCGGTGAGCCGTCCGTCAACGTCGACCACCAGCACACTGTTGATGCGGTTGGCCTCCATCAGGCCGGCGGCCTCGACCGCCAGCGCACCGGCGAGCACGGTGCGAGGCTCGGGGTGCATCACGTCGATCGCGCGCAAGGTGCGCAGGTCGGCGCTGCTGCCGGTTTTCTCGATCAGGCGGCGCAGGTCGCCGTCGGTGAAAACGCCCAGCACGCGGTCGTCGGCGTCGACCACCGCGCTCATGCCCAGCCCTTTGGCGCTGATCACGGCCATCAGCTCCATCAGCCCGGCTTGAGGCCCCACACGCGGGACATCGGCGCCGCTGCGCATCACGTCGCTCACGTGGGTGAGCAGCTTGCGCCCGAGCGCGCCACCAGGGTGCGAGCGGGCAAAGTCGTCGGCCTTGAAGCCACGCGCATCGAGCAGCGCCACGGCGAGCGCATCGCCCATGGCCAGCTGCGCGGTGGTGCTGGCGGTGGGGGCCAGGTTGTGCGGGCAGGCCTCCTTGTCGACCGAACTGTCCAGCACCGCGAGCGCATGGCGCGCCAGCGTGGACTCAGGCCGCCCGGTGAGCGCGATCAGGGGCACGCCCATGCGTTTGATGAGCGGGAGGATGGCGTTGAGCTCTTCGCT
>PNMH01000209.1 GCA_013823505.1 Polaromonas sp. | reverse complement strand
GTGGGCCTGAAGAACACGCAGTACGCACTGCTCTCGCACGTGGTCAAGCTCGGGCCGATCCGCCCCGGCGATCTGGCTCGGCGCATGCACATGGACGCATCGACCCTGACCCGCAACCTGCAGCCGATGGTGACCCACGGCTGGCTCACCATCGGGGCCGGCGAGAACGCCCGCAGCCGGCTGGTCGAGGCCACCGACGCGGGCCGCGCCATCCGGGCGGAAGGCCAGCGCGCCTGGAAGACCGCCCAGACCGCACTGAACCGGAAACTGGGGCTGGAACAGGTGGCCGCCCTTCACGCCCTGCTCGATGCCAGCATGGCGGCCCTGGACGAGGACGCGGCGAACCCGCCGCAGGGCTGATCCAGCGCCGGCTCTCCACCCGAGATCAGGTGTCGGTCGGGTCCACCGGCTTCTGTGGCCCGGCGCAACACTCGGTGGGCATTGCCGAGGTGATCCCTAGCAGAGCACGCCGCGTCATACCCCTCCTGAACTGCTCACCACTGAAGAGTCACATTGACAGGCTTTCAGCAGTCCTGGGGCCGACCTGTCAGCCGACAGGCCCCCGGAGACAGGCCCCCGGAGACAGGAGCAAATCATGAAAGTCCATCCGCTCGGGAGCGGCTTTGCAGCCGAAATCACCGACCTTCCATTGACCCACGATTCGATTCGCGGTCGGGGCCGGGATCTGTACCGCACCTACCTCGAACAGAAGGTGATCGTGCTGCGCGATCAGCACATCGACACGGAGACATTTGCGAGCTTTGGAACCATCTTCGGGTGTCCAGAGATTCACCATGTCAGAGCGATGAGGCACCCAGATATTCCGATGTTGACCATGCTCTCCAATCAGTCGGAGCCAGGAAGAAACGATGTCATGCGGTACTTCGGTGACGGTTGGCATGCTGACTCGTCTTACAAGTCAGTTACCGCAGCGGCCACCATGCTTTGGGGCGTTGAGGTACCTGATGAAGGCGGGGATACATTGTTCGCCGATGCTGCGGCGGCGTACAGAGACTTGCCAGAGCATGAGAAGGCGTTATTGCGAAGACTTCGCTTGCGGCACCAATACAGATGGTCACCGAATCGTGAAGATCCCTGGGCGCGCTGGAAGTTTGTCGGCGAGGCTGAGCGGCGTGACACGCCAGAGGTGATTCACCCCTTGGTGAAACGCCATCCAGAGACGGGAGTCGAGTCGCTGCACATAGCGCCCAGGATCATCGGTTCTGTCATCGGAATAGAGGGTATGCCGCAAGAAGACAGCGACCGACTCATCGACTCGCTCATGGCCCACATAACCCAGCCTGCGTATGTCTATCGGCATCGTTGGATGCCTCATGACATTGTTGTTTGGGACAACCGAAGCTTGCTGCACTCAGCAACGACGAAAACGCTTCCACCCGGCAAAGTGCGAAGACTGTTGCGTATCACCACAACCGGCACATCGCTTGTGGGTGTGACACCCGAAGGGGGAGTCACTGCGATCGTCCCGGGCACCGAGTTCGCCTGACCCCTGTATGGCCTCCTCCATGTTCAGCGCCTTATGGATGCTTGGGGCGACCGGATGCTTCACCTTCATGGCCTTGGTCATCAAACTCCTGTCCGATCGGTTTGGGGTCGGCGACCTGGTGTTTCTCAGGCTGGCCTGCTCAGCTTTATGGGTACTGTTGTTCCAGCAGGTGATCGGATTCAACCTGAGGACACGCGCGACAGGCCTCCACTTGCGACGGGCTGCATGCGGTTGTGTGGCCATGGCAGCGTGGTATCACACGCTGGGCACGTTACCGATGGGGATTTCGGTCACCCTGAACTACATGTCGCCCTTGTTCCTGGGCGCCCTTCTCCACTTGACCCGAGCTCAAGATGCCGCCCCAACCAGAAAACAGATCTGCATGCTCGGACTGGGATTCGCCGGGGTGGTGCTCATGATGAATCCGTTCGAGACCGGGCTGGAAGCCGCCCACCTGTCTGCCTACGGTGTCGGAATCATGGGGGCCATGTTTGGCGCCATGGCATTCAGGGACGTGAAGGTCTTGAAGGCTGCCGGGGAAACCGAGTGGCAAATGGTGTTCTATTTTTCTTTACTGGGCGCCGCTCTGAGTTTGCCGTTCACCCAACTTCAGCACTTGCCTGAAATAGGCAATCGCACAGATGCGTGGCTGATGCTGCTTGCCGGCCTTCTGGGTGCCATCGGACAACTTTGCGTTTCCAAAGCCTTCACTCAAGGCGATCCGATGGTGCCAGCGGCCATCCAGTACACCAGCGTGGTCTTTTCGGCTTTGCTGGGCTGGCTGGTCTTTCAAGAACTCATGGACTTCCATAGGCTGGCGGGCATGACATTGGTCGTCGTCGCAGCTGTCTCTGCAACCGCCCTGGGCATCAAGAAATTGCCGAGATAGAACAAGAATCGACGGCTTTACACCTCGCCGGCCGCGATCCGGCGCAGCGCCTGCTCGAACACCGCCGCCGGCTGCCCGCCCGAGATGAGGTGTCGCTGGTTCACGATGACCGCAGGCACCGAGTGGATGCCGTGGCCGGTGAAGAAGGCCTGGCGTTCGCGCACCGCCTCGGTGAATTCGTCGCTGGCCAGGATGGCGCGGGCGCGCCCTTCATCCAGTCCGACTTCGGCCACGCAGGCCAGCAGGACACCGTGGTGACCCATGGCTTCGCTGCGGGTGTGGCAGGCAGCCAGGAGTGCTTTCTTCAAGGCCATCTGCTGGCCGGGCGCGCCCTCTTCGGCCGCCCAATGCAGCAGGCGGTGGGCATCGAAGGTGTTCCAGATGCGGCCACGCCCCGCCGGATTGAAGGAGAAACCCACCTCGGCACCGCGGGCGCGGATGGTGTCGCGGATCTGGGTCTGCTGCTCGGGTGTGCTGCCGTACTTCT
>PNMH01000208.1 GCA_013823505.1 Polaromonas sp. | reverse complement strand
CGTGTCTCCTTCGTTGAAAATGGTTCAACGTTCTGCAATGCAGATTATCTATGGCGGGTTTGTATTGGACAATAGGATTTTGTGTTGACACACTGTCAAACCAAGCTTGTCAATCATGGACCCCAACGACCTTGCCCTGCTGGTGGAAATCCACGACGCCGGCAACCTCAGCCAGGCAGCGCGGCGCCTGAAGATGACGCGCGCCAACGTCAGCTACCGGCTCGCGCAGCTGGAGCGCGCGGTGGGCGCGCAGCTGTTTCGCCGCACCACGCGCCATGTGGAGGCCACCGAGCTGGGACTGCGCCTCTACCAGCACGGCCTGGCGGTGCGCAACGAACTGCAGGCGGCGCAAGAAACGCTGGCGTCACTGGGCCAGGGCCTGCAGGGCCGGGTGCGGCTGAGCGTGCCCAGCGGCTACGGGCAGATGGTCATGGCGCCCTGGCTGATCGCCTTCAAGCGCGAATACCCGGGTGTGGTGCTGGACGTGCTGTTCGAGAACCGGGTGGACGACCTGATGCGCGACGAGGTGGACGTGGCGGTGCGCATCATGGCCGCGCCGCCCGCAACGCTCGTGGCGCGCGACATGGGGCGGGTGCGTTACCTCTGCTGCGCTTCGGCCGGCTACGCGGCCGCACACGGCCTGCCGCAGAACCTGGCCCAGCTGCGCCACACGCCGCTGATCACCTCGGGCGTGGTGGGGCGCGAACTGCGCCTGGCCGCCTACCGGGGCGAACAGCGCGAAGAGGTGACGCTGGAACCCACCCTGATCTCGGAGCATTTTCCGTTTCTGCGCGAGGCCGTCCTGGCCGGGCTGGGCGTGGGGCTGGTGCCCGACTACGTGGTGCAGGACGCGGTTGACAGTGGCGCCATCGTGACCGCACTGAACGATCTGCGACTGAGCATCTTCGGCAACCAGATCTTCATGCTCTACATGCCGAACCGGCACCAGACGCGTTCGGCACGCGCGCTGATCGACTACTTGTTGGCCCTTGCATGCTGAAGCGGGGCGCTCGCTTGGATGCTTCTACGTCCCCTGAGCAGTTGTCTGGTGCCACCCAAATCGACGCCTTCATTTTTTTGTCGATGGATACCTCGCAGCGCCGAGGCTGTTGTGTGAAGCCGGTTCAGTCGAAGCAGCACCTTGAAGCTGTACCCCTCCAAAATGGACTGACATCCTCGCCGCATCTTGTGCACCAGATGCTGACCAGCAAGCGTTGTCTGAGGTCTTCTGGGATCGTGTCCCAGCGTTGCCGGGCCAGGGGAGTGGCGTTGGGTCGCTGGTTCACGCTCATGCCCTCTATCGCGCGCAACCGCCAGGCCGATTCAAAACTCAGGCCAGGTCTGCGACGGTGATGCTGTGGGCGCGCATGGTCGCCAGGATGTCCTCAATCACCTGAAGGCGCTGAGCGTCCTTGTCCGTTTCAGCCACTGAGAAGAGCTTGCTGGCCTGGGCCAGCAAGCTCTGGTAGCGAGCGTCAGAAAGCTGGGTGTGGTGAGGTCGGGGCGGCACTGGGCTGCCGCGTTGTTGTCGTATCTGAAATCTCATCGAATCTGAGCGCGAGCATCTTTCAAGAGGAGCAACAACTGATCGTCACGCAAAGGGGACCCGATGAAGCCGAACCGGGAGTAGAAGCGTGCGGCGTCTTCATCGATCGGGTGGGTCAACAAAGCACGAATACCGGCGTGCTCTGCGATCAACAAGGCGAGGCGAATGGCCTCCTTGAGCATGCCGACGCCGATGCCTTTGCCCTGGTCCTGCGTGGACACGGCCAGCCTGGCCAGGACGATCACCGGAATCGGGAACTGTCCCATTCCTTTGCGTATGCGGTCGGGCGCGTCGGTGGTGTCAACTTGGCCCACCGTGAGGCTGAAATACCCGACTACCCGGTGGTCAGCGCCATCCACTGCGACGAACGTCCGGGCTGAACCGCTGCTGCCGGCCTGAAGCGCGTGCTTCACCAACCATTCGTTGAGCGCCGGCTTGCCACAGTCGAAACCGTCGAGCCGGTGCGATGTGTTGAGCGGGACGGGCGCCCTCGGCATCAACGAGTTTCCCAGGGGTCTTTGCGAGAGAACAGGTCGCCCAGACCCTCATTGGGCTGAGCAGGAAGGTCCAGCAACTCCAGCAGCTCCTGGCACTTCGAGCCCGAGGCGACGAACAGGCGTTGATCAAGCAACGTCTGTTCTGCGACCGAATAAGCGCTCTGGAGGATGAAATCGGTCAACGACTTGTGGGCCACCTCGGCAGCGCGACGGATCACCGCCTCTTGCTCAGGTGTGGCGCGAAAGCCGAGTCTGGCCGAACGGCTGTTGGACGTGGAGACAATGGTTGGCATGTGAGGGCTTCGGAGGGATTATTCATTTTATGTTAGTACAGCAGGCGTACAAAGTCAAACAAACAGCAAGGGAGATAGTGATACCGTCAAGTCACTCACAAATACCGTCTTCGCGCTCTGGAGCGAGCTCCTGATACCGTCATTGCGTTACAGAACATGCCACTTTCGCCTTCCAATCGCTGCCGCAATCCATCAATGACTAAGAACTTATCCGTAAATAGATAGAATAACAATCCGAGCTGCAGTTGGCGCGGCGTCGGAGTGATGTGTTGAGTAAACGAGTTGATTCCTGGGTGGTAACGGATGAGTTCTGGCGGCGTGTGGAACCGCTGATTCCACAGCGCGGGCCGGTGCCGGGCAAGCAATACATTCGCAAGCCTGGAGCGGGTCGACCGGCCAAGCCGGCACGTCAGGTGTTCGAGGCCATCGTGTATGTGTTGCGCACTGGCTGCCAGTGGAAGGCGCTGCCTGCTGAGCGTTTCGGCAGCGCCAGCGCCATTCACAAGCGCTTTCTCGAATGGGAGAAGGCTGGTTTTTTCGAGGCCGTCTGGAAAGCCGGCTTGGCGGAATAT
>PNMH01000207.1 GCA_013823505.1 Polaromonas sp. | reverse complement strand
GGCTGCTGGCCATCGACCCCGACGCCCCGGCGGCCTTGCTGCAAGGCCGCGACAGCCCACAGCGCGTGCGGCCCATCACCACCGGCATCAAGCCTGTGGATCGCATGGGGCTCATGGAAGTCCTCTGGTACACGCGACAGCTCAAGCGCATCGCCGACGGCGGCAACCCACGTGCCACTGAAAGCGGCCTGGCCGCATTCCTGAAGTCCCTGGTATCGACCCAATGGGGAACCTACAAGACCAGGCGCTTGCGCGCCTGAGTCGACGACGGCCACAAGTCACCCACCCCTCAACAAAGCGAAATTCTGAAAGCTCCCGCCATGCGCCACGCCCTGAAGACAATCGCCCTGACATTTGCCTTGGCCGCCCTGCCATGGCTGTCGTTCACAACCGCCGCGAGTGCCCAGCAACCCGGTGCCACGATGGCGAGCCCGCCACCTGTCGTGCAGGCCCAGGCCCACAGCTGGGCCGACGTGCCGAACCAGACCATCTCGGCTGGTGGCGTGGACTTCACCTACCGCGAGCTGGGCAAGCACCATGGCGGCACGCCGGTGGTGCTGCTGGTCCACCTGGCTGCCGTGCTGGACAACTGGGACCCGCGAATCGTGGATGGACTGGCGGCGAAGCATCACGTGATCGCGTTCAACAACCGCAGCATCGGTGCGTCCAGCGGTTCACCGTCGAGTTCGATGGAGCAGATGGCCGACGACGCCATCACCTTCATCAAGGCCAAGGGCCTCACGCAGGTGGACCTGTTCGGCTTCTCGATGGGCGGGATGATCGCCCAGGAGATCGTGCTGAAGGAGCCGCAACTCGTGCGCAAGATGATCCTCACGGGAACCGGTCCTGCCGGTGGCGAAGGCATCAGCACCGTGGCAGGCGTGACCTTCTACGACATCCTTCGCGGCCTCTTCACCGGGCAAGACGCGAAGCAGTTTCTGTTCTTCACCCGAACGCCCGGCGGCATCGAGGCCGGCAAGGCGTTCCTGGAACGCCTGAAGGAACGGTCGCAGAACCGTGACACGGAGATCACCGTGAGCGCCCTGTTCGCCCAACTGGAAGCCCTGCGCACTTGGGGGCTGAAACAACCGGCGGATCTGTCGGTCGTCAAGCACCCGGTGCTGGTTGCCAACGGCGATGCCGACCGCATGGTGCCGACGACGAACACCCACGACCTGGCTCGGCGCCTGCCCAACAGCACGCTGATCATCTACCCCGACTCCGGCCATGGCGCCATCTTCCAGTTCCATGCCGACTTCGTGCCCAAGGCACTCGAGTTCCTGGCGCGATAGGCCCTCCGAAGGAAGAGCACATCATGACCGACACCCACCTCACCGCCCCCACCCGCTTCGTCGAAGTCGACGGCGACCGATTTGCCTATCGCCGCTGGGGCAACAGCACAACCGATCAGCCGCCGCTGTTCTTTCTTCAACACTTCCGTGGCGGCATGGACCACTGGGACCCGCTCATGACGGATGGCCTGGCCGCCGGGCGCGAAGTGATCCTGTACAACGGCCGCGGCGTCGCTTCCTCTTCCGGCAAGCCGCGCACGCGCATCGAACACATGGCCGACGACGCGGCTGCGGTGATCCGCGCAGTGGGTCTTCGCAAGGTCGACGTGCTGGGCTTCTCGCTCGGCGGTTATCAGGCGCAGGACCTGACCCGTCGTCACCCTGATCTGGTCCGCAAGCTGATGCTGCTGGGCACCGGGCCGCGCGGTGGCAACCCGGATTCGGACCCCGGCGTGCTGGAACGGGCACCCCGGCCGGTTCCCACGGTGGATGACTTCCTGTTCCTGTTCTTCGGTCGATCCGAAGCGGCGCAGCAGGCCGGGCGCGACTTCTGGAAGCGCCGTCACCAGCGGGTGGACCAGGATCCGCCGAGTTCTCCTGAAGTGATCCAGGCGCAGATCGAGTCGAACATGTACTACCTGCCGAAGCTGGACCCCGAGGATCCGTTCGCGCACCTTCGTGAGATCAAGCAACCGACCTTCATCCTGAACGGCGTGAACGACGTGATGATTCCGACCATCAACTCCTGGTCCATGGCGCAGAACATCCCGAATGCGCAGCTGTTCGTCTACCCGGATGCTGGCCACGCTACGCAATTTCAGTACCCCGAGCGCTTCCTGAAGCACGCGATCCAGTTTCTCGGCGAGTGATGATCATGATGAAGTTCAAGTTCCTACTCTGGATGATGCCGAAACTGATGCAAAGGGCCATCAACACCAAGCCCGCCTGTGCGCGCTACGTGGTCGGCAAAAATTTGGAATTTCAGATTCAGACGGCGGACAAGACCGGGCGGTACTTCCGCATCCAGGATGGCAAGGTGAAGTCCTTCGCCGGCCTGATGAAGAGTCCGAAGTTCACACTGACCTTCCGCAACGCAGACAAGGGCTTCAAGATCCTGTCAGCCAAGGACGGCAAAGAGGCCTTCCTGGCCGCCCTGCACGACGAAGACCTGGTCATCAGCGGCGACTTTGTCGAGGTGCTGTGGTTTCAGGGGTTCACGGAGTATCTGCAACCCGACAAGTGAGCTGTGCCAACGATCATCAAATCCGCGACCACTCGAAAGCACCAGAAGCATGAGCAAGACCATGAAGGCATTCGTTCTTGAGCGCTACGGCAAGAAGCGCGCGTTGGCGTTGACGGACGTGCCGACCCCGACGTTGCGCGACGACGAAGTCCTGGTGCAGGTGCATGCCGCTGGCGTCAACCAGCTGGACTCCAAGATTCGCGATGGAGAGTTCAAGCTCATCCTGCCCTATCGCTTCCCCATGGTTCTGGGCCACGACGTGGCCGACGTGGTCGTCGACATCGGGCCGCGCGTGCAGCAGGTCAACGTGGGTGACGAGGTTTATGCCCGGCTGAATGACTTTCGCATCGGGGCGTTCGCCGAATTCGTTCCCATCAGGGAAG
>PNMH01000206.1 GCA_013823505.1 Polaromonas sp. | reverse complement strand
GGCGGGTGTGGTGCGGGTTGTTTCTCCGTCGGTGCGGGGTTGATGCATGAGTCTGCATGCTGTGGGCTGGCCCACTCCTTGCTATCCTGTGGGCAGGAGTGAACCGCCCATGAGCCGACCGATGTTTGATGAAATGCATGTCTCACCCACCGAGGTGCGGGCCCACTACGAGAAGTACGCCCGCTGGCTCGCGCAGCAGCCCGAAGAGGTCATGGCTGCCCGCCGTGAAGAGGCGGAGATGATTTTCCGCCGCGTCGGCATCACCTTTGCGGTGTACGGCGCCAAAGACGAAGACGCGGACGCCGACAATGGAGGCACCGAGCGCCTGATCCCTTTTGACCTGATCCCGCGCATCATTCCATCGCACGAGTGGAAGCGGGTGCAAGAAGGCCTGGTGCAGCGCGTGACCGCGCTCAACCGTTTCGTCCACGACGTCTACCACGGGCAGGAAATCATCAAGGCCGGACTGATCCCGGCCGACCAGATTTTCCAGAACGCGCAGTTCCGCCCGGAGATGATGGGTGTGGACGTGCCGAACCAGATCTACTCGCACATCGCAGGCGTGGACATCGTGCGCGCACCCAACGCCCAGGGCGAGGGCGAGTACTTCGTGCTGGAAGACAACCTGCGCGTGCCCAGTGGCGTGAGCTACATGCTGGAAGACCGCAAGATGATGATGCGGCTGTTCCCCGACCTGTTCGGCCAGCACCGCGTGGCGCCGGTGGCGCACTACCCCGACCTGCTGCTGGAGACGCTGCGCTCGGTGAGCCCGGCCACCACGGCTGAGCCCACCGTGGTGGTGCTTACGCCGGGCATGTACAACAGCGCCTACTTTGAACACGCTTTCCTGGCCCAGCAGATGGGCGTGGAGCTGGTCGAAGGGCAAGACCTGTTCGTCAAGGACAACTTCGTCTACATGCGCACCACCCAGGGTCCGCGCCGCGTGGACGTGATCTACCGCCGGGTGGACGACGACTTCCTCGACCCGCTGGTGTTCCGCCCCACGTCCACGCTGGGCTGCGCCGGTCTGCTGGGTGTGTACCGCAGCGGCCACGTGACGATCTGCAACGCGGTCGGCACCGGCGTGGCGGACGACAAGTCGATCTACCCCTACGTGCCCCAGATGATCGGGTTCTACCTGGGCGAAAAGCCGATCCTCAGCAACGTGCCGACCTTCATGGGCCGCAACCCGGACGACCTGAAGTACCTGCTCGACCACATGGCCGAGCTGGTGGTGAAAGAAGTGCACGGCGCCGGTGGCTACGGCATGCTGATCGGACCGGCCTCCACCAAGGCCGAGGTGGACGAGTTCCGCGCCATGGTGCGGGCCAAGCCCGAGGGCTACATCGCCCAGCCCACGCTCAGCCTGTCCACCTGCCCGACCTACGTGGACAGCGGCGTGGCGCCGCGCCACATCGACCTGCGGCCCTTCGTGCTCAGCGGAAAGACGGTGCAGATGGTGCCCGGCGGCCTGACCCGCGTGGCGCTGAAGGAGGGCTCGCTGGTTGTCAACTCGTCACAGGGCGGCGGTACCAAAGACACCTGGATACTCGAATAACCCCCCGCGACGCTTCGCGTCACCCCCCTTTGAAAAGGGGGGCGGCACCAGAGGCCCGGCGAAGCCGGTTCCTCGGTGCCTCCCGACACAAACCTCTCGTGCGTGTCGTTCCTGGAAACTGCTGGAGTGTTTGAAATGCTTTCTCGTACCGCCGACCACCTGTTCTGGATGTCCCGTTACACCGAGCGCGCGGAGAACACCGCGCGCATGCTGGACATCAACTACCAGACCTCCCTGCTGCCGCAGTCGACCGCCGTGGCCCAGGTGGGCTGGGAAGGCCTGCTGGTGATCAGCGAGCTGATGCCGATTTACACCGCCAAGTACGGCCAGGACATCACGCCGCGCAACGTCATGGACTTCATGGTGCGCGACGAGTCCAACCCGTCGAGCATCTGCTCCTGCCTGCGCGCCGCCCGCGAGAACGCGCGCGCCGTGCGTGGCGCACTCACGACCGAACTGTGGGAAACCCAGAACGCCACCTGGCTCAAGCTGGCCGGATACCTCAAGTCCAAAGACTTCGAGCGCGACCCCGGTGCGTTCTTTGAATGGGTCAAGCACCGCTCGCACCTCTCGCGCGGCGTGGCGGTGGGCACCATGCTGCAGGACGAAGCCTTTCACTTCTACCGCATGGGCTCGTTCCTGGAGCGGGCCGACAACACGGCGCGCCTGCTGGACGTGAAGTTCCACGCGGTGCAGAGCGACTTTTTTGGCGCCGCCAACGCGCAAGATCAGGAATACGACTTCTACCACTGGAGCGCGATCCTGCGCTCGGTCTCCGGCTTCGAGGTCTACCGCAAGGTCTACCGCGACGTGATCACGCCCGAGCGCGTGGCCGAACTGCTGATCCTGCGGCCCGACATGCCGCGCAGCCTGGCCGCCAGCATGAACGAGGTGGTGAACAACCTGGCGGTGGTGGCCAACGACACCTCGGGTGAAACGCTGCGCCGCGCCGGCAAGCTCAAGGCCGACCTGCAGTACGCCCGCATCGACGAGATTTTGTCCACCGGCCTGCACGCCTTCCTGACCCAGTTCCTGGACCGCGTGAACGAACTCGGTGGCCGCATCAGCCAGGACTTCCTGGTGCCGACAGTGCATTGAACCTAGAAACCGCAGTTGACCGCGCTCTATCCGCTGGAAATGCCCATGAACACTGAGAAAACTGGCCACGCAGAGGCGCACCCGATGGGTGAGGGCGCTACAGACCCGATTGAGCTGCCCGGGAGCGCGCTGGCGGCGTTGCTCCTCCTTGCGGGCAGGAGCCCGCTGCGTCGTCGCGCCTTGCCAGCCCACTCCCGGGCAGCCCACTCGGGTCCGTCCAACTGCGGTTTCTAGGTTCAATGGATCGATATAAAATTCGTTCAACGAACTTCGGATCGATGCCA
>PNMH01000205.1 GCA_013823505.1 Polaromonas sp. | reverse complement strand
GTCAAGGCCGAGCAGACCCGCCTGGTGCGCATGCACTCGCCAGTCTTTGGCCCACAAGGTGCCCCGGTCACCATCGTCGAGTTCTTCGACCCGGCTTGCGAAACCTGCCGCGCGTTCTATCCCATCGTCAAGAACCTGATGGCGCAGTACCCGACCGAGGTGCGTCTTGTCATTCGGTACGCACCCTTTCACCAGGGCTCCGACGTGGTCGTCAAGTTGCTCGAATCCGCCAGGAGCCAGGGCAAGTACCAGACGGTGCTGGAAGCCGTGCTGGCCGCGCAACCCGCCTGGGCCGACCATGCCCAGCCCAACATCGAGACCGCTTTCGTCGTGGCCGAGCAAGCCGGACTGGACCTCGCCAAGGCGCGGCAAGACATGGAAAAACCCGGCATGCAGGCGCTGCTGCAGCAAGACGTTGAAGACCTCACCGCACTGCAGGTCACCAAAACGCCCACGTTCTTCGTCAACGGCCGCAGCCTGCCCAGCTTTGGCCCCGATCAGCTGGCTGCGTTGGTGAAGGAGGAGGTTGCGAAGCTGAAACAGTAGCTTCAGGCTTGTGCGCGCCGGTGGGGCAAACCATACTTTGCCCGACCCGAAAACTTCAGACATCGCATGAACGCCCTGACGCTCCACCACCACCCACTCTCGTCGTATTGCCACAAGGTCCTGATCGCGCTGGACGTTCTGGGCATCACCGCAGAGCTGCGTGTGCTGAACCTGGGTGACGCAGCCGAACGCTCGGCGCATCGGGCGCTCTGGCCGCTGGGCAAGATGCCGCTGTTGGTGGACCAGGGACGGCCGATTCCCGAGACGAGCATCATCATCGAGCACCTGCAGCGCCACCACGCGCAGCCCGGCCGCACGTTGATCCCGAACGACCCGGATCAGGCCCTCGACGTGAGGCTGTGGGACCGCCTGTTCGACCTGTATGTGATGACTCCAATGCAGGCCCTAACGGCCGACCTGCTGCGACGAGAAGGCGAGCGCGACCCACCTGGTGTGGCCCAGGCGCGAGAGAACCTGCTGGCAGCCTACGCGATGATCGATCGACACTTGGAGGGGCGCACCTGGGTGGCTGCTGACGCCTTCAGTCTGGCCGACTGCGCCGCCGCTCCCGCCCTGTTTTACGCGGTGACTTATGTTCCATTCGAGCAGCAACACACCCATCTGGCCGCTTACTTTGAGCGTTTGATGGACCACCCGCCGGTGGCCCGCACCATCGACCAGGCGCGGCCATGGTTCCAGTTCTTTCCCGGTCGCACTGGGTTGGCGCCCCGCTTTTATGATCCGGCGAATCCCTGACATCACTGCATGGATCTGGCACCCAGCTTCCGCCATCGCCAATATCGTCTGATGCGGACCATCGCACCGTGGTGCGCTCAGAAACAAAAAGGCCCGCTGCTGCGGGCCTTTCTGAAAATCAAACGGACGCTCTCAAGCGGCCGTTGGGCGCCGACGCCGCATGACAGCAACCCCAGCCAAGGCCAAGCCGACCAACGCAAGGGAAGCCGGCTCTGGAACCTCGGAGCCTCCGCAGCCTCGGGTGCCGAAGATGCAGCCCGCGAATTCATACGAGTTGCCGCCAGTGCCCACATCCTGGAACTTGATGCCGTAGGGGCTGGTGAAGGTCACGCCGCTGGTCAGGAAATTGCCGGACGTGTTCAGCGTGAGCTGAAAAACAGACGAGCCGCCTTCAGAGAGACCTTGGTTGATGTTGCCACCGGTACAGCCGTTGGCCGTCCAGAAACAAAGGTCAACGTTTTGAAATCCGCCTGCCAGCGTGGTGTTCAGCCCCGTGTCCCACATGCCTGAGTTGTCTGTCACACCTGTCAAGGACGGCGAAACCACGTCGATGCCGAAGCTCATGAGCCGGTTGGAGCCCGCACCCGATGAGTTGTTCGCGACATTCACGTTGAAGGTCGCCGTGTTGGACGTGATGGAACTCAGCGAAAAGTCCACCTTGGCCGAGAGGGTGGCGCCCTGGCGGGTGGTCTCAAAAAGAATTGAGCCAGCATCTCCGACGGAGTCGAAAACCAGAGCGGCGGAGTGGGCTTGACCAACAAACCCAAGGGTCGCCACAGCCAGGGTGCATGCGAGTTTCAGAAGTTTCATTTTTTATCTGCTCGTGGAGTGAGAGTTTGGATTTGTCATTGACGAGGCATTCTCAGCAAACGCTGTGCCATATTCAAAATATGAGGAAAATCATGGGCTTGTGACGGCCCAAGCCATCGGTCCTTGGCAAGTTACCCTACATATGTAAAAAACTCCGACGTTTTTACAGAGGGTCGCGGGGACCGAAGATGCATGATTCCGGCCATCGGAATCGGCGCTCCCACCTCAGATCCGCAGCACCCGCGAGCGCAACCCTGCTTCCAGCAGCACCCCAACCACCACACCCACCCCCGCGTTCCACACCGACACGGCGGCGGTGGTGAGCAGCACGGCGCGGGCTTCCTTGTCGCGCGAACTTCCGGCGGTGCCGATGGTGAGCGAAAAGCCGGCCACAAACAGCATGGCGCCCAGCGTGCCCGCGGGCAGCAGGCTCAGCAGGGCTGTGAGCTGACCACTGGCGAACAGGCCTGCGAGCAGCAGCACGCTGCCCAGAAAGATGGGCGCGCGCCCGCTGCGGGCGCCGCAGGCCACCTGAGCCGCCATACCGCCGGCGCCAAAGCACATGGGCGGTGCGCCCAGGCCGCCCGCCAGCAGGTTCATGAGGCCGGTGCCGCGCGCGGCGCGGTGCTCGTCCATCGGCACGCCCGGGAACAGGCGGCGCGTTTCAGCCACGATGCCGAGGATGGCGTTGCCGAAGGTCAGCGGTATCTGCGCGGCGGCCAGTGCGATGGCGGTGAGCCAGACGCTGGGCTGGTGGAACGCAGGCCACTGCGGCTCGGGCAGGTGGGGTGCCCACGGCGTGCTGGCCAGCGCCTGCAGCAGCTCGGGCTGGCGCCAGCTGCCCACCGCCCAA
>PNMH01000204.1 GCA_013823505.1 Polaromonas sp. | reverse complement strand
CTCTCAAGGAGTTTTTGAATGAAGCGTCAACTGCAAAAAGGTTTCACCCTGATCGAACTGATGATCGTGGTGGCCATCATCGGTATTCTGGCTGCCGTGGCACTGCCGGCGTATCAGGATTACACGGTGCGTGCGCGCGTGTCCGAAGGTTTGGTGGCGGCATCGTCGGCCAAACTTCACGTGACGGACATCTTGTCTGGAGGCAAATTCACGGCTGTCACCGGCTACAGTGAAGGCTTCACCAGTCCCACCGCTAGCCAGAACCTGACCTCTGTTGCCATTGCTGCAGCCACGGGCCAGATCACCTTGACGACCACCGCACGGGCTGGCGGAGGCACGCTGGTTATCGTGCCATACACCGGGACGGATGACGTTTTGCCCGATGCAACGGCTGCATTCACTCCTCCAAACGATGCTGTTAAATGGCAATGTCACTCTGCGACAGTTGCTACCGAAATCGTAGCGCCGACAACTCCCGCAACGCTTCCAGCTCGCTTTGCGCCTGGTGAGTGCCGATAACCAGTGGTGAAATTTTAAAGAGCGCTTCGGCGCTCTTTTTCGTTGGAATGTGATGATATTGAGATGAGCCTCGTCCTGCGACTCAAGACGGCTGCTGGGGTGGCCCTCAAACACCTGCTGCTCAGCTTGTTGGTGGCCGCACTGGTCGCTGCCCTGGTGTTCGGCGTCTGGTACCCGAAGCCCTATGGCGAACTCTCCGCCGGTCAGGGTTTGTTTCTGCTCATCGTGGCGGTGGACGTGGTTTGCGGCCCGTTGCTGACCTTGGTCATCTACGACCTCAAAAAACCGCGTACCGAGCTGGCGAGAGACATCGGTTTGGTGGTGCTGATCCAGTTGGCAGCGCTGGGTTACGGCCTGCATAGCCTGATGCAGGCCCGCCCGGTCTGGCTGGCGTTCGAGAAAGATTTGTTTCGTGTGGTCAGTGCACCCGATCTGATGCCCGGCAGCCTGAATCAAGCGCCAGAGGCCTTGCGCTCACTCAGCCTGACCGGCCCCAAACCCCTGGGCGTGCGGCTGGCGCAGAGCTCTGACCCCGATTTCTTGCAGAACGTTCAGCAGTCCATGGCGGGCAACCATGCTGCTTTCCGCCCTGACCGCTGGGTGCCCTACGCCCAACAGGCCGCACAGGCGGGCAAGGCTGCCAGACCGCTGACCGCGCTGCAAACCCGCTATCCTGAGCATGCTGCGCTCATCGACGCTGCGGTGCGCCGCAGTGGTCGCGAAGCCGCCACCCTGGGATACCTGCCCCTGGCCACCGAGCAGCCGACTGACTGGGTGGTGCTGCTTGACCGCTCCAGCGGAGAGCCGATGGGCTACCTGCCGTTGAGTGGCTGGAATGACTGAAGATAGAGAATCGGACAATCGGGGTCAGATTCCAATTCCCCAAGGATGGAGGTCGGCCACGCCTGTGGGCGCGAAGCCGATGGTGTTGCGGGTGACGACGGTCATGCCGTGCACCCGGGCGGTGGCTGGGATCAGCCCGTTCCGCACGGGGTGGGGGTCTGGCACATGCGGTGGCGCACTGCGCAAGGCGATGGCGCTGATCCTGGGTCAGGTCGCCTCTGGCCTGTATGTTTCTGATGCGCTCGATGGCATCCAGAATGTGCAGGGCGTAGGGTTGCCAGGGTTTGCTCACAGCTCCACCACTTCGCGCAGGACTTGTTCCCGGATGTGGCGGTTCAGCTCGTGTTCAGGCACCAGCTCCACCGGGCGCTGAAGCAATTGGGCCAGCTGATCGGTCAGGGGCATGCGCTGGGCAAACAGGTCGTAGCCGCGGGGAAAGTCCACCAGAAAATCCACATCGCTGTCGGCACGTTCTTCGCGCCGGGCCACGGAGCCAAACACGCGGATACGCCGAGCGCCATACTGGCGGCTCAGTGCGTATATGGCATCGCGCTGTGCATGCAATTGGTCAAGCAGCATGGGGGTCACTTTTGCGTTGATGAAGCCTGTTCATTGTGCCGCGTTGGCTGTCGATGCGGCTACAAAATGCCCGCTGTTGCCGCCCCGCTTCTCTAATAATCGGGGTCAGATTCCAATTTCCCACTGGTTGGGTGGCGGAGCCGCCATTCAGGCGCTGCGCCCGGGCGCAGGTGGTACACGGGTATCATGGTTTGCATACTCGAGCGGAGCACACATATGCGACATGTCGGTTCAAGGCAGGAGGCGCCGGTGGCTGCCAACCCCAGTGGGCGCCTGTTGGCTGAGGGTGCGCGCTTCAACGAAGCCGTTGCCTGGTTGTCTGGCGGCACGTTCGTGCGAAAGGGGATTTACCGGTTTCGCACGCATGAGGAAGCGAACAGGCACGCGCAGGACTGTCTGGCCAGGGGCATGGGCGAGTTGGCGGCAAGGCGCGCTGACCCTTGATGGGTTCGCGCCATGGACGACTACAGCCGACCCGCAACGCTTGAAGACCTCAAGCAATTGCTGCGCTCGCTCAATGAGCACGGCGCCGACTACCTGTTGATTGGTGGCTATGCGCTGGCCGCGCACGGCTACCAGCGAGCCACCACGGATATCGACGTGGTGGTTCCTGCCACCGCAGAGGCGGGGCTGCGCGTCAAGGCGGCCTTGATGGTGTTGCCCGACCAGGCGGCCAAAGACCTGATGCCGGAGTGGTTCAATGAAAGTGAAAACATTCGCGTGGCCGATGCGTATGTCGTCGACCTCATGCTCAATGCCAATGGGCAAACCTATGAGTCGTTGAGCCGCTATGCCCAGACCATCGATCTGGGCGGCATACCGGTCAAAACCATCAACCTTGAGGGCTTGTTGCTGACCAAGCAGACGACGCGGGACAAGGACGCATTGGACCGAACCATCATTGAACGTGCGCTGGCGGTGTATCGTGCGCGGTCCGGGCACAAGGCGCCAGATTGATGAAATCGGTGAAATCGGTGAAATCGGGGTCAGATTCCAATTCCCCCCTTTTCCCAAGGATGGAGGTCGGCCACGTCTGTGTCTGCGGGGAGCCTCATGA
>PNMH01000203.1 GCA_013823505.1 Polaromonas sp. | reverse complement strand
ACGAGCCGCCGGCAGGTGGCTTCACCGATGCCTGAGGCGCCCCCCGTGACGATGGCGATCTGGTCTTTGAACCGACCCTCATGCGGGCCGGGGAGTGCGGGCTTGCTCATGGTGCATCTGGTGGGATGGCGGCAGAGAAGCCGCGAAACTGTTCCAGGTTCACGTTGGCGTCCTTGGGAGGCTGCAGGAAGTAACGCACGTGCAGGGTGCCTGGGCCAAACCGGTAGGTCTCGATGCTCTCGATCACTTGGCTGGTGCCCACAATGCAATTGCGGTGGTGCACGGCGGCCTCGTTGCCATTGATGATGGTGTTCATCACCTCCAGGCGAAACTGGTGGTTGTGTTTGTCGAACATCTCTTCGATCACCAACCAGCCGTCCGCCTGCTGGGCCCGACCCACGTATTCGATGGTCAGCTGCGTGGAGGCCATCTCACGGTACAGCGCGATCAAGCCGGCCCTGTCGTGTTTGTTCCAGCAGCGGACCTGACCGCTCATGAAACGTTCAATTTGCTCGGGTGTGATCTGGGACATGGGTTTCCTTCGGTCAGGGCTGGCGAACGAAATAGCGCACTGTGAGCTCGCCGTTGTCGAAGCTATACAGCTCGATCGTCTCGATGGCCACCGAGGTTCCTCGAAGCTTGTTGCGGTTGTGGCAGGCGGCCTCAGTGCCATTGATGATCAGAGCAACTTCTTCAATCTCGATCTTGGCGCTTTGCTGTGCCCACATGCCCTCCAGCACTGGCCAGCCATTGCCTGCGGGGCCTCGGCCCACGTACTCGATCTGCAAGCCCTCGGGGGCTGCTGCGCGGTAAGCGGCGAAGAAGCCTTCCTTGTCTCCCTGGTTCCATGCCTGTACCTGGGTGTGCAGGAAGTGTTCAATGGTGGATACGTTCATGGTGGGTTCTCCGGTTCAGACGTCGATGCCACGAACGTTGCGCGCCGTGCCGTTGCGTTTGTCGCTCTCGCCCCAGGCCATCCAGCGGTCGGGTTCTCGTGTGTCACCTACTTGACGCCAGCGCCCTTCCTGCTGGGCGGTGATGGGAAAGCCGCCCACGAAGTCGGTCATCCGGCCTCTGGGGTCGGGCAGGAACTCCCATGTTTCCTGGCCATCCAGCACGATGCGCGCCTCTTCGGCGAACCATCCATTGGCCTCGTGACGCACGGTGCCCTCGGTGTGCGTTGTGCAGCGGACTTCGCCCTTCTCGTTCTGGACGATGGCGTAGCCCAATTTGTCGTGACCGACCAGGAACGAGCCGACGTCCCAGGTGCCGTCCTTGTAGATGGTGGCGAAGTTCCACCAGATGACGTGCATCTTGTTGTTGACCACCAGGTCCTTGTGCATGTGGATGGCCGCGCCTTCGGCCATCCATGCCTGGTCCAGGGAAATCATGCCCTTGACTCTTTTTCCTTCGCAGGTGCCCTGCACGTCGTAAAGCTGTGCAACGTAGAAGGTGCCCCAGTCCACCCCGGGCAGGTACCACTGCATGCCGTTGCCGATGAGCTTGCCGGTGAGGTCAAACAGGCCGTCTTCTTTCCAACTGAAGTCGGTGCCAGAGGCGGTCAATCGCCAGGGTTGCCCCGGGTCTTCCGAGTGGCTCGACCACCAGGCGGTGTCGCCCTCGAGTCCGCGCGCCGGGAACATGGTGAGCGCCCTGGGGGCGATCTTTTCCTTGTCGACACGGATGTTTTGACCGTCCAGCCGGGTGCTCTGGTAGATGAACTTGGTCGGGTTGGGCGTGCTGCCCGGCGCGTTGAGGGCGCGCACCATGGAATAGATGTGGCCCTCCTCGTCGCGCACGCTGCCAAACGGCATGTGCTTGGTGAGCTTGAGACCAAAGTGGTCACGCAGGTCGGCCAGCTTGGCGCCGCTGACCTTCTGCGGACCGACCAGGCACTGGTAAGCGAAGTCGGAGCGTTCTGGAATCGTGTCAAAGGTTCGCATGATCGGTGGCTCTTGCTCAGTCCCAGATCACATGCACGCTCTTGGCACCACGCAGGTGAGCACCTTCAATTTTCGGTGCCGGTTGCTCGGGATCGAGCCGCACGTTGGGGAAGAGATCCAGAATGCCGTTGATCGCGCAATTGAGTTCGAGCTTGGCCACAAACTGACCGATGCACATGTGCGGTCCAAAGCCGAAACCAAACGACGGTTTCTGACGGCGGTCGATATCGAAGACGTCCGGGTTTTCGAATGCGCTCTCGTCACGGTTGGCCGCAGCGACCATGCATTGAACAAATGAGCCTTTGGGGATCAAGACGTCGCCGATCTGCACGTCGGCCGAAGTTTCCCGCACCTTGAAAGTGGATGAGGGCTCAAAACGCACAGCTTCGTCAATCAGTTTGGCCACCAGGTTGCGGTCGTTGCGCACGCGGTCGATCAGGCCGGGAACGGTCAGCAGGAACGTCATGGCCGCGCTGAAGGTTCGCGTGGTGGTTTCACCGGCGGCGGGCAGCAATGAACGTGCGAAGGTCGCGACCTCGTGGTCATCGAGCTTGTGACCTTCGTATTCGGCGTTCATCAGGCGGGTGATCAAGTCGTCGCCCGTGGCGCCCTCGGCGCGGCGCCGCTGCACCTGCTCCATCAGCGCGTCGTACAGGCTCTTGACCGCAATGGCCGCGATCCGGCGACCTTCCTCGGCCTTGGCTTTGTCGAGCTGGTTGGCCGCCAGCATGGACAGTGCCCAGGTCGCGTACTGGTTGTACTGATCGGGTTTGTCTTCAGGGAAGCCCACCAGCGCGTACATGGCGCGCACCGGGAAATGCAGACCCATCTCCATGAGGTCGGCTTTTTTGTTGGGCACCAGGGGTTGCAGGAAGTCTTCACGCGCAACCCGATCGATCTTCGGACGCCACTTGTTCACGTTCTCCGGCATGAAGGCCGGCTGGAGCAGGGAGCGCACCTTGCGGTGAGCCTCACCGTCCATGCCCAGGATCATCAGCCCATCCCACACCTTGCCCATGCCTTCGAGGATGAAGCTGCTGGTGAAGGTGTTTGCGTCC
>PNMH01000202.1 GCA_013823505.1 Polaromonas sp. | reverse complement strand
CTAGTGTTTAATTGCATTAACAAGAGATAGTATTATGATGCCCACATTGCTTGAATCATGGGGGCCTCATGGCACGAGTGGCGGTTGCGTTGTCGTGTACGGCGGAAGTCATGGCCGAGCTTGAGCGCTTGTCGCGAAGTCGAAGCGGCGAGGTCCGGATGGCCGAACGGGCCCGCATCGTTCTGGCCTGCCTGCGCGGCAAGCGTAACGACGAGGTCGCCGGCGAAATGGGGCTGCGACCGAATACGGTGGGGCAGTGGCGCCAACGCTTTGCCGAGAGCGGCCTGGCCGGGCTTCGCGATCGGCCCAGGCCGGGCAAGCCGGCCAAGTACGGCGCTGAGTTGCGCAACCGAATCCTGGCGCAACTCGAGTTGCCGCCGCCCGAGGGCATGGCCAGTTGGGATGGCGGCTCGCTGGCAGTGGCGCTGAGCGTGTCTGATGACGCGGTGTGGCGCGCGTTGCGCAAAGAAGGCATCCAGCTGCAGCGCCACCGATCGTGGTGCGTCAGCACGGACCCCGAGTTCGCGGCCAAGGCCGCCGACGTGATCGGGCTGTACTTGAACCCACCGCAGAACGCCTTGGTGCTCAGCGTCGATGAGAAGCCTTCGATTCAAGCGCTTGAACGAGCGCGCGGCTACGTGCAGACCAGCAGCGGCAAGATCGTCCAGGGCATGAAGAGCACCTACAAGCGCCACGGCACCGTCAACTTGTTCGCCGCACTGGAGGTGGCCACCGGCGTCATCCGCAGCAAGACGACGCAGACCAAGAAGCGAGCCGACTTCCAGGCCTTCATGGAGGAGGTCGTCGCCGACCAACCCGCAGACCGGCAGATCCACGTCATCCTGGACAACTTGAACACCCACAAGAAGAACGAGGACTGGCTCGCCGCGCATCCCAACGTCACGTTTCACTTCACGCCGACCAGTGCGAGCTGGCTCAACCAAGTCGAAATATGGTTCGGCATCTTCCAGCGCAAGACGCTGAACAACGCCAGCTTTCGAAACATCGATCAACTCATCGGGGCGATACATGCATTCACCGCTGCATACAACGAAAAGGCCGCGCCGTTCGTCTGGCGCAAGCGAGAGGTTCGGGGTGCACAGCTTCGAAACACTATCGTTAACTTGCGCAATTAAACACTAGCTATCCGGCTTCACCGACAAATGATCGCGTGCGAGCCGGGGTGGTCGGTCATCCATTGCCGGACCAGGTGCGCGCTGTCCACCAGGACCGGCAACTGTTTGCGGGCCATGCGTCGCAGCACCGGCTTGAGCGTCTCGGGAATGGCGTCGTCGGGCAGTAGCTCGCTGTGCAAACTGCTTGGCCGGAACTGCAGCTGCTCGACCCAGCGCGCCACATGGGGCGCCAGGCGCCGCATCAGCTCGCCGGACGCCGGGTCGCGCCAGAGGTGGGCGTACAGCGGACCGATGAGGCCGAAGTCGCCCAGGGTGGCGGCGCTGCCGAGCAGGGCAGGGTGCTGCGCCAAGTGGGCATCCAGCTCCTTGAGCAGCTGTTCATAGCTCGCCTCTACGGCGGCCTGCATGCTTGGCGTGGCGCCCAGCAACTCGGCTGCCGCAGCGAAGGGGGCCGCGCGGCGGGCGCCGATGAGCAGTTGCTCTTCTGGCGTGGCTTGTGGCGCATTGAGTGCGCCAAACTGTGCCACCGCCCAGTCCCGGTTGTGGTGCCAGCGGTAGTGCATGGCCGGTATGACCAGCCACTCGTCGCCGTAGGTCTCCAGCATCAGGCTCACCAGCTTCTGCACCGGCCCTGCGGGGTAGACCGACGGCACACCGCCGTGTCCCGCCTGGCGGGCGTCAAGCATTTCGATGCAGGTATGGCGAGGAGTGGCTTGTCATGGCGATGGTGGTTGGGGGTGACTTCAACGTGTTTGCAGTGCAGAACCAAGAATCATCGGCTGGCGTGTCTGACGTGTCTCGAAGCGCATGTGAAAAACGATTCTTTATTGTCGCGCTGGTGATGTTGGCAGGGTTTTCCCCTTGCTTTTAGTTCCACTCTGCAGGATATAGTGCCAAAAACGCGCTCGGCATGAACAGCCAGGCACCCCATCAACTCCTGAAAGTGCTCGCAACGTGGAAATCTTTTTTCAGCAGGTGCTCAACGGGCTGACGCTCGGTGGCATCTACAGCCTGGTGGCGCTGGGGCTGACCCTGGTCTACGGCATCCTGCATGTGCCGAACTTCGCGCACGGTGCCTTCTACATGGTCGGGGCGTTCATCGCCTACACGCTGATGACCCGGCTGGAGGTCAACTACTGGCTGGCCATGCTGGGCGCGGCGGCGGTGGTGGCGGTGCTGGCCGCGGTGGCCGAGCGCCTGGTGTTCCACCCGCTGCGCAACGCCAGCGGGTTGCACCCCATGATCGCGGCCATCGGCCTGCTGCTGTTTCTGGAGGCGGGGGTGCAGGTGATCTGGGGGCCGGACTTCCTGCGCATGCCCACGCCCTACACCGGCATCTTTGACATCGGTGGCGTGACCGCCCCCGCGCAGCGCCTGCTGATCATCGCGGCAGCCTTCACGCTGATGCTGGCGCTGCACCTGTTCCTGACCCGCACGGTGATGGGCTCGACCATCATCGCCATGGCGCAGAACCGCGAAGGTGCGTCGCTGGTGGGCATCGACGCCAACCGCGTGGCGATGCTGACTTTTGCGGTCTCGGGCGTGCTGGCCGCGTTTGCTGCCACGCTGTACGCGCCGATCAACCTGGTCTACCCGGCCATGGGCCACCTGGTGATCACCAAGGCGTTCGTGATCATCATCCTGGGCGGCATGGGCAGCGTGCCCGGCGCCATCCTGGGCGGCCTGATCATCGGTTTTGCCGAGTCCTTTGGCGCCTTCTACGTGTCCGATCACTACAAGGACATCATCGCCTTCGTGGCGCTGGTGGTGATCCTGTCGTTCCGGCCGCAGGGCATCTTCAAGGGAGCCCACTGATGATGAACCGTCTTCACGGCCCGCTGGGCTGGGCCCTGCTGCTGCTGGCCGGCCTGCTGTTTCCCTTCGTCGTCGGCAA
>PNMH01000201.1 GCA_013823505.1 Polaromonas sp. | reverse complement strand
TCGACGCCGAAGTTGTCCAGCAGCGGGATGAAGATGGGCATGAAGATCACGATGATCTCGGTCCATTCCAGCGGCCAGCCAAGAATGAAGATGATCACCTGGCTGAGGATCAGGAACTCGGTTTTGCTGAGGTTCATGCTCAGCACCCATTCTTCCACCAGCGCCTGGCCACCCAGCAGGGCAAAGGCCGCCGAGAAAATGGCCGAACCCACAAACAACCAGCACACCATGGCGCTGGTCTTGGCAGTGAGAAAAACGCTTTCTTTCACCACATCAAGGGTGAGCTGCCGGTAGGCGATCGCAAGCAGGAAGCCGCCCAGCGCGCCCACCGCAGCCGCCTCGGTGGGCGTGGCCAGACCGAACACGATGGAGCCCAGCACCGCCAGGATCAGCACCAGCAGCGGAAAGAAGCTCGTGAGCAGCATCTTGAAAATTTCAAACCGGGCGTAGCTGAGGATGGCGTAGAACACGGCCAGGGCCAGCCCACCCACACCCAGGCCAATCCAGTAGCCCTGCGGGGCTGGCTGGGTGGTGGCCGCTGAGGCGGCGCCGGTCGCTGAGGCGGGTGCCGCAGAGGTGCCCGGCGGCAAGGCGACGGCGTCGCTGGTCGCACCAGGCGGTTCGTTCACGCCGTCTTCGGCGCTGGGCGGCTCGCTCAGGCCACCTTCTTCCGCCTTGGGTTCGGCCAGACCGCCGCCGGACGGTTCGGCGCCCACCCCCATGGGTTGCAGTTCTTCATAGGTTTCCACCGCCTCCACGCGCGTGGCGCCTTGGTAGCTGGCCACCGCCACCACCGCAAACAGCAGCGCCGGCAGCAGCGCAATGCCTAGCTGGCGCAGCATGTAGCTGGCGGGCACGCCGTGGTTGTTGGCGCCCTTGAGACCTTTGACCAAACCGCCCAGCGCCCAGGCGTTGCCCGTGGCGCCCATGCGCAGGAGCGAAGCGGGCAGCGGCACCGCACGCTGTTCGGCGCTCAGCGGCGGCGCCCAGGCGGGCTTGATCTTGGCGACCAGAATCACGTACACGATGTACAAACCCGCGAGCATCAGACCCGGAAAGAATGCGCCTGCGTACAGCTTGACCACCGACACGCCGGCGGTGGCACCGTAGACGATCAGCAGCACCGATGGCGGGATCAAAATGCCCAGGCAGCCACCCGCAGTGATGGCGCCCGAGGTCAGCCGCACGTCATAACCGGCGCGCAGCATCTGCGGCATGGCCAGCAGGCCCATGAGGGTGACAACCGCACCCACGATGCCAGTGGCAGTGGCGAAGATCGCGCAGGTCACCAGCGTGGCGACCGCGAGCGAACCCGGCACGCGGGACAGCGCCAGGTGCAGGCTGTGGAACAGCTTCTCGATCAGGTTGGCGCGCTCCACCAGGTAGCCCATGAAGACAAACAGCGGGATCGAAATCAGCACGTCGTTGCTCATCACCGAGAACGCGCGTTGCACCATCAGGTCCAGCGTCTGCCGGATCGCACCGGCCGAGGTCTGGTCCCCCGAGTGGTAGGCAAAGAAGGTGAACAGCATGCCCATGCCCATGAGCGTGAACGCGGTTGGAAAGCCCAGCATGATGGCGACCACCACCAGAGAGAGCATGAGCAGGCCGTAATGGCCGTTGGTCATGGTCGGTGTGCTGACCACCATCGCCAGCACGCCCATCAGGATGAGCGCCATCAGGCCGAAGCCAAACCAGAGTTCTTTGCGGATCGTCATGACTGGCCGCCTTTCTGCTGCTGCACCAGCAGCCGGTCCAGGCTTTCGATGTCGCTGTCCTTCACGTGCACCATTTCTTTCAGTTTGTTCACATCCACCTCTTCCACATCGCCTTCCCGGGTCGGCCATTCACCGGTCCTCAGGCAGATCACGCAACGCACGATTTCCACCAGGCCTTGCAGCAGCAGCAGGGCCCCGGTGATGGGCACCACAAATTTGAACGGGTAGACCGGCAGCGGGTCGGCGTTGAAGGTCTGCTCGCGGATCGCCAGCGAGTCGTTGGCAAAGGTCCATCCGGCCCAAGTCAGGGCCAGGATGCCGGGCAGGAAAAACACGATATAGAGCGCCAGGTCCACACCGGCCTGCGTGCGCGGTCGGAAGAAGCCATAGAGCACGTCGCCGCGCACGTGGCCGTTTTTCGCCAGGGTATAGGCACCGGCCGACATGAAGAGCAGGCCGTACAGCATGATCTGCGCGTCCAGTACCCAGGCGTTCGGCTTATTGAGCACATAGCGCGAAAACACCTCCCAGCAAATGAGCAGAGTCAGGGCGACCACAGCCCACGCACAGGCCTTCCCAATCCAGGTCGAAAAACGGTCCACCGACCAGAGAAATTGTTGCATCGTGTCTCCGACTGAAACAGAAAGGGGCGCCGGTGGCGCCCCTGTATACGGCGAAAGGATCAGCTCTTTTTGGCGCCCCTGCCGAAGTAGTGGTTGTAGGCCATCTTGAAGTCGACCATGTAGTCGTTCTGCCACTGTCCGGCGCGTTGCGCAAAGGCGCGCTGGCTGTCGAGCACCTTCTTGAACAAGGGGTTTTCACCACCTTTTTTGGCCATGATCTGGTCCCAGGCTGCGAGCTGCGCGCGCAGGATGGTGTCGGGCGTCTTGAAGAACTTCACACCCTTCTTCTTCAGATCGATGTAGTCCTCCGAGTTGCGCTGGATCGCCTTCCAGCTCATGTCGGCGCTGGCGGCCTGCACCGCGTAGTCGATGATGGATTTCAGCTCGGTCGGCAGCGCCGCGAGCTTGCCCTTGTTGAACAAAATTTCGAACTGCTCGCCGCTCTGGTGGAAGCTCTGCAGCATGCAGTTCTTCACCACATCGGGGAAGCCCAGCAGGTTGTCGGAACTGGCGTTGTTGAACTCGGCGCCGTCGATCAAACCGCGGTCCAGCGCCGGGACGATCTCGCCACCGGGCAGCGGATTCACCGCTGCGCCCATGGCGGTGTACATATCCACCGCCAAGCCCACCGTGCGGAACTTCACGCCCTTGATGTCCTCGACCTTGGCGATCGGCTTCTTGAACCAGCCGAAAGGTTGGGTCGGCATGGGGCCGTACAGGTAAGACGTGACATCCAGGTTCAGGCTCTTGTAAATTTCTTCGAGCAGGACCTTGCCACC
>PNMH01000200.1 GCA_013823505.1 Polaromonas sp. | reverse complement strand
GTTCGCGGACGATGCGGCCCCACTTGGCGTGTTCTGCAGCAATGAATTTGCCGAGTTCGTCACGGGTTCCCGGTGCGGCCGTCTGGCCATGCTTGAGCAGGCTTTCGCGCACTTCGGGTGTGTTCAGGACTTTCACCAGCTCCTGGTTCCAGCGGTCCAGCAAAGGCTTTGGCGTCTTGGCCGACGCCAAGAATGCGTACCAGTTGGTCGCGTTGAAGCCCGGGAACATTTCCGCCACCGTGGGCACATTGGGCAGATAGGCGGGCCGGGTGAGGCCCGTGGTGGCCAGGGGGATGAGCTTGCCCGATTCAATGTGCGGCAAGGCCGTGGGCGGGGCGGCATAGAAGGAGGTAAGCCGTTCGCCCAGCAGGTCCTGCAGCGCCGGTGCGCCGCCCTTGTAAGGCACATGCACCGTGTCAATCTTTGCCACGTCGTTGAGCAGTTCCCCGGCCAGGTGCGAGGCAGAGCCCGGACCGGTGGAGGCGAAGTCCAGCTTGCCGGGTTCGCGCTTTGCCCGTGCCACGAACTCACCCAGTGTCTTGATGCCCGTGCTGGCCGGCACCACCAGCACGTTGGGGAAACTGACGCCCATGGTGACGGGCGCGAGATCCTTGAGCGGGTCGTAGCGAACATTCATGAAGTGCGGCGCAATGGTGAGTGGCCCGATGGAACCAAACAACAACACCGAGCCGTCCGCAGCACCACTGGCCACCTGGGCATGGGCCAGGTTGCCGCCAGCCCCGGGTTTGTTGTCCACCACCACGCTCTGGCCAATGTTCTCGCCCAGCTTTTTCGCGATCACCCGTGCAGCGCTGTCGGCGGAGCCGCCCGCGGCGAAACCCACCACCAGGGTGACGGGCTTCTTCGGAGGAAAGTCCTGAGCCTGTGCGGCGGAGTGGGCCAGTGGGACAGTGGCGGCGAAGGCCGCGGCTGCGATCAGGGAACGTCGTTGCATGGTGGTTTCCAGAAGCGGCCAAAACACGGTCGGCCTTGCGAAAGAGCGCCAGTCTAGGTACGGCACAATGATCTGGGAATTGCAACTTTTGGAAGAACCATTGCATGCCACGCATCAAATTCGATCTCGGCGAGTTACAGGCGTTCGTGGTGACCGCCGAAAAATCGAGCTTTCGGCTGGCGGCAGACGCGTTGTTCCTGTCGGCACCTGCACTGAGTCGACGCGTCGAGCGGCTGGAGTCGGCCCTGGGGGTACGACTGCTGGAGCGCACGACCCGAAGTGTCGAGCTGACGGCGGTCGGCCAGGAGTTTCTGCAGGAAGCGCGGTCCGCACTGGCGGGGCTGGACCTCGCAGTGCAGCGCGTCAACGACCAGGTGCATTTGCGCCGGGGGCGCGTGACCGTGGCTTGCATCCCCTCGGTCGCCAGCCATGTGCTGCCCCGCGTCTTGCGCGCGTTCGCCGTGGCACAGCCCGAAGTGCAGGTGCATGTCATGGATGAGAGCGCCCGCCAGGTGCTGGATGCAGTCATGCAGGGTGCAGCGGATTTCGGATTGAGCTTTACCGGCAGTCAGGAGTCGGCGCTGCGTTTTGAAGCGCTGACGCGTGAAAGGTATGTCCTGGCCATGCAGCGCAGTCACCGCTGGGCGCGTCGCAAGGAAATCGCATGGTCCGAGCTGGCGGGCCAGCGCCTCGTGTCGGTGTCACGCGATAGCGCCAACCGGCTTTTGCTGGATCAGGCAACAGCAGACCTGCCAGACCCTCCGGTGGCCTGGTACGAGTGCAATCATGTGGCCGGCGCATTGGCGCTTGTAGAAGGCGGACTCGGGCTGGCGGTTGTCCCGCAGCTCGCGCTGCCGCCGGATCACTCCGTTGTCTGTGGGGTGCCACTCACCGAACCCGACCTCTGGCGCACGCTCGGACTTTTGCAGCGGCGCGACCATACCCTCGGACCGGCTGCTGAAGCACTGCGGCAACGGGTGCTGCAGCTGCACGCCGCGACTTGACAGGACTTCACGGCAGAGCGAGATGGACCAGCGGTCGCTCTCACAATGCTGCTTTCACGTTGCAAGCAGCAAGGTCGCGAGAGTGGCCACAGGGTCAAGCCCCACCGAAACGCCCCACAGCAAAAGGCCCGGCGCTATCGATCAGATAGCCAACGGGCCCAGATGCTGGCGAAGACGGCACCTGCCCGAATGAGATTCAGCGACGTCTACTGTCAAGGGACTGGTCCGGTCTGCGACAAGCTTGCGGGGCACCCGCAGGCAGCTCGCGTTTGAGACATTGTTGCCAGTCTCTCAATGCCATAGAGGTGGTGGATGGGCCGGGCACGCACCGCTGCCCGGGCATTGACAACGGACACTGTCAGAACATGGTGTTGCGGTTCTTGGCTTGCGCCGGCACCGCCTGTTCAACGTCCCAGTGTTCGACGATCAGCCCCTTCTCCACCCGGAAGATGTCCACGACAGCGCTGCCCCGGTCACTGGCGTCGGCGGGGTTCTCTTTGCAATGGTTGTGGACCACCACCAGGTTGCCTTCGGCAATCACCCGTTTGATGTCGCAACGGAAGTTGGTCTTCTCGACGTAGGCCGCAAATCCTCCGATGAACGCAGCGCGGCCATCAGAGCCGCCCGGGTTGTGCTGGATGTATTGATCGGCCGAGATGTACTTGCTCGCGGCCTCGACGGGCTTGCGCTGCACGAAGGCGAGGTCGAAAAACGCCGTCACGATCTGCTTGGGCGACTGCTCCGCAGCCGCAGGAATCGCCACCAGGGCGCCCAGGAAGACCAATGAGAAACGGATTCGGGACAAAGAATTCATGGGAGTTTTTTTAGCAATGGTGAACGGATGGCCACGGTACGCTGTCACCAGCTCGACGCCGTGTCTGCCAGTCGCACGCGGGTCGACAACGCATGCAAGGCGATGGCATGCAGCATCTCGCTGACGGTCGTGCATGCGTCGGTGAGCACCGTCACGCGCTCGTAGGCGTCGGCCTGGCGAGACAACGCCGTGTGGGTCACACAGTTCTGGGTCATCATTCCGCAGAGCACGAGTTCGGTGGCACCCATCGCCTGCAGTGTGGCGTGCAGGTTGGTGCCCTCGAAGCTATCGGCGAAATGCTTGACCACCACGGGCGCATCGGGCGCAGCTGCCACGATGCGCGGATG
>PNMH01000199.1 GCA_013823505.1 Polaromonas sp. | reverse complement strand
GCTCGCCGCGCAGTACAACGCCGATCTCGTGATCGCCAGTGACGGCCTCAACAGCCGCATCCGCACCCGCTACGCCGAGACCTTCCAGCCCGACATCGACACGCGCGAATGCCGCTTCGTCTGGCTCGGCACCAAGAAAACGTTCGACGCCTTCACCTTCGACTTCGTGCAGACCGAGCACGGCTGGTTCCAGGCGCACGCCTACAAGTTCGACGGAGAGACCTCGACCTTCATTGTGGAAACGCCCGAAGCGGTGTGGAAGGCGCACGGCATCGACCAGATGGAGCAGGCCGAAGGCGTGGCGTTTTGCGAGAAGCTGTTTGCCGACCGGCTGGAGGGCCACGCCCTGATCAGCAACGCGCAGCATCTGCGCGGCTCGGCCAACTGGATCCGCTTTCCCCGCGTGATCTGCAAGACCTGGGTACATCGGCTGGACGTGGCTGGTCGCCAGGTCCCCATCGTGCTCATGGGCGACTCTGCCCACACCGCCCACTTTTCCATCGGCAGCGGCACCAAGCTCGCGCTCGAAGACGCGATCGATCTGGCCGACGAATTCACCCGCCACGCGAACGCCGACGTGGCCGAGGTGTTGAGCGGCTACGAGGCACGGCGCAGCGTGGAGGTGCTCAAGATCCAGAACGCCGCGCGCAACTCCACCGAGTGGTTCGAGAACGTGGACCGCTACACGGGCATGGAGGTGGAGCAATTCGCCTACTCGCTGCTCACGCGCAGCCAGCGCATCAGCCACGAGAACCTGCGGCTGCGCGATGCGAAGTGGCTCGAAGGGTATGAGACCTGGCTCGAAATGCAGGCCCGGCCCGGTACTCCGGTGAAGAAACACCCCACGCCGCCCATGCTGCTGCCGCTCACGGTGCGCGGCCTGACGCTGAAGAACCGCATCGTCGTCTCGCCCATGGCGCAATACAGCGCGGTGGACGGCGCGGTGGGCGACTACCACCTGGTGCACCTGGGCGCGCGTGCGCTCGGTGGCGCGGCGCTGGTGATGGTGGAGATGACCAGCCCCACACCCGAAGGCCGCATCACGCCCGGCTGCCCCGGTTTGTGGAACGACGCTCAGCAAGCTGGCTTCAAGCGCATCGTGGACTTTGCCCACAGCAGCCACGCCCACATCGGCATCCAGCTCGGCCACAGCGGCCCCAAGGGTTCCACACAGCTTGGCTGGGAACGCATCGACGAACCGCTCGCCTCGGGCAACTGGCCCCTGATTTCCGCCAGCGCCGTGCCCTATGGCGAACAGAACCAGGTGCCGCGCGCCATGACGCGCACCGACATGGACGCACTCACCGCGGCCTTCGTAGAGTCCACGAAGCGCGCCGCCGCCGCCGGCTTCGACTGGCTGGAACTGCACGCCGCGCACGGCTATTTGCTCTCGGCATTCATCTGCCCGCTGACCAACCTGCGCACCGACGAGTACGGTGGTTCGCTGGACAACCGCTGCCGCTACCCGCTGGAGGTGTTCACCGCCGTGCGCGCCGCGTGGCCGACGGAGAGGCCCATGAGCGTGCGCATCTCCGCGCACGACTGGGCACCCGGTGGCAACACGCCCGACGACGCGGTGGCCATCGCCCGGCTGTTCAAGGCCGCCGGTTGTGACGTGATCGACGTGTCTTCGGGCCAGACCACGCGCCAGGCCAAGCCGGTCTACGGCCGCATGTACCAGACCCCTTTCGCCGACCGCGTGCGCAACGAGGCCGGCATCCTGACCATGGCGGTGGGAGCGATCAGCGAGGCCGACCACGCCAACAGCATCATCGCGGCCGGCCGCGCCGACCTCTGCGCCGTGGCCCGCCCGCACCTGGCCGATCCGGCCTGGACGCTGCACGAAGCCGCGAAGCTGCAGACCCGTGCGCTGCAGTGGCCCCGCCCCTACGAAAGCGGACGCGACCAGCTCTACCGCGAAACCGCCCGCCTGCAAGCCCTCAACAACAACGACAAGCCATGAACGATTCACCCCTGGACCTGGAAGCCCGCGCCCACAGCGAACACGCGCACGAGCTGCGTCTTTGGCTGCGCTTGCTCACCTGCTCGCAGCTGATCGAAAAGCGCGTGCGTGCCGGCCTGCGCGAGCAGTTCGACACCACGCTGCCGCGCTTCGACCTCATGGCCCAGCTGGAGCGCCATCCCGAGGGTCTGAAGATGAAAGAGCTGTCTCACCGGCTCATGGTCACCGGTGGCAATGTCACCGGCATCACCGACCAGCTGGTGAACGAGGGTCTGGTGGAGCGGCTGGACGTGGACGGCGACCGCCGCGCGTTTCGCGTGGCCCTCACCGACCTCGGCCGCGCCACCTTCACCGAGATGGCGCGCCAGCACGAAGCGTGGATCGTCGACGCCTTTGAAGGACTGAGCCCGCGCGATCTGGAGAACCTGCACAAGCTGCTGGGCAAGGTGAAAGCCCACCAACTCGACATCAACCAGCGGATCGAAGCATGAAGCACCCCATCCCCGACCACAACCCCATGCGCAGCCAGTACACCGCCATGGCCGATGCACGCCCCAGCCACTTCGCGCTCAGCGTGAACGGCGGTGTGGCCACCGTCACGCTCAACCGCCCCGAGCGCAAGAACCCGCTGACCTTCGATTCGTACGCCGAGCTGCGCGACTGGTTCCTGGCCCTGCAGAAGAGCACCGACATCAAAGCCGTGGTGCTCACCGGGGCGGGCGACAACTTCTGCTCCGGCGGTGACGTGCACGAGATCATCGGCCCGCTCACCAAGATGACCATGCCCGAGCTGCTGGCCTTCACCCGCATGACGGGCGCGCTGGTGAGCGCCATGCGCGCCTGCCCGCAACCCATCGTGGCCGCGCTGGATGGCGTGTGCGCCGGTGCCGGCGCGATGATGGCGCTGGCTGCCGATCTGCGCCTGGGTACGCCCCAAGCCACGGTGGCGTTCCTTTTCACCCGCGTGGGTCTCGCGGGTGCCGACATGGGCGCGTGCGCCCTGCTGCCGCGCATGATCGGCCAGGGGCGCGCGAGCGAACTGTTGTTCACCGGCCGCGCCATGACCGCGAGCGAGGGCCACGCCTGGGGCTTCTTCAACGCGCTGCATGAGAACGCCGCCTTGCTGACCGCCGCGCACCAGCTCGCCACGCAACTCGCGCAAGGCCCCACCTTCGCGCACGGCATGACCAAGACCATGCTGCACCAGGA
>PNMH01000198.1 GCA_013823505.1 Polaromonas sp. | reverse complement strand
GACGGCCAGGTCACGCTGGGCAGCATCGTCGTCAAGGGCACGGCGCGCAAGGTGCGCAAGCTCTACCGCGACCAGGTGCTGGCCGGTTTTGCCGGTGCCACGGCCGACGCCTTCACGCTGTTTGAGCGCTTTGAAGCCAAGCTGGAGAAACACCAGGGTCATCTGGTGCGAGCGGCCATCGAACTCACGCGCGACTGGCGCACCGACCGCGTGCTGCGCCGGCTCGAAGCCATGCTGGCGGTGGCCGACCGCAGCGCGGCGCTGATCATCACCGGCAACGGCGATGTGCTGGAGCCCGAGCACGGTGTGGTGGCCATCGGCTCGGGTGGCGCCTACGCGCAGGCAGCGGCCCGTGCGCTGACCGCGCATACCCAGCTCAGCGCCGAGGACGTGGTGCGGCAGTCGCTCGCCATCGCGGGCGAGATCTGCATCTACACCAACATGAACCACACCGTTGAAACACTGGATTGAAATGATGAGCGCAGCGCAGGGCCGCCCCAAGCAAGCTCGCACCCCCTCGGGGGGCAGCGACGTACACGAAGTGACCAGCGTGGGGGTTGTATGTCATCGATGACGCCGCAGGAAATCGTCTCCGAACTCGACCGTTTCATCATCGGGCAGCAGGGCGCCAAGCGCGCCGTGGCGATCGCGCTGCGCAACCGCTGGCGGCGCCAGCAGGTGGACGAGAAACTGCGCCCGGAGATCACGCCCAAGAACATCTTGATGATCGGCCCCACCGGGGTCGGCAAGACCGAGATCGCGCGGCGGCTGGCCAGGCTGGCCGATGCGCCCTTCATCAAGGTCGAAGCCACCAAGTACACCGAGGTCGGCTACGTGGGCAAGGACGTGGACGCCATCATTCGCGATCTGGCCGAGATCGCGGTCAAGCAGACGCGCGAGGCAGCCATGCGCCGACAGCGCACCCGCGCCGAAGACGCGGCCGAGGAGCGCCTCCTGGACGTGCTGGTGCCGCCACCACGCAGTGCCGGACTGGAGCCGACGGTGAGCGCCGACAACACCGCGCGCCAGGCCTTTCGCAAGAAGCTGCGGGAAGGCCAGATGGACGAGCGCGAGATCGAGATCGATCTGGCCGAGGCGCGCCCGGCCATGGAGATCATGGGACCGGCCGGCATGGAGGAGATGGCCGAGCAGTTGCGCGGCATGTTCAGCCAGTTGGGGCAGGACAAGCGCCGCACGCGCCGCCTCAAGATCGCCGAGGCGATGAAGCTGCTGGTGGACGAAGAAGCGGGCAAGCTGGTCAACGAAGAAGAAATCAAGGCGCTGGCGCTGCACAACGCCGAGCAGAACGGCATCGTCTTCATTGACGAGATCGACAAGGTGACCTCGCGCAGCGATGCGGGTGGCGCTGACGTGTCGCGCCAGGGTGTGCAGCGCGACCTGCTGCCGCTGGTCGAGGGCACGACCGTTTCCACCAAGTACGGGATGATCAAGACCGATCACATCCTGTTCATCGCCAGTGGCGCCTTCCACCTGTCCAAGCCGAGCGACCTGATCCCTGAGCTGCAGGGCCGCTTCCCGATCCGCGTCGAGCTGCAATCGCTGTCGGTGGACGATTTCGAAGCGATCCTGACCCAGACCCACGCCTCGCTGGTGCGCCAGTACCAGGCGCTGCTGGCCACCGAGGGCGTGACGCTGGAGATCACGCCCGAAGGCATCCGGCGGCTGGCGCAGATTGCCTGCGACGTGAACGAGCGCACCGAAAACATCGGCGCGCGCCGCCTGGCCACGGTGATGGAGCATCTGCTCGACGAGGTGAGTTTTGGTGCCACCACGTTGCAGGGCCAGACCGTCACGGTCGACGCGGCTTATGTGGACGCTCGCCTGGCCGCGCTCAGCCGCAACGAGGACTTGTCGCGCTACATCCTCTGAAGGTATCCGCTTCGGACGAAACCGCGGTGGCCAGTCTGGTCGTCGCGGTTTTTTTCGGACGGTGCGCGCCGCAGCCCGGTGGGCGCGGGAGCCGGTCGGGGTGTTTGCCGCTCTTTCCGCCCAGCTCGGGTGTAACAGGGTTTCAAGCATCACATTGAGAGGTTGCTGTAAGTGCTTGCTTTTGCAGGATTTTCTTTTTTGTTTCTACAAACATGTTCTAAGTGATTGATTTCATTGAAAAAATTTGTAGCCACCGCGTTGCGCAAAAGCCTTTTCCTGATAAAGTGGAAAAAAGTGCAATTAAGTGGTGAAAAGTGTTTTTCAAGGATCGGTTGCGGTGTTTCAAGGTGCTTCTTCTCTCAGTCTCGATGCCAAGGGTCGGCTCTCCATGCCGACCCGGCACCGTGACGCCCTGAGCGCCGCTGCGAGCCAGCTCACGATCACCAAGCACCCACACGGCTGCCTGATGGTGTTTCCGCGCGACGAGTGGGAAAAATTCCGCAGCCGCATCGCCGCCTTGCCGATGGACGCCCAGTGGTGGCGCCGCATTTTTCTCGGCAATGCCATGGACGTGGAGATGGACGCCTCCGGTCGGGTGCTGGTGTCGCCCGAACTGCGCGCCGCCGCCGGCATCAGCAAAGACGCCGTGCTGCTCGGCATGGGCTCCTACCTGGAGCTGTGGGATGCCGCGTCCTACGCCGCCAAGGAGGCCGAGGCGATGCAGGCCCAGATGCCCGACGTGCTCAAGGACTTTTCTTTCTGAGGACGGCGGTGCAAAGCGCATGGAACCATCAGACCGTCCTGTTGACCGAAGCCGTGCAAGCGCTGGCGATCAACCCGGACGGGCACTACGTCGATGCCACCTTTGGCCGCGGCGGGCACTCGCGCCTGATCCTGGAGCGGCTCTCGGGCCGGGGAAGGCTGACCGCGTTCGACAAGGACCCGCAGGCGGTGGCGGCTGCGGCGCAACTGATGGCCAGCGATGCCCGCTTTTCCATCCGGCACCAGGGCTTTTGCCACCTGGGCGAACTGGGGGAAGGGGTGGCGGACGGGGTGCTGATAGATCTCGGGGTGAGCTCACCGCAGATCGACGACCCCGAGAGGGGTTTTTCTTTTCGTCACGACGGTCCTCTGGACATGCGCATGGACACCACGCGCGGCCAGAGCGTGGCGCAGTGGCTGGAGACGGCCGAAGTTTCCACCCTCGCGGAGGTGATTCGTGAATATGGCGAAGAACGGTTTGCTCAACCGGTTGCAAAGGCGATTGATCGTCGCCGACAGGAACGGGGCCCTATTCGAACCACCCGC
>PNMH01000197.1 GCA_013823505.1 Polaromonas sp. | reverse complement strand
AGGCTCCTGCATCAGCAACATGCCGATCTCCAGCCACTGCTTCTGCCCGTGAGAGAGCAGGCCGGCCTCGGTGTCGAGCTTGTCGCCCAGGCCAATTTCTTCGGCCACCGCCTGCACGCGCGCCTTGATGGCGTCGGTGGCGGTGAAAGCGAGCGCGCCCCAGACCGAACGGCCCGAGGGGTAGGACACCTCCAGGTTCTGGAACACCGAGAGGTTTTCGTAGATCGAGGGCGTCTGGAACTTGCGGCCAATCCCTAAGCGCACGCGTTTGTGCTCGGGCACCTGGATGATCTCTTCGTTCTTGAACTTGATGCTGCCGGCGCTGGCCTTGGTTTTGCCGCAGATCAAATCCAGCAGCGTGGTCTTGCCCGCGCCGTTGGGGCCGATGATCACGCGCAGCTCGTTCTTGTCGATGTAGAGCGTCAGGGCATCAATGGCCTTGAAGCCGTCGAAGGAGACGGTGAGGTCTTCCACGGCGAGGGCGAAGTCGGTGTTGCTCATCTGGGTGTTCTCGGTGGGCTCAGACGCCCTGGCTGCTCGTGCCGTCAGGCAGCTTCGCGGCGTCGGGTGCGGTGGACTTCATGGGTGCGTGGGGCGGCGGTGAAGGCGGCTGGGGCCGGGCGGCCGAGGCGGCGCGCAGGGCCTTCTGGCGACCCTTCCACCACGGCACGACGCGCTCTTCCCACACACCGGCCAGACCCATGGGGAAAGCCATCACCACACCGATGAACAGGCCCGCCATCAGGAAAAGCCAAAGGTCGGGGAAGCTCTCTGAGAAGAAGGTCTTGCCGGCGTTGACCAGCAGCGTGCCGTAGACCGCACCCACCAGGCTCATGCGCCCGCCCACAGCGGCGTAGATCACCATCTCGATCGACGGCACGATGCCCACGAAGCTGGGCGACATGAAACCCACCTGCAGCGTGAACAAGGCGCCACCGATGCCCGACAAGGCCGCCGCCAGGCAGAACACGAAGATGCGGAAGTCGGCCACGTCGTAGCCGGAAAAGCGCACGCGGTCTTCCTTGTCGCGCATGGCCAGCAGCAGGGTGCCGAGCTTGCTGGTCTGGATCCAGCGGCACACCACCATGGAGAGCACCAGCATGCCGACACACACGTAGTACAGGATGTACTTGGCGGTGTCGGTGCGGGTGTCCCAGCCGAGCACGGTCTTCAGGTCGGTCATGCCGTTCACGCCGCCGGTGTAGCCCTGCTGGCCGATGATGAGCACCGTGAGGATCAGCGCCACCGCCTGCGTGATGATGGCGAAGTACACGCCGCCCACCCGCCGCTTGAACATGGCAAAGCTCACGATCCAGGCCAGCAGCGTGGGCACCACGATGATGGCGGCCAGCGTGAACGGCAGGCTCTTGAACGGCAACCAGAAGGCGGGCAACTCGGTGAGCTGGTTCCAGTCCATGAAGTCCGGAATGCCCGGCGTGGACTGGATCTTGGTGGTCTCGGGGTCGGAGGCTTCGAGCTTGAGGAACATGGCCATGGCGTAACCGCCGAGGCCGAAGAAAACGCCCTGCCCCAGGCTGAGCACGCCGCCGTAACCCCACAGCATCACCAGGCCAATGGCCACAAACGCATAGGTGAGGTACTTGCCCACCAGGTTCAGGCGGAAGATGTCCAGCGTGAGTGGCAGCACCACCGCCAGCAGCACAGTGAGCAGCACCAGGCTGGCGAGCTGGTAGCGGGAGATCCAGGCTTTCAGGGCGTTCATGAACGTGCTCCGGGAGTCAAAAAATTCAACGACGCACTTTGGATGCGAACAAACCTTGCGGACGCACCATCAGGATCACCACGATCAGAGAGAGCGTGAGCATCTTGGCCATGGAGCCGGCCATGAAGAACTCGGTGATGGACTGCGTCTGGGCAATGCCGAAGGCCGAGACCACCGTGCCCAACAGGCTGGCCGCGCCACCAAAGGTGACGACCAGGAAGGCGTCGACGATGTAGAGCGAGCCCGAGGTGGGGCCGGTGGAGCCGATGGTGGTGAAGGCCGCACCCGCGATGCCGGCGATGCCGCAGCCGATGGCAAAGGTGAGGCGGTCGGTCTTCTTGGTGTCGATGCCGGTGGCGTTGGCCATCACGCGGTTGCTCACCGTGGCGCGCACGCGCAGGCCCCAGCGGCTTCGGTGCATGGCCAGCAAGATGCCGCCGGTGACCACGGCCGTGAGGCCCAGCACGAACATGCCGTTGATGGGAATGTCCAGGCCCTCGGCCGGCGCCCAGGATCCCAGCAGCCAGTCGGGCAGCGTGGGGCTCACTTCTTTCGGGCCAATGAAGGTGCGAAAGCTCTGCTGCATGGCCAGGCTGATGCCCCAGGTGGCGAGCAGCGTGTCGAGCGGGCGTTTGTAGAGGTGGCGGATCAGCGCCCATTCGATGAACCAGCCGGCCGCGAACGCGAACAGGAAGGCGGCCACGATGGCGAAGGGAAAGTAGGCGGCCACCGCACCGGGACTGATGGAGTTCGCAAGCGTCGAGCCGAGGTAGATGGTGTAGGCGCCGATGGTCATGAACTCACCGTGCGCCATGTTGATCACGCCCATCTGCCCGAAGATGATGGCCAGCCCGAGCCCCATGAGCAGCAGCACGGCAAACAGGCTCAGGCCGGCGAAGCCCTGCATGAGGCCGATGTTGAGCAGGTCGTTGAAACTCATCGCGTTCTCCAAGGGACGTGGGACACGCCGCGGCGCACGTGCGCCGCGGCGGAGGTGGGCTTACTGGTAACCCTTGGGGAACGGATCGGGTTTGATGAGCTCTGGCGATTCAGAGACCACCTTGAACGTCGCGTCCGGCATGCCCATGGCGATGCGCGACTTGCTCCACAGGTGGTGGTTGGCGTCGAGCTTCACGTAACCCTCGGGGGCGGTCTTGAGCTCGATGCCGGTGCGCGAAGCGGCCACGACCTTGTCCACGTCGAAGCTCTTGGCCTTCTCGACCGCGGCCTTCCACAACCAGGGGCCGAGGTAGCCGGCCTGGGTCACGTCGCCGATCACCGAGTCCTTGCCGTACTTGGCCTTGAACGCGGCCACAAACTTCTTGTTGTTCTCGTTGTCGAGCGACTGGAAGTACTTCATCGACGAGTAGAAGCCCTGGAAGTTTTCACCGCCCACGCCGGTCATCTCGTCTTCGGTCACCGACAGCGTCACCAGCAGCTGCTTGTCGCCGGTGATGCCGGCGGCCTTGAGCGCCTTGTAGAAGGCCACGTTCGAGCCACCAACCACGGCGGCAAAGAT
>PNMH01000196.1 GCA_013823505.1 Polaromonas sp. | reverse complement strand
TGCCCATGTGGAGGCTCGACGCGATGCTGCCTTCCAGCACCTTCAGGCGCTGCGCCGGGCGGGCGAATGCTTTGCAGTGGTCGGTAGCCACATCCTTGAAATCTGATCCGCGCACGCAATCCGTGCAAAAATGAAACCTGACACGTTTTGACGCTCGCCGTACCCGGCGGGCAAAGGCGCTATCGCATGACTACCGACGCAACATACGGAACCCCCGAACTCCCTTGGCGCCGTCCAGATGGCAGCGTGATCGCCTGCCACGAAAAGCTCAAAATGATGCGCGAGAACCTGGAAGAATTGCGGCAGGTGGCCCAGGACGCCTTGGAGGACGCCGTATTGATGGGGTGCGACGAAGGCCAGGTCAAGGAGGCCCTGGTTCATCTCATCCAGTCCCTCCAATCCGGCTACGCTCCGGCCGATTGACGCGCTTTTCCCGTTCCATTACGACCGCTCAAACCGCGTCCCTGGCATCGCTAGACGGCGAGCATCCGAATCATTTCGGATGGACCTTGATGCACTTGGCAAACTGGCCTCAGTCCCTCAGGAGAGCCACATGCCGCAGCAAATCGTCCTATTTCCGGAACTCCACGCCGCTCGTGCCCCTCACGTCACCCCCGATGAATTCACCCCGGTCGTGATCGCAGAAGCACCGGCGGAAGTGCGTGCTCTGCCGGCTGACGATATCGAGGAGAAGATCGACAAGGTCAAGGCCACCTTCAAATGGCTATTGCGCACCCATCGCACGGCATTTTCGATCTCGTTCGGAAAAGACAGTTCCGTAACACTGGGCTTGGCCATGGAAGCCGCTGCTGAACTGATCCGTGATGGACAGGCTGTGCAACCGTTCGTGATCTTGACCTGTGACACCAAAACCGAAAACCCCCTGGTCGCCCGATTGGCCCAGCGCGAATCTGCCAAGGTCCGGGACTGGATCGCACGCCACCATCTACCGGGGAGTGTTCACGTCGCCACACCAAGCCTGGCCAGCGAGTTCGCGGTTTCCATCATCGGTGGACGTGCGCTGCCCTCAATGGCTGGCCACAAGCGCGACTGCACCACCAGCTGGAAGACAGAGCCGCTGGCCAGGCTGCGCAAGCGCCTGCTGGGTCGCAACAATCTGGCTGCAGGCCAGTTTGTCGTCTCCGTAACGGGCGTCAGACGCGCTGAAAGTGTCGCGCGCGCGGGCAATCTGGCCAAGCGTGCAGAAGCGAACGATCGCCTGGTGCAAACCAACGCTGATGGCAACGTGGCACTTGCCCCGATCATCGATTGGTCCTACGACGACGTTTTCACCTACTTGGGCATGTGCAGCAACGGCCTGGCGCACACCTATTCGGATTTCAAGGACGTCATATCGCTCTATCGCGAGGCGACCGGCGAGTGCATGATCGGCGGCTCGGACAATAGCCCGCGCGCGTCCGGGTGCGGCAGCCGCACCGGTTGCTGGTGCTGTCTCGCGGTCCAGAACGACCGCAGCATGGACAACATGGTGAAGGAGCCCCATAACGCATTCATGCAGCCCCTGGCCGCATTCCGCCGCTTCCTGGCCAACACCTTCCACGATCTGTCACGACGCACCTGGGTGGGTCGGACGATTGATGCCAACGGATACCTCCGATTCGCGGTGGATGGCTATAACCCCGACATGCTGCAGGATCTCCTGCGCTATGCCCTGACCATTGATGCCGATGAACGGGACGCGGCAGCGCGGCTTGGTATCCGGCCACGCTTTCAGATTGTGTCGGAGGAGGCGCTGCTCGCCATTTCGGCGCAATGGTCGTTGCAGGGCTTTGCCCTGCCCTTCACGGCATTGCACATCTACCGGCAGGTTGCCAATGGCGCACGCTTCCCGGTACCGGACGTTCCGGAAGCGCCCAAAACCCCGATTCCACCGGCACGCTTCATCTACGTCGGTCAGCATTGGGGTGGTGATGGCGCCGGCGACTACGCCGGGCTACGCGACCCACTCCTCGAGGCCTTCGGTGGCGCTGGTTGCCTCGGTACGCGGGAGATCATCACCAAGGGCGAGCGGCGCACCATCATGGATGTCTCAACGGACACGCTGTTTTCCATCGATCCGGAAGGTGCCACGCTGTTCATGGCGTTCGAGATGGAGCGCCTGGTCGACGAGTGGCACGGCCCGAAGGCCCGCCGTCCCATCCTGATGGGCGGGCATCATGTCGCTGGGATCGAGTACCGCCAGTATGTGAGCTATGGCCTGCTGTCGGTGGCCAAGGGCCAGGAAGGCGTGATCGACGAAATCCTGCGTCGAACCGCGTGGCGAGAACGGCATGGCTTGGCAGGTTACCAGTACGACCATCAACGCGCCCTGGCCATGTCGGTGGCCTCTCCGGTACCGATCCGGCCCAGCCTCGCAGAGATCGCCGAGCGCCGGCAGGCCGAAATCCAGCTGCGCCGGGCGGCAAAGCGACGCGCGCTGCGACAAGGGCGACTGTCTCTTACGGACCTTTTCCGTGACTGGGCACCCGACGTGTCTTGGCATCGCCTGGTTCAGCAGGGTCAGTTGCCGATGATCGCCATTCCCCGAGCGAAGCACGGACGCCTTGTCCTGCGCCATTTGATCGACCGCCACAGCCTGCTTCGCTTCCTGGAAGACCATCCCCTGGTGATGCAACGTGTTCGCGCTCACCGCACGCGCCGGCGTACTTGCCAGGCCGACTTGTTCCGCCACGCGGCCTAAGGACCAATGCTCATGCCTCGACCCAGCCTTGCCCAACAGAAACTCCTCGATCGCATCGCCGCCGGCGCTCGATTGCGTCTTGACCCCAGTTCCGGCCGCTACACGCTCACTGAAATGAGCGGGAAAGTCTGCCAAGTCGATCAGCGACCCGTGATCGTCATGATCCGCGATGGATTTCTCCATCAAACACTGATGGGCGAATGCAGGCTGCCGCCGGCGCCATGAGCACGACCGCGCGCAGCCCATGGTTGCAGCTACCCATACGATCCATTGCGGACTCGGATGGTGGGGTTGCGCGGCACCATACCTCAGATGAAGGATCGTCGACTCGGTATCATGGCATTTGGATAGCTCACCTGGATGCCACTCATGTCTGACTCGACCCCATCGCTCGAAACCCTAGCCCAAACACTCGAAGCCTCGGGCGACTACCGGATTACCCGGCGCTTCCACCCCAAGGATCAATTCGCCGAGCCGCCCCCGAATGTGCGCCTGCGTCGTCTGGCGGTCATCGACAGTGAAACCACTGGCCTGGATGCCGAGCAGGACAAGGTCATCGAACTGGGCTACGTGATCGCCAGCTTCGACCCGCTCACCGGTCAGGTGTATCGCGTCGAGAGCCGACACAGCAGCTTCGAGGATCCGGGCTTCCCCCTTCC
>PNMH01000195.1 GCA_013823505.1 Polaromonas sp. | reverse complement strand
TCGATCAACCTGAAGGAGAAATGCCATGAATGCTGCCCCGAACCCCCTGCTGGAAGAGTTCATCCACCACGAAGATGGACTGCGCGCCGTTGACCGTCGAATTTTTGCTGATCCGGAACTGTTCGAGCTTGAACAGAGCCAGATATGGGAAAAAGTCTGGGTCTACGTCGCGCACGAGAGCCAGTTGCCCAAACCCAAGGACTACCTCACCAGTTGGATCGGGCGGGCGCCGATTGTCGTCAACCGCGACAAGAGCGGCAAATTCAATGCCTTCGTCAATATCTGTTCCCACCGCGGCGCCACGCTGTGCCGCACCTCCAAGGGCAGCGCCAGCAACTTCGTCTGCTCCTTCCATGGCTGGGCCTACGACAGCCAGGGCAACCTGCTGGCGGCGATGAACGAGGAGGGGGCTGGTTACCCCGAGGGCTTTGACAAGAGCAAGCGCGGTCTGACCAAGGTGCGGATCGAAAGCTACCGTGGCTTTCTGTTCGCCACCCTGAACCGGCAGGCCGAGCCGCTGGAAGACTACCTGGCCGAGAGCAAGACCTTCATCGACATCGTGGTCGATCAGTCGCCCCAGGGCATCGAGGTGCTTAAAGGCCGCTCGGTCTATACCTTCAACGGCAACTGGAAGATGCAGGCTGAAAACGGCGTCGATGGCAACCACGTCGACACGGTGCATGCCAACTACGTGCAGATGATCCAGAACCGGGCCAAGATCAACGCTGCGGGCCAGCCCCTTAAGGTCATGGCGGTGGGCGACTTCAACCGTTTTCGCGGGGGCTACTACGACCTCGGCAAGGGCCACACGCTGCTGTGGTCCACCGTCACCAATCCGCAGGACCGGCCGGTCTACGCGCGCCGCGAAGAACTGGCTGAGCGCGTGGGCCAGGAGAAGTCCGACTGGGCCATTAACCGCTCACGCAATCTGCTGATTTATCCCAACATGTTCCTGATGGACCAGATGGGCACACAGATCCGTATGTTCCGCCCGATCTCGGTCGACAAGACCGAGGTCACGATTTACTGCTTTGCGCCGGTGGGTGAGGCGCCGGTCGAGCGCACCAAGCGCATCCGCCAGTACGAGGACTTCTTCAACGCCTCCGGCATGGCCACGTCCGATGACCTGACGGAATTCAATGAGACGCAGAAGGGCTGCAACAATCACAGTGTCATCCGCTGGAGCGACATGTCTCGCGGCATGGCGCACGAGCTTGCTGGCCCCGATGACCTTGCAAGCGGATTGGGCATCACACCGGCATCCAGTGGTGTGAAGGCATCTGACGAAGGTATTTTTGTTGCCCAGCACCAGCGCTGGGCCGAGCTGATGAAGACACCAAGCAAGGGAGAAAAATGATGAGTGATAGCGCATTGCTGAATTCTGTGACCGCCTTGCTGTACCGCGAGGCCGAATATGTCGATGAGCGCCGCTGGGACGAATGGCTGGCCCTGTTCGACCCCCAGGCAGAGTACTGGATACCGTCCTGGGATTCGGAAGACGAGTACACCCGCGACCCGCAGAACGAAATCTCGCTGATGTACTACGGCAACCGCACCGGCCTGGAAGACCGCGTGTTCCGGCTGCGCACCGGTCGCTCGGCCGCCTCCACGCCGCTGCCGCGCACCTGCCACCTGGTGTCGAACGTGCGTGCCACCCTGGACGCAGAGGGCCGCTGCATCGTCAAGGCGAACTGGGTCACGCATCTTTTCCGCAACAGCATCTCGCAGAGCTTTTACGGGCATTACGAATACCTGCTGCTGCCGCAGGGCAAGGACGTGGGCGGCGACTGGCGCATTGGCAAGAAGAAGATACTCGTGCTCAACGACCTGATCGATACGGTGCTTGACATCTACAGCGTTTGACACGATTCATGGAGGGGCCATGGCCGCAACCCAAAAGACAGAAAAAAAGACCGTGACAAAGGCCACAACCAGGGTCACAACCAAGGCCGCGACCCGAACCAGACCCCCGCGCAACCGCTTGCGTTTTGTCGGCAAGACCGCCGCCATTACCGGCGCGGCGCAGGGTATCGGGCGCGCGGTGGCATTGGCCATGGCCGGGGAGGGCGCACACGTCGTGCTGCTGGATCGCTCGAAGATCGTGCTGGAAGTGCGCGACGAGCTGCTGGCTGCGGGCCACCGGGCGACGGCGTTGCTGGTCGATGTCGAGAAGTACGAGGATTGCAAGAAGGCGATGACCAAGGCGCACGCGATCGATGGACGCATCGACGTGCTGGTGAACAATGTGGGCGGCACGATCTGGGTCAAGCCCTTCGCGCATTACAGCGAGGAACAGATCAGCGCCGAAATCAATCGCTCGCTGTTCCCCACGCTGTGGTGCTGCCATGCGGTGCTGCCCCATATGCTGGCGCAGGGTGGCGGCAGCATCGTGAATGTTTCTTCGACGGCCACGCGCGGCATCCACCGGGTGCCGTACTCGGCGGCCAAGGGCGGGGTGAATGCGATCACGGTTTGCCTGGCGTTCGAGTATGCGCAGCAGGGCATCCGCGTCAACGCCGTCGCCCCGGGTGGTACCGATGTAGGACTCCGGCGCATTCCCCGCAATGTCGAATCCATGTCGGAGCAGGAACGCACCTGGTACCAAGCCATCATCGACCAGACCCTCGATGTCTCCTTCATGAAGCGCTACGGCACGCCCGACGAACAGGCGGCGGCCATTTTGTTTCTGGCCTCGGACGAGGCCAGCTACATCACTGGCGTGACGCTGCCGGTGGCCGGCGGTGACCTTGGTTGACGCCGTCAGTGCCGATCAGAGCACGCTTGGCGCGCCAGCATGCCCGCCAGCGGCGAGAGGTCGCTCAGTTCGTCGAGCCGTGCCACCAGGTTGAGCAACTCGTCGCTCTCGTCAGGGGTGAGCACGGGCTCGACCAGGCGGCGGAACTTTTCCTCCAGGCGCTGCTGCTGCTCCAGCAGGTCGCTGGCCGGGCGCCCGCTGTCGTGGCGCTGGCGCAGCACGGCGCCGCTCTGGGTCTCGATCACCACCTCGCTGAGGGTGAGCTCCGGGCATTGGGGTGCGAGCAAGACCTGCACGCGCTCACGCAGCGCCACCACCTCGGGCGCGTACACGGCCTCGTCACTGAACCCGTCCAGTCCGGCGGTGTCGACCCCGGCCAGCGCCATCGCCACCGTGTGGCGCAGACTGAACTTGGCCTCCAGCCCGGTGCGCGGCTCGGCGATGTTGCACACGCCCTCGCTGGGGGCACTGGCACGCACCGTCACGCGAAGCACGTCATCAGGCCGCAGCGCGTGTTGCAGGCGCAACTGGCGCGCCGCCTCGATGGCGGCATGGGTGCCGTAGCAGGCGGCGTGGAACTTGAACAGGTTGTGGCGCAGGTGCCAACTGCCGCCCGGATTGGCCAGGGCCGCTTC
>PNMH01000194.1 GCA_013823505.1 Polaromonas sp. | reverse complement strand
TACCTGATCTGCGCGGTGGTGGTCATCCCGCTGGTCACGCACGGGGTGTCGGTGATCAGCCGCTTTCAGGTCTGGACCCAGCCGCTGTGGCTGGTGATGATGGTGGTGCCTTTTGGGGCGGTGGCCATCATGGCACCCGAAACATTCACCAACGTGGTGCGTTATGGGGGCGAAAGCGGTGCGGGCGCCTTGTTCGACTGGCACCTGTTTGGTGCAGCGCTCACCGTGGGCATCGCGCTCATCACACAGATGGGCGAACAGGCCGACTACCTGCGTTTCATGCCCGCAAAAGAAAAGGGCAGGGGCCTGCGCTGGTGGGCCGGTGTGCTGGCGGGTGGGCCGGGCTGGGTGTTGCTGGGCGTGCTGAAGATGCTGGGTGGGGCCGTGCTGGCGTATCTCGCCATCAGCCACATGGTGCCCACCGATCGTGCGGTGGACCCGAACCAGATGTACCTCGCGGCCTACGAGTACGTGTTCGCCGACTACGGCTGGGCGGTGGCGGCCACGGCGATCTTCGTGGTGGTCTCGCAGCTCAAGATCAACGTGACCAACGCCTACGCCGGCTCGCTGGCCTGGAGCAACTTCTTCTCGCGCATCACCCACAGCCACCCCGGGCGCGTGGTGTGGGTGGTGTTCAACACCTTCATCGCTTTCATGCTGATGGAGATGAACGTGTTCCAGGCACTCGGCCAGGTGCTCGGCGTGTACTCCAACATCGCGATCGCGTGGATCATGGCGGTGGTGGCCGACCTAGTGATCAACAAGCCGCTGGGCTGGAGCCCCAAGGGCATCGAGTTCAAACGCGCCTACCTCTACGACATCAACCCGGTGGGTGTGGGTGCGATGGTGCTGGCTTCGGTGCTGTCGATCACCGCGCACATGGGCTTGATGGGGCCCACGGCCGAAGCGTTTTCGGCGGTGATTGCGATGGTCACGGCGTTTGTGACGGCGCCCTTGATTGCGTGGGCCACTCAGGGGCGGTATTACATCGCCAGAGCCGCCGGTCCCGAAGGTGCCGCAGGCAGTGCCACATTGCACACCTGCGTGATTTGTGAGCGTGAATACGAAGCGCCCGACATGTCGCACTGTCCTGCGTACCAAGGCCACATCTGTTCGCTGTGTTGCACGCTCGACGCGCGCTGCGGCGACCTCTGCAAACCCCACGCCAAACTCTCCGAGCAATGGATGGGCGCTCTGCGCCGCGTGCTGCCGCGATCCATCTGGCCGTATCTGGAGGCGGGTCTGGCGCACTACCTGCTGCTCATGCTGGTGATGGCGCCGGTGCTGGCCGCGGTGCTCGGGCTCTTGTACCGGCAGGAGGTGCAGGCGCTTGCGCTGCGCATGGGCTTGTCGGCCAACGCCGGCCTGCTCAACGCCGCGCTGCGTTCCGGCTTTATGCGCGTGTACGCCGTGTTGTTGCTCATCACGGCCACGGTGGCCTGGTGGTTGGTGCTCGCACACAAGAGCCGCGAGGTGGCTCAGGAAGAGTCGAACCGGCAGACGCGTTTGCTCATGCAGGAGATCGAGTCGCACCGCCTCACCGACGAAGCCCTGCAGCAGGCGCGCCTGGCCGCCGAACACGCCAATCAGGCCAAGACGCGCTACATCAGCACCATCAGCCACGAACTGCGCACGCCGCTCAACAGCATCCTGGGCTACGCACAGCTCTTGCAGGAAGACACCGGCATGGCGCCGCACCGCGTGCAGGCCATCCGCGTGATCAACCGCGGCGGTGAACACCTGCTTTCGCTGATCGAGGGCACGCTGGACATCGCGCGCATTGAGTCCGGCAAGCTCGCGCTCGACGTGCGGCCCATGGCCTTTGCCGGCGCCATGCAGGAAGTGGCCGGCATGTTCGAGTTGCAGGCCAGCGCCAAAGGGCTGCGTTTCGTGTTCGAAGCCGGCAGCCGCCTGCCCGACACCGTGCGTGCCGACGAAAAACGCCTGCGCCAGATCCTCATCAACCTGCTGGGCAACGCGGTGAAGTTCACGCGGGTAGGCCAGGTTCGGCTGCGCGTGACGCATGCTCGCGAAATGGCGCAGTTCGAGGTGCACGACACCGGCCCCGGCATGCGTGCACAAGACCTGGAGCGCGTGTTCGAACCGTTCGCGCGCGGTGAAAACGAAGCCGCACCCGGGCCGTCCACCGGCACCGGCCTGGGCCTGACCATCGCCAAGATGCTCACCGACCTCATGGGGGGCGAGATGACCGTGCGCAGCGCGCCGGGCGAGGGCTCGGTGTTCACCGTGCGCCTGTTCCTGCCCGAGGTGCACGGCGCTGTGCTGCCACGTCCGCTGGCCTTGCCCGGTCATTCGGGCTACGAGGGTGCGCGCCGGCGTGTGCTGGTGGTGGACAACGAAGAAGCCGACCGTGAACTCATTCAGCGCTGGCTGGAGCCGCTGGGCTTTGAGGTGATGTTGGCCACCAGTGGGCTGGACGCGTTGGGCCTGCTCGACGGTCTGCAGCCCGGTGACGCGGCTGCGCCCGACGCCGTGTTCATGGACCTGGCCATGCCCGGCATCGACGGCTGGGAGACCATGCGCCGCCTGCGTGCGGGTGGCTGGGGCACGGTGCCGCTGGCCATCGTGTCGGCCAATGCCTTCGACAAGGGGCTGGACAACGACCTGGGTCACCGACCGCAGGACTTCTTTGTGAAGCCGGTGCGCCGCGACGACCTGCTCGGCTGGCTGGGCCAGCGCCTGCGGCTGGTGTGGATCGAACTGCCCCCGGCAGCGCCTGCCGCCCAGGCGCCAGTGGCACAGGCGCGGCCGACGCACGAGGTCACCAGCGGCCGCGAATTCGAGCCCCTGCTCGAACTCGTGCGCCTGGGCTATTACAAGGGCATCGTGCAATGGCTCGACGAGTGGGTGCAGGACCACCCGGAGCAAGCGACGTTTGCCCAGCAGTTGCGCACGCTCGCGCGCGAGTTCCGCTTTGACGCCATCGAACAGCAGCTGCTGCAGCGCCATGTCTGAGTTCACGCCCAGCCGCCACAGCGGCACCTTGCTTGGTCCGGCGCCCTTGCAGCAGGCCGACAAGCTCATCGTGCTGATCGTGGACGACGTGCCCGACAACGTGGCGCCGCTGCACGACGCGCTGGACGACGCGGGCTACACCGTGCTGGTGGCGCTCGACGGCGACAGCGCCATCCGCCGCGCCACCCAGGCCCTGCCCGACGTGGTGCTGCTGGACGCAGTGATGCCCGGCATCGACGGCTTCGAGGTGGCGCGCCGCCTCAAGGCGCAGGCGGTCACTGCGCACATCCCCATCATTTTCATGACCGGCCTGACCGAGACCGAACACCTGGTGGCTGCGCTGGATGCTGGCGGCGCCGACTACGTCACCAAACCCATCAAGCCGCGCGAGGTGATGGCGCGCATGGGGGTGCACCTGCGCACCGCGCGCCACGTGCGCCAGGG
>PNMH01000193.1 GCA_013823505.1 Polaromonas sp. | reverse complement strand
CCTTGCAGTCCGATGTTTCATTCCGTTTTCATATAAGAAAACAAAAACAAAGTCGTTTGTGATGGAAGGGCTCCTCCCTACCATGCGTGGCATCTTTCCTTTGCTCTGTCCTTTGCACCACCGTTCACCATGAAAAACCGCATCCAACTCGCCCTCGGCGCCATCGCCCTGGCCACCGCCTCGCTGGCTTCTGCGCAGACCACGCTGCTCAACGTGTCGTACGACGTGTCGCGCGAGTTCTACAAAGACCTGAACGTCGCTTTCGTCGCTCACGTCAAGAAAACATCGGGCAAAGACATCAAGGTGGACCAGTCGCACGCCGGGTCGAGCGCCCAGGCGCGCGCCGTGGCCGACGGACTGGCCGCCGACGTGGTGACCTTCAACACCACGACCGACGTGGACTTTCTGGCCGAGCGCGGCGTGGTCGCCAAAGACTGGCGCCAGAAGTTTCCGAACAACGCCGCGCCCACCACCTCGACCATGCTGTTCCTGGTGCGCCAGGGCAACCCCAAGGGCATCAAGGACTGGGACGACCTCATCAAGCCCGGCGTGCAGGTGATCGTGGTCAACCCCAAGACCGGCGGCAATGGCCGCATGGCCTACCTGGCCGCCTGGGGCCAGGTGCGCGCCAGGGGCGGCAGCGACGCCGACGCGCTGGACTTCGTGAGCAAGCTCTACAAGAACGTGCCGGTGCTGGCGCGCGGTGGCCGTGACGCCACCGGCATCTTCCTGCAGCGCAACATCGGCGACGTGCTGGTGACCTTCGAGTCCGAGGTGGTGTCGGTGGACGGCGAGTTCGGCAAGGGCAAGGTGGATGCCATTCACCCGAGTGCCTCCATCGTGACCGAGAACCCGGTCGCCATCGTCGAGCGCACCGTGGCCAAGAAGGGCACCGCCGCCGATGCCAAGGCCTACCTCGACTTCCTGTACAGCCCGCAAGGCCAGGAAATCGCGGCCCAGCACAACATCCGCCCGCGCAACGAAGCCGTGTTGAAGAAGCACGCCAGCGTGTTCAAGCCGATCAAGCTGTTCACCGTTGAACAGTACTTCGGTTCGCTGGGTGAAGCGCAGAAGCTGCACTTCAACGACGGCGGGCAGTTCGACCGCCTGTACACGAACAAGTAACGACACCCCCCTGCGCCGGGCAGTGAACACCCCCCTGCGCCGCTGACGCGGCTTCCCCCCTCTCTGGCGCGCCGCTGCGCGGCGCTGGGAGGGGGGACGGTGCGAGTGGCCCGGCGAAGCCGGTTCCACCGCACCTCTGGATCAAGACACTTCGTTCCCCGCAGCGCCTGCTGCAAACCAACTCTTCTGTCATGACCACTGCCACGCTGTCCGCCGGGACGGCTTCCTCTTCCGGACCTCGCCGCAGCGCGCGCGTGCTGCCGGGCTTCAACATCACGCTGGGGTTCACGGTGCTGTACCTGAGCCTGATCGTGCTGATCCCGCTCTCGGCGCTGTTGCTCAAGACCTTCACCCTGACCTGGCCGCAGTTCTGGGAAGCGGTGACCGCGCCGCGTGTGCTGGCGTCGTACCGGCTGACCTTTGGCGCTTCCTTCATCGCGGCCTGTGTGAACGCGGTGTTCGGTCTGCTGGTGGCCTGGGTGCTGGTGCGCTACAGCTTCCCGGGCAAGAAGATCGTGGACGCGCTGGTGGACTTGCCGTTTGCGCTGCCCACCGCCGTGGCGGGCATTTCGCTCACCGCGCTGCTGGCGGGCAACGGCTGGATCGGCCAGTTTTTCGAACCCCACGGCATCCAGCTCGCCTTCAACCCCAACGGCGTGGTGATCGCGCTGATCTTCATTGGCCTGCCCTTTGTGGTGCGCACGGTGCAGCCGGTGCTGGAAGACGTAGAGAAAGAGCTGGAAGAAGCCGCCACCTGCCTGGGCGCGACCCGCTGGCAGACCTTCAGCCGCGTCATCTTTCCCACCATCGCGCCCGCCTTGCTGACCGGTTTTGCCATGGCCTTCGCGCGCGCCATCGGTGAATACGGCTCGGTCATCTTCATCGCCGGCAACATGCCCATGATCTCCGAGATCACGCCGCTGATCATCATTGGCAAGCTGGAGCAGTACGACTACGCCGGTGCCACCGCCGTGGCCACCGTGATGCTGGTGATTTCGTTCATCCTGCTGCTGGTCATCAACGGCTTGCAGGCCTGGCAGCGCAAACGCTCGGCAGGAAACTCCCAATGAGCCAAGACCACAAGCCCCCACGCTCCGCGGCTGCGCCGGTCGCTGCCCCCCAAGGGGGCGCTGTTTCCCTTGGGGCGGCCCGGCGGGAAACGAACAACATCCGCTCCGCCCGGCGCGGCACCACCGAAGCGCCCTGGATCCGCTATCTGCTCACCGGCATCGCGCTGGGTTTCATGTTCCTGTTTCTGGTGCTGCCGCTGGCGGCGGTGTTCACCGAAGCCTTGCGCAAGGGCTGGGACGCCTACGCCGAAGCGCTCAAGGAGCCCGACGCCTGGTCGGCCATCCGCCTGACGCTGATCGTGGCTGCGGTCGCCGTGCCCATGAACCTGGTGTTCGGTGTGGCGGCGGCCTGGTGCATCGCCAAGTACGAGTTCAAGGGCAAGTCTTTCCTGACCACGCTGATCGACCTGCCGTTCTCGGTGTCGCCGGTGGTGGCCGGCCTGATTTACGTGCTGGTGTTTGGCGCGCAGGGCTGGTTCGGTCCCTGGCTGATGGAACACGACATCAAGATCATCTTTGCCGTGCCCGGCATCATCCTGGCCACGATGTTCGTCACTTTTCCCTTCATCGCGCGCGAGCTGATTCCGCTGATGCAGGCGCAGGGCAACGAAGAGGAGCAGGCCGCCATCGTGCTCGGCGCCACCGGCTGGCAGACCTTCTGGCGTGTGACCCTGCCCAACATCAAGTGGGGCCTGATCTACGGCGTGATTCTGTGCAACGCGCGCGCCATGGGCGAGTTCGGCGCCGTCAGCGTGGTCTCGGGCCACATCCGCGGCCAGACCAACACCATGCCGCTGCATGTGGAGGTGCTCTACAACGAATACCAGTCGGTGGCCGCGTTCGCCGTCGCCTCGCTGCTGGCCCTGCTGGCGCTGGTGACCCTGGCCATCAAGAGCGTGGTGGAGTGGCGGCACGAACGCGAAATGAAGGCGATTGCCGAGCTGCCACCCGAACGCCCCTTGCCCAGCCCCGCAGCCGCAAGCGCCTGACCCGAACGAGGACAAGACCATGAGCATCCAGATCCGCGACGTCAACAAACACTTTGGCAACTTCCACGCGCTGAAGAACGTCCAGCTCGACATCGAATCCGGCGAACTGCTGGCGCTGCTCGGCCCCTCGGGCTGCGGCAAGACCACGCTGCTGCGCATCATTGCCGGGCTGGAAACGCCGGACACCGGCAGCATCCTGTTCAGCGGCGAAGACACCACCGACGTGCACGTGCGCGAGCGCAACGTGGGCTTTGTGTTCCAGCATTACGCGCTGTTCCGCCACATGACGGTGTTTGAAAACGTGGCCTTTGGCCTGCGCGTC
>PNMH01000192.1 GCA_013823505.1 Polaromonas sp. | reverse complement strand
GTCGCGGACATGTACAGCAAGAAGCGCCCGGCCAGCATTGCGCGCCCGCGCCAGATTGCGATGTTCATTGCCAAGGAACTGACCCAGAAAAGCCTGCCCGAGATCGGCGAGCTGTTTGGCGGGCGCGACCACACCACGGTGCTGCATGCGGTGCGCAAGATTGGTGCCGAGCGCCAGCAGAACACCGAGCTCAACCAGCAGCTGCACGTGCTGGAACAGACCCTCAAGGGCTGAGGTGAGAAACTTAAGTTTGAGAGCCGTTTTTGAACGAGAAGCCGTTTTGCCGGGGCCGCTCTCAAAACAGCGAAAATAGCGAAGATTTGGCTCCGATAGACGCAGGGCCCGCCGGGGAGGCAACCCCCGGACCACAAGCAACCAGAGACGAAAGAGTCTGACATGATCGTTTTCAAATCGACCCAGGACAAGGTTCTGGCCGCACTGCAATCGGTGGCCGGCATCGTGGAACGTCGCCACACCCTGCCTATCCTGGCCAACGTGTTGTTGCGCAAGACCGGCTCGCAGGTGCAGCTGACCACGAGCGACCTGGAAATCCAGATCCGCACCACCGCCGAGCTCGACGGGGACAGCGGCAACTTCGCCACCACGCTGGGCGCGCGCAAGCTCATCGACATCCTGCGCACCATGTCCGGCGACCAGAGCGTGAGCCTGGAGTCCAGCGCCGGCAAGCTCATCCTCAAGGGGGGCAAGAGCCGCTTCACGCTGCAGAGCATGCCGCCCGAAGACTTTCCGCTGGTGCAAGAGTCCGCCAGCTTCGGCCCGGTCTTCTCGGTGCCGCAGAAGACGTTGAAAAGCCTGCTTGGCCAGGTGTCGTTCTCGATGGCCGTGCACGACATCCGTTACTACTTGAACGGCATCCTGTTTGTGGCCGAAGGCAAGCAGCTCAGCCTGGTGGCCACCGACGGTCACCGCCTCGCGTTTGCCAGCGCCACGCTCGACGTGGAAGTGCCCAAACAAGAGGTGATCCTGCCGCGCAAGACGGTGCTGGAACTGCAGCGCCTGCTCAGCGACAAGGAAGGCGCGATCGAGATGCAGTTCGCCGCCAACCAGGCCAAGTTCAGCTTTGACGGCATGGAGTTCGTCACCAAGCTGGTCGAGGGCAAGTTCCCCGACTACAACCGCGTGATCCCGAAGAACCACAAGAACATCGTGACGCTCGGCCGCGTGCCGCTGCTGGCTTCGCTGCAGCGCACCGCCATCATGACGAGCGAGAAGTTCAAGGGCGTGCGCCTGAACATCGAGCCCGGCATCCTGCGCGTGGCCTCCAGCAATGCCGAGCAGGAAGAAGCGGTCGACGAGCTCGACATCGACTACGGCGGCGACACGATCGAGATCGGCTTCAACGTCACCTACCTCATCGACGCGCTGCAGAACATGTCGCAGGAAATGGTTCGCATCGAACTGTCCGATGGCAACAGCTCCGCGCTGGTGACCAACCCCGACGACAACGCGTTCAAGTACGTTGTCATGCCGATGCGGATCTGACCAGCCGCGATCCCCTTTCCCCCAAGCCCGACCCGCTGCCCAGCGGGTTTGGCCTTTCTAGCGATTGAGAAAAGTCCCTTATGTCCGAAGCCAACAAGCCCGCCGATTCCGTCAACACCGGTGCGGCCAACGCCGACAGCTCCAATTTCCAGCCCACCATCGACGCCCACCAGGTCGGTGCCAGCGAAGGGTATGGCGAGGGTTCCATCCAGATCCTGGAAGGCCTGGAGGCCGTGCGCAAGCGCCCGGGCATGTACATCGGCGACACGTCGGACGGCACCGGTCTGCACCACCTGGTGTTCGAGGTGGTCGACAACTCCATCGACGAAGCCCTGGCCGGCCACTGCGACGACATCGTGGTGACCATCCACAGCGACAATTCCATCAGCGTCACCGACAACGGCCGCGGCATCCCCACCGGCGTGAAGATGGACGACAAGCACGAGCCCAAGCGCTCGGCGGCCGAGATTGCCCTCACCGAACTGCACGCGGGCGGCAAGTTCAACCAGAACAGCTACAAGGTCTCGGGCGGCCTGCACGGCGTGGGCGTGAGCTGCGTGAACGCGCTGAGCCAGTGGCTGCGCCTGACCGTGCGCCGCGAAGGCAAGATGCACCAGATCGAGTTCGCGCGCGGCTTCGTGCAGAACCGCATCGTCGAGACCACCGCCAGCGGCGTCGAGATCTCGCCCATGAAAGTGACCGGCGACACCGAGAAGCGCGGCACCGAGGTGCACTTCCTGCCCGACTACGACATCTTTCGCGAGAACGCCGATTTCCACTACGAGATCCTGTCCAAACGCCTGCGCGAACTCTCCTTCCTCAACAACGGCGTGCGCATCCGCCTGAAGGACGAACGCAGCGGCAAGGAAGACGACTTCTCCGGCGCCGGCGGCGTCAAGGGCTTCGTTGACTTCATCAACAAAGGCAAGACGGTGCTGCACCCCAACGTGTTCCACGCGCTGGGCGACCGCGCGAGTGACCAGGGCACCAACATCGGCGTGGAAGTGGCCATGCAGTGGAACAGCGGCTACAACGAGCAAGTCCTGTGCTTCACCAACAACATCCCGCAGCGGGACGGCGGCACCCACCTCACCGGCCTGCGCGCCGCCATGACGCGGGTGATCAACAAGTACATCGACGACAACGACTTCGCCAAGAAGGCCAAGGTCGAGGTCACCGGTGACGACATGCGCGAAGGCCTGTGCTGCGTGCTCTCGGTCAAGGTGCCCGAGCCCAAGTTCAGCAGCCAGACCAAGGACAAGCTGGTCTCCAGCGAAGTGCGCGGCCCGGTCGAAGACATCGTGAGCCGCCTGCTGGCGGACTACCTGCAGGAACGCCCGAACGACGCCAAGATCATCTGCGGCAAGATCGTGGACGCTGCCCGCGCACGCGAAGCCGCGCGCAAGGCCCGCGAAATGACGCGCCGCAAAGGTGTGCTCGACGGCATGGGCCTGCCCGGCAAGCTGGCCGACTGCCAGGAAAAAGACCCGGCGCTGTGCGAGATCTATATCGTGGAGGGCGACTCTGCCGGTGGCTCCGCCAAACAAGGCCGCGACCGCAAGTTCCAGGCGATCCTGCCGCTGCGCGGCAAGATCCTGAACGTGGAGAAGGCGCGCTACGAGAAGCTGCTCACCTCCAACGAAATCCTGACCCTCATCACCGCCCTGGGCACCGGCATCGGCAAAGCCGGCGGTGAAAGCGCCAACGGCGACGGCAAGGACGACTTCAACGTCGCCAAGCTGCGCTACCACCGCATCATCATCATGACCGACGCCGACGTGGACGGCGCCCACATCCGCACCCTGCTGCTGACCTTCTTCTACCGCCAGATGCCGGAGCTGGTCGAGCGCGGCCACATCTATATCGCCCAGCCACCGCTGTACAAGGTCAAGGCCGGCAAGGAAGAGCTGTACCTGCAAGGCCCCACCGAGCTCGACAGCTTCCTGCTGCGCATCGCGCTGGTCCATGCCTCGGTGTTCACCGGTGGCCCCAACGGCACCACGATTT
>PNMH01000191.1 GCA_013823505.1 Polaromonas sp. | reverse complement strand
CTGCAGGAAATGCTCACCGTCAAGTCGGACGACGTGCAGGGCCGTACCAAGGTCTACGAGAGCATCGTCAAGGGCGAGCACACGATCGAGGCGGGCATGCCCGAGTCGTTCAACGTGCTGGTCAAGGAAATCCGCTCGCTCGGTATCGACATTGAGCTTGAGCGGTCCTGAGACCTTGCGGGACAGACCAATGAATTGCGCAGCAATTTTTGCTCTGTCCTCAACTGATTAACGATTTGGAAAGAGTCACATGAAATCTTTGCTCGACCTGTTCAAACAGTTCACGCCCGACGACCACTTCGATGCGATCCGCATCGGTCTGGCCTCGCCGGAGAAAATCCGCTCGTGGTCCTTCGGTGAGGTCAAGAAGCCCGAGACCATCAACTACCGCACGTTCAAGCCCGAGCGCGACGGCCTGTTCTGCGCCAAGATCTTCGGCCCCATCAAGGACTACGAATGCCTGTGCGGCAAGTACAAGCGTTTGAAGCACCGCGGTGTCATTTGCGAAAAGTGCGGCGTTGAAGTCACGCAGACCAAGGTGCGCCGCGAGCGCATGGGTCACATCGATCTGGCCGCGCCTTGCGCCCATATCTGGTTCCTGAAATCGCTGCCATCGCGTCTGGGCCTGATCCTGGACATGACGCTGCGCGACATCGAGCGCGTGCTGTACTTCGAAGCCTACGTGGTGACCGACCCCGGCATGACCCCGCTGAAGAAGTTCGGCATCATGTCCGAGGACGACTTTGATGCGAAGCGCAAGGAATTCGGTGACGAGTTCGTGGCCAAGATGGGCGCCGAGGGCATCAAGGAATTGCTGCAAGCGATCGACCTCGACATCGAGATCGAGAAGCTGCGCAACGACCTGACCGGCTCCGAGCTCAAGATCAAGAAGAACGCCAAGCGCCTCAAAGTGCTGGAGGCCTTCAAGAAGTCGGGCATCAAGCCCGAGTGGATGGTGCTCGACGTGCTGCCCGTGCTGCCACCGGACCTGCGTCCGCTGGTGCCTCTGGACGGTGGCCGCTTCGCGACCTCCGACCTGAATGACTTGTACCGCCGCGTCATCAACCGCAACTCGCGTCTGCGCCGCCTGCTGGAGCTCAAGGCCCCTGAGATCATTGCGCGCAACGAAAAGCGCATGCTGCAGGAAGCCGTGGACTCGCTGCTGGACAACGGTCGTCGTGGCAAGGCCATGACGGGCGCCAACAAGCGCGCGCTCAAGTCGCTGGCCGACATGATCAAGGGCAAGAGTGGCCGTTTCCGCCAGAACTTGCTGGGCAAGCGCGTCGACTACTCGGGCCGCTCGGTCATCGTGGTCGGCCCAACGCTCAAGCTGCACCAGTGCGGCCTGCCCAAGCTGATGGCCCTGGAACTGTTCAAGCCGTTCATCTTCTCGCGCCTGGAAGCCATGGGCATCGCGACCACCATCAAGGCCGCGAAAAAGGAAGTTGAAGCCGGCACGCCGGTGGTGTGGGACATCCTGGAAGAGGTGATCAAAGAGCACCCCGTGATGCTCAACCGCGCACCCACGCTGCACCGCCTGGGCATCCAGGCGTTCGAACCCATCCTGATCGAGGGCAAGGCGATCCAGCTGCACCCCTTGGTCTGCGCTGCGTTCAACGCCGACTTCGACGGCGACCAGATGGCCGTTCACGTGCCGCTGTCGGTGGAAGCGCAGATCGAAGCGCGCACCCTGATGCTGGCCTCGAACAACATCCTGTTTCCCGCCAACGGCGAGCCGTCCATCGTCCCGTCGCAAGACGTGGTGCTGGGCTTGTACTACGCCACCCGCGACCGCATCAACGCCAAGGGCGAGGGCATGATCTTTGCCGATCTGTCCGAGCTGCTGCGCGCGCTCGACAACGGCGTGGTGGAAATCACCGCCAAGATCAGCGTGCGCCTGACCCAGCAGACGCTGGACAAGGCCACGGGTGAGTGGACGTCGTCGACCTCGCTGGTGGACACCACCGTGGGCCGTGCACTGCTCTCCGAGATCCTGCCGCGTGGCCTGCCATTCGACGTGCTGAACAAGCCGCTGAAGAAGAAGGAAATATCGCGCCTGATCAACACCTCGTTCCGCAAGTGCGGCCTGAAGGAAACCGTGGTGTTCGCCGACAAGCTGCTGCAAAACGGCTTCCGTCTGGCCACGCGCGCCGGTATCTCGATCGCCGTGGACGACATGCTGGTGCCCAAGGAGAAGCCAGCCATCATCGACCGTGCCGAAAACGAGGTGAAGGAAATCGCCCAGCAGTACGCCTCTGGTCTGGTGACCGCGGGTGAGCGCTACAACAAGGTGGTGGACATCTGGGGCAAGGCGGGTGACGAGATCTCCAAGGTCATGATGGCCCAGCTGGCCAAGCAGCGGACCACGGATCGCCACGGCAAGGAAGTCGACCAGGAGTCGTTCAACTCCATCTACATGATGGCCGACTCGGGTGCGCGCGGTTCTGCTGCGCAGATCCGCCAGCTCGCCGGCATGCGAGGCCTGATGGCCAAGCCCGACGGCTCCATCATCGAGACCCCCATCACGGCGAACTTCCGTGAAGGCCTCAACGTGTTGCAGTACTTCATCTCGACCCACGGTGCGCGAAAAGGCCTGGCCGACACGGCGCTGAAGACCGCCAACTCGGGCTACCTCACGCGCCGCCTGGTGGACGTGACGCAGGACTTGGTGGTCAACACCCAGGACTGCGGCACCACCAACGGCACGCTGATGCGCGCCATCGTCGAAGGCGGCGAGGTCATCGAATCGCTGCGCGACCGTATCCTGGGCCGCACCACGGCCGAGGAAGTGATGCACCCCGAGACGCGCGAACTGCTGGTGCCTGCCGGCGAAATGCTCGACGAAGACATGCTCGACATGCTGGAAGCCGCCGCGGTGGACGAAGTGAAAGTGCGCACCGCACTGACCTGCGAAACCCGCTTCGGCATCTGCGCCAAGTGCTACGGCCGCGATCTGGGTCGTGGTGGTCTGGTGAACATCGGTGAGGCGGTCGGCGTGATCGCCGCGCAGTCCATCGGTGAACCTGGCACGCAGCTGACCATGCGCACCTTCCACATCGGTGGCGCGGCGTCGCGTGCGGCGGTGGCCTCCAGCGTGGAAGCCAAGTCCAGCGGCGTGATCGGCTTCAACGCCACCATGCGTTACGTGACCAACACCAAGGGCGAACTGGTGGTGATCTCGCGTTCCGGCGAAATCATCATCCACGACGAACACGGTCGCGAGCGCGAGCGCCACAAGGTGCCGTACGGCGCCATCCTGTCGATCAAGGCCGACCAGTCCATCAAGGCTGGCGCGATCCTGGCGAACTGGGACCCGCTGACCCGCCCGATCATCACGGAATTCGCAGGTCAGGTGCGTTTCGAGAACGTCGAGGAAGGCCTCACGGTGGCCAAGCAGGTGGACGATGTCACCGGTCTGTCGACCCTGGTGGTGATCGATCCGAAGCGCCGCGGCGTGGCCAAGGTGGTTCGCCCCCAGGTCAAGCTGATCGACGCGCAAGGCAACGAAGTGAAGATCCCTGGCACCGACCACTCGGTGACCATCGGCTTCCAGATCGGCTCGCTGATCCAGGTGCGCGACGGCATGGACGTGGGCCCAGGCGAGGTGCTGGCCCGCATCCCGGTCGAAGGTCAGAAGACGCGCGACATCACCGGCGGTCT
>PNMH01000190.1 GCA_013823505.1 Polaromonas sp. | reverse complement strand
CCGCATCGGGCTCGCTATGCGCCATCACGATGAAGAACTCCGCCAGGCTGGCGTTGGACGCGAACCATTTTTCGCCCTCGATCACCCAATGATCGCCCTCCCGCACCGCACGGGTGCGGATCTCCAACGGGTCGGCACCACCTTGCGGCTCGGTCATCGAGAAGCAGGACACGATGTGGTTGTCCAGCAAAGGCTGCAGGTAGCGAACCTTCTGATCGGGCGTCCCGAAGTGGGCCAGGATCTCGGCGTTGCCGGTGTCGGGCGCCTGGCAACCAAAGACGATGGGGCCGAACCGGGCGGCACCCAGGATCTCGTTCATCAGCGCGAGTTGCACTTGGCCGTAGCCCTGCCCACCCAGTTCCTTGCCCAGATGGCAGGCCCACAAACCCTGTGCCTTGACCCGCTGCTGCAGCGGCCGGATCAAGCGCACGTTGTCGGGGTGCTTGACGTCGTAGTGGTTGCCCAGCACGAACTCCAGCGGGTCCACCTCCTCGCGCACGAAGGTGGTGATCCAGTCCAGTTTGGCCTGAAAAGCAGGTTCGGTCTCGAAATCCCAGCCCATGGTAATGCCTTGTCGTTGATGTTCGTGAAGGGGGTAGTGAGTGACGCTCAAGCCCGTCAGGACAGGCCCTTGCCGCCATCCGCCAGGATGGTCTGCCCCACGACGTACGACGCGAGGGGTGAAGCGAGGAAGAGCACGGGGCCGGCGATGTCCTGCGGCGTGCCAAAGCGGCCCGCGGGGATGCCACGCAGCACCTTGGCGGCCCGCTCGGGATCGTCAAAGGTGACCCCGGTGAGCTTGGACGGCACCAGGCCGGGGGCCACGCCGTTGACACGGATGCCGTCCCGGGCCCATGCCTCGCCCAGTGACTTGGTGAGCGAGATGGCGCCCGCCTTCGAAGCCGCATAGGCCGGGTTGCCGATGCGGGCCGCGAAGCCCGCCAGCGAGCTGATGATGATCAGCGCGCCTTGACGCTGCTTGAGCATGGCGTGGAACTTGTGGGCGCAATCCATGAGGCTGTTGAGGTTGACATCCACCACTTGGCGAAAGCCTTCGGACTCGTACTCGTCACGCCCGTACCGAACAATGCCCTGGCACAGCACCAGCACGTCCAGCGCATCAAAGCCGGGCCGCAGGGCGGCAACTTCAACGCTGTTGGCCACATCGCACTGGGTGTAATGCAGCCCCTCCAGGTCAGAACCCTTTTCTGCGGCGTAATCCGCCGCACTGGCCCGCGTGCCCCACACGTGCACGTCAGCACCGCGCACCCGAAAGGCCTGGGCGATGCCGTTACCGATGCCGCTGGAGCCGCCCACCACCAGCACGCGGCGCTGGTCGAAATCGAGTTCTTTTAAGGTGTCTTGCATGGTGTCCAGTAGGATGAATGCCTGCCTTCGGGCATTTAGGTCATTATGTTAAAGCAAATGACCTAAATCGTGCAACCCCTAAAAATGAAGCCCTTTATGAGCGGAAACGACACCCGTGAGCACATCAAACTCTCAGCCAGACGGCTGTTTGCCCAGCGCGGCATCGACGGCGTGACCGTGCGGGAAATCGTGGCCGCGAGCGATCAAAAGAACTCCGGTTCGCTGCACTACTACTTCCGGACCAAGGACGCCCTCGTGCGGGAGCTGATCGTTGACACCGCCCAGTTGATCGACGACCGGCGCAACGCCGCACTGGACCAGATGGAAGCCGAGGGCGGGCCCCGGCACCTGCGTCAGGTCCTGGAAGTGCTGGTGTTCCCCTCGATCAACCTGGGCGAGACGAACGGCGAGGAAGACACCTACCTGCGCTTCATCAGCCTGCTCGCGCTGCAGAACCGCGCGCTGCTCAACGAGGTGCTGGAGGGCGGTCTGAACACGGGCTACCAGCGTTGCTTGGCGCACATCCGGCAGTTGGTCACGGCCGTCCCTGCGGCAGCGCTGGAACAGCGCCTGGTGTTCATGAGCATTGCCCTGCGCGCCATCCTTGCGGCCCGCGAGGCGAGCCTGGAACGCACTGAGACCACCCACGCGTTCTGGTCGGCCGACGGCACGCTGGACAACCTGCTCACGGCGCTGGAAGGCATGTTGCGAGCCGCCACCGACGCATGATGACAGCGCCCAGAGCCCACGAGCGGTCCCTTGCTCAGGGCTGGGGGATGGGCTGGGTATTGGGCTGAGTGGCGGGCAGGGTGATGCGAGTGCGCAGCAGGCCGATGCCTTCGACCTCCAGCTCCACCACGTCACCGGGTTTGAGGTAGCGCATCTGCTCCAGGCCGCAGCCGTTGCCCACCGTGCCCGACCCGAAGAACTCGCCCGGGTGCAGGGTTTCGGAGCGGGAAATGTGCGCGATCACGTCCTCGAACTTCCAGTACATGTCGCGCGAATTGCCGCGCCCCCATTCCTCGCCGTTGACGCGGGCGACCATGTTCAGGTTGTACGGGTCGGGCAGTTCATCGGCCGTGACCAAGCAGGGGCCCATCACGTTGCCGGTGTCAAAGTCCTTGCCCTTGGCCGGCCCGAGCATGCCGCCCATTTCCACGGCTTGGGCATCGCGTGCGCTGATGTCGTTGAAGATCGTGTAGCCAAAAATGTGCTCGCGCGCCTTCTCCTTGGGCACGTCCTTGGCCCGCGCACCGATGTAGAAACCGAACTCGAGTTCAAAATCCAGCATCTTGCTGTAGCTGGGCCACACCACGTCGTCGTCCGCGCCGATGGTCGCGAAGCGGTTGCACTTGTAGTAAATGGGCTGTCGCTGGAAGGTCTCGATCACGCGGTCGTCGGCGCGGGTGTTCATCGCCTTCAGCGTGGCTTCCGGGTCCGGTGTGCGCGCGGCGCGCGCGCGGCGAGCGGCCGCGAAGCTCTGCCGCAGATGCAGCTCGAAACAGGAGGCATCGCGCATCTGCGGCGGGGGTTGAATGGGCGCCAGGATCTTGACCTCGCTCCGCTGCCGAACCGCCACGCTGGGCGCGCGCGCGATCAGGCCTCGCGCCAGCTCGGAAGCCACAGGCCCTGCTTCGATCAGCGACAGCACGCTGGCCAGCGCATCGGCGCTGCCGCCGTGCACGGCCTGCGCGGCCTGCCGCAAATCCAGCACCGCCTGATCGCTCTCGATGAAGGCGCCGGCGCGGGCTGCTTCGCCAGGGGTCTGAAATGTCACAAGTCTCATGGTGTGTCTCTTTGGGGAAAGTGGGAACCAGGGTCCACAGCGACCCTGGCGGGAGCGAGGGTTCAATCGGTCTCGGGCGGAACCGCTGCGCCAGCCGGGTCCAGGCGCCGGCGAAGCACCACGGGCGCCCCGCCATGGCTGCGCTTGATCAGCCACTGGGACAGCGAAGCGTCCATGTAATCGGCGTGTCCGGGAAACCAGTCCGCGAGCGCACGGGCGAGATCGCGGGCCACCTGCCCGGAGGCCCCGTTGCGCAGCATCTCCTGCACTTCGTGCACGGAGTGGAGGACCGCAGTGTGTTCGTCCACGTGGCACTGCGTGGCGGGAAACGCGGTGTCCTCCATCCAGCGCCGCTCCTGCTCAAAATGTTCAACGGCATGCGCCTCAAAGTCGGCGAGGCATTCGACCAGCTCGGCGTCGCCCGCTGTTTGCATGGCGGCCACGCAATCGACAAATTCGCGGTGGGTGTTGTCCATGCCACCGTGCCCGAGCAGGTAGCGGTCAGACCACGCCATGGTGCCGCCACCCGCCGAAGCGTTGGCAGTGGATGAAGAAGATTCGGAAGACACGTTCAGCACCTCCATCGTCAAACCCGACCGGCCACCGGCACGCAGGCACCGGTGACGGCGCTCGCGTCGTCCGACAGCAAAAAGGCGATGACCGCCGCCAGCGAGCGC
>PNMH01000189.1 GCA_013823505.1 Polaromonas sp. | reverse complement strand
CCGCCGACCTACTCCGTGTAAAGGAGCCGCTCTGCCAACTGAGCTAAGCACCCCACCGGGAAAGGGGCGTCACCTTCAGTTCAGCGCGTCTTTGAGGGCCTTGCCCGGACGGAACTTCGGCACCTTGGCGGCCTTGATTTTAATCTCGTCGCCGGTGCGTGGGTTGCGGCCTTTGCGAGCAGGACGCTTGGTCACGGCAAACGAGCCAAAGCCCACGAGCGAGACCGTGCCGCCCTTCTTGAGCGTGGTGCGGATGGCGGTGATGGTCGAGTCGAGTGCGCGCGTGGCGGCTGCCTTGGAGATGTCGGCGTTCTTGGCGATGTGCTCGACGAGTTCTGTTTTGTTCACAAATGGCCCCTCTTGAAATGAGATGAGTTGTTCCGAAGGTACAAAGCTTGTCCTGGAACGGCGCGGTTGGCTGCCGTGGGACTGGTTCTGTTGATCGCTGGACGCGGTGATGACCGCGACGCACGAAAGTTGATTAGACCCACGGGCTGCAACCCCTGTCAATACACGAGGGTCGCGCGCCCAACCCCGACGGCACAAGAGGCAGGATTCTAGACGCTTTCAACCGCGCTGCCGTCGCGTGGAGCGCTCTGGATCAACCCTTGATCGCCTGCGCAATCGCGCGTCCCACATCGGTGGTACCCGCCGTCCCACCCAGGTCGCCGGTGCGGGGAGCACCGCTGCCGGGTTGCAGCACCGCCTCGATGGCGTTCATCACCGCATCGTGGGCCGCGCGGTGGCCCAGGAAGTCGAGCATCAGCGCGCCGCACCAGATCTGGCCGATCGGATTCGCAATGCCTTTGCCGGCAATGTCCGGCGCCGATCCGTGTACGGGCTCGAACAGAGAAGGATGCTGGCGCGTGGGGTTGAGGTTGGCGCTGGGTGCGATGCCGATGGTGCCGGTGCAGGCGGGGCCGAGGTCGGAGAGGATGTCGCCGAACAGGTTGCTGCCCACCACCACGTCGAAAAAGTCGGGGCGCTGCACAAAGTGAGCCGTAAGGATGTCGATGTGGAACTTGTCCACCCGCACGTCCGGATATTCCTTGGCCATCTCGGCCACGCGCTCGTCCCAGTAAGGCATGGTGATGGCGATGCCGTTGCTTTTGGTCGCGCTGGTCAGGTGCTTCTTGGGCCGTGAGCGCGCCGTCTCGAAGGCGTAGCGCAGCACGCGGTCCACGCCGATGCGCGACATCACGGTTTCCTGCATCACGATCTCGCGCTCGGTGCCCGGGTACATGCGCCCGCCGATGCTGGAGTATTCGCCTTCGGTGTTCTCGCGCACGATCACCATGTCGATTTCACCGGGCGCGCGAGCGCTGCCGTCGCGCCGCACCACGGGGGCGATCACACCGGGCATGAGGCGCGCGGGTCGCACGTTGACGTATTGGTCGAACTCGCGGCGAAACAGCAGCAGCGAGCCCCAGAGCGAGATGTGGTCGGGCACCTTGTCGGGCCAGCCCACAGCGCCGAAATAAATGGCCTCATGACCACCGATCTGGTCCTTCCAGTCGTCGGGCAGCATCTTGCCGTGGCGCTCGAAATAGTCGCAGCTGGAGAAGTCGAAGTGGTCGAACTGCAGGTCGATGCCGAACTTCGTGGCAACGGTCTCCAGCACGCGAATGCCCTCGGGCATGACTTCGGTGCCGATGCCATCTCCGGCGATGACGGCGATGCGGTGTTGACTCATGGAAGCTCCTTCTGATCGGTCTGGGAAGGTTCGCAGCATAGCCCGCAATGCAGCAATAATCCGGCAATTGATTCAAGCCAAAAAGGAAACAATTGGACCGCCCCGATCTGGAACTCGTGCTCGCCGTGCGTCAGCATGGCAGCCTGGTGATGGCAGCCCGCGCAATGCACGTCGCACCCTCGGCCGTCACCAAGCGCCTGGCCGCTTTGGAGGCGGGCCTGGGCCTGCGCCTGTTCCAGCGCACCACGCGGCGCGTGAGCCCCACGGCCGAGGGCGATGCGCTGTGCGAGCGCGCGGTGCACCTGCTGCGTGCGTTCGAAGAGGTGGAGGCCGAATTGCGCGAGCGCCAGACCGAGCCGGCCGGGCCGGTGCGCCTGGCGGCCACCTTTGGATTTGGCCGTCTCTGGGTCGGGCCGGCGCTGGCCGCGTTTCAGGCGAAACACCCTGGTGTGCAGGTCCAGCTGCAGCTCACCGAACAATTGCCCGACCTGGCGGTGGAAGGCTTCGATGGCGCTATCTGGCTCTGGAACGCACCGAACGAGCGCGCAGCGGAATGGGTGGCGCGGCGGCTCGCCGGCAACCAGCGCGTGCTGGTGGCCGCGCCCGCCTACCTGGCGCAACATGGCTCACCGCGCACGCTGCAGGAGCTCACGGCTCACAGCTGCCTCGTGGTGCGGGAAAACGGCGGTGGACCAGGCCAGCGCTTTGACCACTGGCGGCTGCAGAGCAGTGGCGATGCGCTGGTGAAGCACGTTCCGGTGAATGGCCCGCTGTCCAGCAATTCGGGTGAATTGGTGCGCGACTGGTGCCTGGCGGGGCGCGGCATCATGCTGCGCAGCTTGTGGGACATTGCACCGCAGCTGGCCAGCGGTGAATTGGTGCGCGTGCTGCCCGACCACGCCATGGCCGACGCCGACATCCACTGGCTGGCACCCTTCCGTTCCCAGACCCCGCGACGCATCCGCCTGCTGGTGGACTTTCTCGTGGAGCGCTTCAGCCACGAGCCGTGGAAGCCCGCGAGGCCCGCGTCTAGCGCGAAGCGCGCACGACCAAACTCACTCCAAAAGCGGTGAGTGCGGTGCCGGCCAGCGTGACCGCCGTGATGGGTTCTGCGAACAGCAACCAGGCAATCAGCGCGGTGCACGGCGGCACCAGATACATCAGGCTGGTCACCGAGGCCGCTGCGCCGCGCTGGATCAGCAGGTAGAGCAGCGAACTGCCGCCCAACGTGAGCCCCAGCACCGACCACGCCATGGCGCCCATGAGCTGTCCATTCCACTGCATGGCCTCGGCCTCCAGCAGGGTCAGCGGCAGCGTGACCAGCAAGGCCGCGAGCAACTGCACCGCATTGGCGGTGCGCACGTCACAGGCCGCCACAAAGCGCTTCTGGTAGAGCGTGCCGATGGTGATGGAAAACAGTGCCATCACGGCCAGCGAGAGGTTGAACCAGGTGGCCTGATCGCCCGGGCCACCGGCGCCGAACTTGCGCGACACCACGAGCACCAGACCAGCAAAACCCAGCACCAACCCGAGCCATTGGCGCTTGCTGACCTTGGAGCCGGTGCCAGACAGCCAGATGGCGGTGAGCACCGGCTGCAGTCCGACGATGAGCGAGGACAGACCCGACCCCATGCCCGCCTTGACGGCCACCCAGACTCCGCCCAGGTAACCCGCGTGCATGAAGACGCCGGTGACGGCCAGATGCATCCATTGCGTGCGGGTGGTCGGCCACTTCACACCGGCCAGCAGGATCCACGGCAGGAAACAGGCGATGGACAAGGCATACCGCACCGCGAGGAACTTCATCGGCGGCGCATAGGGCATGCCGTAGCGAGCGACGATGAAGCCGGTGCTCCAGATCAGCACGAACACCCACGGCATGGCGCGCAGCCACGCGTTGTCTTGCGTCGGAGATTGCATGACCAAATGCCTCGGCGCAGTCAGCGTGACTTGGCGCGGATCTCGGGGATCGCCTTTTGCAGGTAGTACACCATCGACCAGATGGTGAGCACCGCCGAGATCCAGATCAGCCAGGTGCCCCAAAGGTGGGTGTCGATCAGCTTGAACAGGGTGCCGTCAAACAGCAGGAAGGGAATGGCGACCATCTGCACGGTGGTCTTGATCTTGCCGATCATGTGCACCGCCAC
>PNMH01000188.1 GCA_013823505.1 Polaromonas sp. | reverse complement strand
GGCGGATACCGATATACAGGCCTCCTCCGAGGCGCCAGGGAGATGGGTCAGTGTTTATGCCGTGCCGAAGATGGACTGTCCATCAGAAGAACGAATGATTCGCCTAGCCCTGAACGGCTTTGAGGAGATTCGGGCACTGTCCTTCGACTTGTCGAACCGCCGGTTGAAGGTCGTGCATGACGGCGAGGCTGAGCCCATTACCGCGAAACTGGCGACCTTGGGGCTAGGCGCCTCTCTTCAGGAAACCGTCATTGCCGACCCAGAGACGATCAAGGCCGCTGAGAGCTCGGCAGTCTCTGCTACGCAGGAGTCAGGCACTCTGCGCGTGTTGCTCGGTATCAATGCGATCATGTTCGTGGTGGGAATGACTGCCGGTCTGATCGCCCAGTCTACCGGCCTGACCGCTGATTCCCTGGATATGTTTGCCGATGCAGCCGTCTATGGCCTGGCTCTCTATGCCGTAGGGCGCAGTGCGAAAATGCAGGTACGTGCCGCGCATCTGGCAGGGGTACTGCAACTGATTTTGGCTATCGGCGTACTCGTCGAGGTGGTGCGACGCTTTGTATTCGGTAGTGAGCCTGAATGGCTGGTGATGATAGCCATCGCCTTCGTCTCATTGATTGCCAATACCGCCTGTCTGCTGCTCATATCCAAACATCGGGAGGGCGGGGCGCACATGAAGGCAGGCTGGATATTCTCGGCCAACGACGTGGTGATCAACCTGGGGGTCATCACCGCCGGCGCTCTGGTCGCGTGGACCGGGTCCAATTATCCGGATCTGATTATCGGCACCATCGCGGGGGTCATTGTACTTAACGGTGCCAGACGCATTCTGGCGTTGAAGGGTTAAATAATGTTCATTATTGGCAAAAAGCTCTCGCCGTATGCCCTATTGTCCATATCGGGCCTGCTGGCAGCGTCTGATCAGGCTGTAAAGTGGCTGGTGCAGCAATCAATGGCCTATGGCGAGTATGTTTCGGTGACCCCGTTCTTTAACTGGGTGCGCCTATGGAACACCGGTGCCGCATTCAGTCTTTTTGCGAATGGTGGAGGCTGGCAGCGCTACTTTTTTATCGGAATCGCGGTAGTGGTCTCGATTTTTCTGATCAAGCTGATCCTTGAAAATCGTCATAAAGGAGAAGTCATCGCTTACAGTCTTATCCTCGGTGGCGCCATGGGCAACCTGATTGACCGGGTCTTTCGCGGCTATGTTGTGGATTCCTTTGATTTCTATTGGCGAGACTGGCATTGGCCGGCCTTCAACCTGGCTGATATTGCAATTGTCCTCGGTGCCTTACTTTTAGTTTCCAGCAGCTTGTTGGGTAAAAAAGCAAACACCAATGCCGAGCCGGATGGATCTGACTGACACCTACGCCTATACAACACCATGACCGAACTTCCCGACAACATCCTTCACCTGCCGCAATACCAAGTACTGGGCTGCAAATCAACCGACGACGAAATGCACTTCCAGGTGGACGTGCCCGATCCCATCGCCTGCGAGGAATGCGGCGTGCAGGGTGAGTTCGTACGGTTCGGCAAGCGTGACGTTCCCTATCGTGATCTGCCCATCCACGGCAAGCGGGTCACTCTCTGGGTGGTCCGCCGCCGATACACCTGCCGGGCCTGCAAGACAACATTCAGGCCCCAGCTACCGGAGATGGTGGACGGATTCCGTATGACACTGCGGCTGCATGAGTACGTGGAGAAGGAGTCCTTCAGCCACCCCTACACCTTTGTGGCGGCACAGACCGGCCTGGACGAGAAGACGGTGCGCGACATCTTCAACGCCCGCGCCGAGTTCCTGGGGCGCTTGCACCGCTTCGAGACGCCCCGCATCCTGGGCATTGACGAGCTATACCTGAACAAGCGCTACCGCTGCATTCTGACCAACATTGAGGAGCGAACCCTGCTCGACCTTCTGGCCACCCGCCGCCAGGACGTGGTGACCAACTACCTGATGAAGCTGAAAGACCGGCAGAAGGTCGAGATCGTCAGCATGGACATGTGGAACCCCTACCGGGCAGCGGTCAAGGCTGTGCTGCCCCAGGCCCGTATCGTGGTCGATAAGTTCCATGTGGTGCGCATGGCCAACGATGCCCTAGAGAGAGTGCGCAAGGGCCTCAGAAAGGAGCTGAAACCGTCCCAGAGCCGGACTCTCAAGGGAGACCGGAAAATCCTGCTGAAACGCGCTCACGAAGTCTCAGACCGGGAGCGCCTCATCATGGAGACCTGGACAGGCGCGTTCCCGCAACTGCTGGCCGCCTACGAGCACAAGGAGCGCTTCTACGGCATCTGGGACGCCACCACACGGCTCCAGGCAGAAGCCGCCCTAGACGAGTGGATAGCCACCATCCCGAAGGGCCAAAAGGAAGTCTGGAGCGATCTGGTCAGGGCAGTGGGAAACTGGCGCGAAGAGACCATGACCTACTTCGAGACGGACATGCCCGTCACCAACGCTTACACGGAGTCCATCAACCGACTGGCCAAGGACAAGAAACGTGAAGGGCGCGGTTACTCCTTCGAGGTGATGCGGGCACGAATGCTCTACACCACGAAGCACAAGAAGAAGGCACCGACTGCGAAGGTCTCTCCTTTCTACAAGAAAACCATCGGTTACGGACTGCCGGACTTCGCAGAGGAACTCAACTACGGAGTCGATCTATCAACCATCTGAGGGTGGTATCAGATTGATGGGGTGAAGGTGCCCTATCAACCATTAAATCCGTATACCCCTTTAATCGATGCCGACCCTTGTCATTGCGCGACAATCGTCGCCATGAACACGCCCTACGCCCCTTTGCAAAACGATACCTTTTTGCGCGCTTGCCTGCGCCAAGCCACAGAGCACACCCCGATCTGGCTCATGCGCCAAGCCGGGCGCTACCTGCCAGAGTACCGCGCCTCGCGCGCGCGCGCCGGCAGCTTCATGGGCTTGGCCACCAACCCAGACTACGCCACCGAGGTCACGCTGCAGCCGCTCGAGCGCTATGCGCTGGATGCGGCGATCTTGTTTTCCGACATCCTCACCGTGCCCGACGCCATGGGGCTGGGCCTGAGCTTCACCCAGGGCGAGGGGCCCAAATTTGAGCGCCCGCTGCGCACCGAGGCCGACGTGGCGGCGCTGGCGCTGCCCGACCTCGAGCGGCTGCGCTATGTGTTCGACGCCGTGACCTCGATCCGGCGTGCGCTGGCGGGCCGGGTGCCGCTGATCGGCTTTAGCGGCAGCCCCTGGACGCTGGCCTGCTACATGGTCGAAGGCGGCGGCAGCGACGACTACCGCCTCGTCAAGACCATGCTCTACCGCCGCCCCGATTTGCTCGAGCGCGTGCTGGCCCTCAACGCCGACGCGGTCGCAGCCTATTTGCGCGCGCAGATCGAGGCCGGGGCCCAAGCGGTGATGATTTTCGACAGCTGGGGCGGGGTGCTGGCCGATGGCGCTTTTCAGCGCTTCAGCCTGGCCTACACCGCGCGCGTGCTGGCGCAACTGCCGCGCGAGCACGCCGGGCAGCGCATCCCGCGCATCGTCTTTACCAAAGGTGGTGGCCTGTGGCTCAGCCAGATGGCGGCGCTGGACTGCGAGGTGCTGGGGCTGGATTGGACCGTGAATCTGGGGGCGGCGCGCGCGGCAGTGGGCGGGCAAGCCGGGGCGCCGGGCAAGGCGCTGCAAGGCAACCTGGACCCGAACGTGCTGTTTGCCGCGCCCGAGCAGGTGGCGGCCGAGGCGGTGCGGGTGCTGGAGCAGTTTGGTGCCCCGCACACCGACCCCAACCAGCCCGGGCCCACGCACATCTTCAACCTTGGGCACGGCATCAGCCAGCACACCCCGCCCGAGAGCGTGCAGGCGCT
>PNMH01000187.1 GCA_013823505.1 Polaromonas sp. | reverse complement strand
ATCGCCACGGCCTGAAACCTGCGGTACTCGCCCACTTCCGTTCGGGCTGAGCTGGTCGTTGCCCTTCGACAAGCTCAGGGCGATCGGTTCATGGGCTGAACACCCGATACCGTTGTCATAAGCTCGCCGCATGAACATCACCTTCTGCTGCACCGACACCAAGGCCCAACCCTGGCTCGAAGGCCTGCGCGCGGCGCTGCCTGGCGCCACCGTGACCGTCTGGCAACCCGGCGCGCCCCAGGCCGACCACGCCGTGGTCTGGGCGCCACCACAACAGTTCCTGGACGAACAGCCGGCGCTCAAGGGCCTGTTCAACATCGGCGCCGGGGTCGATGCCTTGTTGAAGCTGCGGCTGCCGCCCGGTGTGCGCGTGGTGCGGCTGGACGACGCGGGCATGTCGGTGCAGATGGCCGAGTACGTGTGCCACGCCGTCATCCGCCACTTCCGCGAGTTCGACGGTTACGAGGCCGACGTCAAAGCGGGCAAGTGGTCGTACCGCAAACCGCGCCACCGCCAGGACTTCCCGGTCGGTGTCATGGGGCTGGGCGTGCTGGGCGAGCGCGTGGCCCAGGCGCTGACGGTGTTCGACTTCCCCGTGCACGGCTGGAGCCGCACGCCCAAGGCCATCGAAGGCGTGTTCACGCACAGCGGCGAAGTCGGCTTTGACACCTTCCTCGCCCACAGCCGCGTGCTGGTCAACCTGCTGCCGCTCACCGCCGACACCAAGGACATCCTCAACCGCGACACGCTGGGACGCTTGAAGCCCGGCGGCTACCTGATCAACGTGGCGCGCGGCGCGCATCTGGTCGAAGACGATTTGCTGGCCCTGCTCGACAGCGGCCACCTGGTCGGCGCCACGCTGGACGTGTTCCGCACCGAGCCGCTGCCCGCCGAGCACCCGTTCTGGAACCACCCCAAGATCACCGTCACCCCGCACACCTCGGCACGCACGCTGCGCGACGAAAGCATCGCCCAGATCGCGGGCAAGATCCGCGCGCTCGAAGCGGGGCTGCCCATCGCGGGTTTGGTGGACCCGGTGCGCGGATACTGACCCGGCACCATTTCGGGTCACACCCGCTTTCCTCCCGAGTCCGCGCACCTGATGTGAAAACGAATCCGTAAAGGCTTCAAACGTAGCCGTTATGGATACAATCGAAGCCTGAACAGCTACGCCCCATCGCCATGTTGACCGACCTGCTCCTGGGCGACTACCGCAAAAAGCTGCTGAGCCAGCTGCTGCTGCACCCCGATGCGGATTACCACGTGCGCGAACTCGCCCGCCTCACCGGCACATCTCCCGGCAGCCTGCACAAAGAGCTGGCCCGCCTGGCCGCCGCCGGGCTGCTGCTGCGCAAAGAGCAGGGCAACCAGGTGCGTTACCAAGCCAACCGCCAATGCCCCGTGTTCCCCGAGCTGGCCAGCCTGCTGCGCAAGACCACCGGCGCCGCCGAGCTGCTGGCCCAGGCGCTGGCGCCGCTGCAGCCCGCGCTGGCCCTCATCTTCGGCTCGGTCGCACGCGGCACCGAAACCGCTGCCAGCGATGTGGATGTGCTCGTGGTCACCGAGCGCGGGTTCGGCGAGGTGGTGCGCGCGCTGCACGGCGCGCAAACCACGCTGGACCGCGAGATCAACCCCGTCGTCTACACCCCGGCCGAGCTGCAAGCCCACGTGGCCGAGCAAGACCCGTTCGTGGTGAACCTGCTCGCCGGCCCCCACATTTTTCTGAACGGAACCCCCGATGACCTTCGCCAACTTGTTGGCCATCCAGCGCCTGCAAGCGTTTAGCGCTTCGCCGCAGGGTGTGCAGCGCCTGCTGGCCGCCACCACCAAGAAGCGCATTGACGACTGCCGCGACATCTTCAAAAACGCCTGCCTGCACGGCTTCGCCGATCCGCACATCGTCGAGTACGACATCCGCCGCATGGAAGCCAAGATCAAAGCCGCCATCGACCGCGTGTGGGGTGGCTCAGAGGCAATAGACTGCAAAACCGACGCCCAAAAAGAACCCCTCAGCAGCGTTGCCGCCGAAGCGGTTTCGCCGAGAGGGGCCGTGTTGCCGCCCATTGTCTGCGCCAGGAGTGCTTGCTGATGACTTCATCTGTGTTTTTGACCCGCGTGCTGTTGCGCAACTACAAAAGCATTGGCCACTGCGACGTGCGCCTGGGTCCCATCACCTATTTGGTGGGAGCCAACGGGTCTGGCAAGAGCAATTTTTTGGATGCACTGCACCTTGTACGCGACGCACTTGCCGGATCGCTGGACAACGCCTTGAACGAGCGTGGCGGTTTGCCAGAGGTGCGCAGAAGGTCCAGTGGGCACCCCACGCACTTCGGGATTCGCCTGGAGTTCCTGTTGCCAGACGGTCGGCCAGGCTATTACGCGTTCCACATTGGGGCTTTGCAGGGTCGTGGCTATGAGGTGCAGAAGGAGGAGTGCGTGATTCAGGCTGTGGGCAAGGGACCGTTCTTCAAGATCGAACGCGGGTTGCTGAAGGCAAGCAGTGAGCCCTCCTTTCCTCTGGTGACGTCTGATCGACTGGCCTTGGTCAGCGTGTCGGGCATGACCGTCTTTCGCCCAGTGTTTGACGCCTTGACTTCGATGGGTTTTTACAACCTGAATCCCAAGGTCATGCGCGAGCCTCAGAAGCCTCAAGACGGCCGCATGCTCAAGCCGGCAGGGGAAAACATCGTGAGCGTCATCGGTCACCTGGAGCGTGTGGCGCCAAATCGTCTGGCCGAGGTACAGACTTATTTGCAAACTGTTGTGCCCATGGTGCACGGCTTTGCGCGCAAACAGATTGGTCCGTTGGAGACGCTGGAATTTCGACAAGACATGGCAGGCTCCAAGCACCCTTGGCATTTCCTTGCGCAAAACATGTCAGACGGGACTTTGCGGGCCTTGGGCGTGTTGACGGCTTTGTTTCAAGGCAACCTAGACCACACTCCGGTGCTCATCGGCATTGAAGAGCCTGAAACTGCTTTGCACCCTGCTGCCAGCGCCGCGCTCCGCGAGGCCTTGGCCAAGGCCTCAGTGCATTCCCAAGTGATCGTTACCAGCCACAGCCCCGAGTTGCTGGACGACCGGGATATTGCACCTGAGCAATTGCTTGCTGTGGTTTCTGAGGGCGGAGAAACCAAGCTCGCGCCTTTGGACGAGGCATCCCGACAGGTGATGCGCGACCGCTTGTTTTCCGCTGGGGAATTGCTGCGTCTGAATCAGTTGGCTCCGGATTCCACCTATCTCCAAGACGTCGCACAGCGCCAGGCTGACCTGTTTAGCGAGGTGGGTTTGTGAGTCGTGTCGTCGCGATCGTGGAAGGTGACGGCGAGGTGGCTGCATTGCCTGTGTTGCTGCGCCGTTTGGCGCAGTGGCGCACGCCTGAGCTGTACGTCGAAGTACCGCCACCGATCAGGGTTGCGAAGGACCGCTTCCTGAACCGGCCCGATGAATTCAGTCGGCACCTGCAATTGGCGGCGGCGAAGTGCGGTGAAGCGGGCTGGATATTGGTTCTGCTGGATGCCGATGACGACTGCCCGGCGCACAAGAGCGCCGAGATATTGACTCGAGCTAAAGACATCGTCCCGCACCGCCGCGTTGGCGTGGTGTTGGCCAACCGTGAATACGAGGCTTGGTTCATTGCTGCGGCGGCTTCGTTGACCGGCTGCCGTGGGTTCAACTGTGAGGCCGCAGATGCAGGCATGGACGCCGAAGTGCCGCGCAACGCAAAAGGCTGGATGGCGCAGCGCATGGGTGGAAACGGGTATCACGAGACCACCGATCAGGCCGCGTTCTCTGCGGTGTTGGATATGAATGCGGCATTCGAGAGGAGCCGATCATTTAGGAAACTTTGTACTGAATGGTCTAACAACGCACAGCCTTAGGCATGGCGCTTCAAAACCGTTTCACATCGCGAACATGAATCACATTCCATC
>PNMH01000186.1 GCA_013823505.1 Polaromonas sp. | reverse complement strand
GGGGAGTTTGAAGGAGTTCATCGGTGGGAGCAGTGGGAATGCGGAATTCCCGGCGCTGCCAAGCGGCGTCACAACCATGCCTACGGACGCGCTGGACTTGACCCAGCACTACCACGACGCCGAGGCACTGGCGGGCGCACCCTACAAAGCGATCCTCTCCGATGGCTCGGTCCGAACCGGCAAGCTCGATGGCAGCGGGCAGCTCAAGATCGACGGATTGCGCCAGGGGTTGACTGCGCAGGTACTGATCGGACAAATGCCCGGGGCCTACCGCCCCAAGGACACCACGCCCATGCCAGAGCACAAGGCCACACCGAAGGACGGTGACATCGACGCTCTGATCCAAAAATACAGCGGGAGCGCGGCATGAGCACACCCGGCGCATTGCAGACAAGCCAGTTCAAGCAGATCAGCTCGGAGGTGGCGGGCTGGTTGTGGGGCACGGTCCAGGGTGCCTGGAACGAAAAGCAGACGGTCAGCCAGATCATCGTGGACGCGGTGATCGGCATGATTCCTCTGGTGGGCCAGGGCACTGCCGTGCGCGACCTGCTGGCCGTGAGCACCGGGCTGGCAGAGAACCCCGAGAAGCGCGAGGACACCTGGCAGTGGGTGCTGTTTGCCGTGCTGCTGCTGGCGCTCATCCCGGTCATGGGCGGCGTGCTCAAGGGCGTGGGCCGCCTGACGCTGCGGGCTGCCCAGGAGGCCGCAGAAAACTCGGCCAAGCTGGCCGCACTGGCCGATGACATGGTCGCCTTCCTCAACCGCATGGGCCACAAAGACGCGGTGCAATGGCTGCGCAAGCTGGACTTCATGCAGTACGAGGCGCAACTGATCGAGCGCTGCAAGGCCTTCTGCGACACGGTGATCCTGGCCATTCACCGCTATGCGCTGCGGTTCCAGAAGGTGCTGCCCAGCAGCTTCACGCAGCGCATGCAGTCCATGGCCAAGGGTTTTGAGCAGGTCAAGCTGGCGGCCGACAAGAAGATTCCGCAGGCGCTCAAAGACCTCAACGGCTATCTCAAAAAAATCCAGGCCCACCTGATCGCTGGCGGTGTACCGCCCATCGAGCGCGCCGTGGTTTACGAGGCGCAGACCGGGCGAAAGGTGGTGACCTACGCGCAGGAGGCGCGGCTGATCGAGTCGGGCGCGGCCAAGTCCGTTGTGCGGGCGGGCAAGTTCCCGCAGAACATGGCCGCCAACGCCGATGAGATCGGCAAGGTGTACCGGCATGAGGTGGGGTTTCCGAACCTGCTGGACAAGCGCAACTGGCGTTCGCGCAGCATCACCAGCAAAGACGGCAAGACCAGCGACGTGAGCTTCAACAGTTCGGTGGCGGCAGCATCTGGCGCCATCAAGAACAAGGACCTGGGCAAAGAAGGTGCCGTGCTGTTCCGGGCGTTTGGCCCCGGTGGCTCCACGCATGGGGTGCCTGTGGGGGCCAGCAATCCAGCGGGTTTCTGGTGGGGCATGGGCGAAGCACCCAAAACCGCACAGGAATGGCGCCAGAAGTCGGCCGTGCTTGATGAGTTCAACCGCAACGGCATGCTCGCTGTCATCCGCGTCCCGCCCGGCGGCAAGGTCAAAGTGCCCGCCTGCACCAGCACCGTCAGCGAACAGTTCGGCGACAAGATCGCCGGCCAGTACCTCGAAGGCGGTGGCAAGCAGGCGGGGGTTGATTTTGCTTTGGCGCCGGATTTGGCGAAGGTAGAAGAGCGATTGAACAAACTCGCCAAGATGGGGGGCGGGAAGGTCACCCTATCAAACGGCATTCAACTGGAAGTCCGCCACAGCGGCTGGGGCGGCATCAACGGCAAGATTGGCTACGGCTCCGAGGTGATTCCCGGTGCCGGTATCGTCGAGCGCCTGGGCGTGACCGAGATGCAGACCAAGGTGAGCCAGACCGGCGTGCAGCAGGGCGTGCAGGCTGCAGGATCATCCAGCGCAGGCGTTGCCAAAGACCAGCGCGCCGCACCCAACCGATAAGCAGAACCCATGTCGATCTTTGATTTCCTCAAACCCAAATGGTCCGCTGGTCAGATGACCGAGGACGACCGCGCGCGGCGCTTCTGGGTCCTCAAAGCCATCACCAGCTACACCGCGTGGAAACGCTGCCGTGACCGGTATGCGGTCTTCGTTGATCTGGTGGAAAGACAGTGCAAAGAAGAGCCGGTTGGAAGGCTGGGACCAGTCGCGTTCGCCGAGTACAAAGCAATGGTCGAACGTTGGGTTCGCGATGGCGAGTTTCCGCCCTCCGCCCTAAACAACTTAGAAGACGACCATCGCACGGACTGGGACCACAGCACCTACGCCGACGCCCTGCGCGGGCTCTCGCTGTACGACCAGGGACTGGCCTTGCTCAAACAAGGCGACCGGGGGGTTTTTCTGCACAACAGCCGCGGGCTGCTGGAGGATGCGTATCACCACGCGGAGCACGCCTACATCGTCCACTACGTCGGCGACACCAACCAAGGCAGCTGGACCTTTTACGGTAAATACGTTCCTGCCATGAAAGCCGCCCTGCTCTGGGCCTATGAAAACGGTGGGTTCTCGGCCGGTGGCCTGCAAGCGAAGATGGCCAATCTGTCGGCACCGTCCATCTGGCAGATGCCGCATGACTATGTGGATGTGTACGGCAAGAAGCAAAGACACCTCGGAACCAGCGCCGTTCTCAAACAAGAAACCGCCCACCTCAAGACACTGCCAACCGTCCCCACCCCCACCGAAGACGTGCTGGTACAAACCGGCCAGCCCTGCCCGGTCTTCGGCATCTACGAACCGCTGGTCAAAGACGGCCTGATGACCTACATGTGCGCGGGCCAGGAAGCCTATCGCTACGGCGAGCGTTGCGGTGCACCCGGCGGCGGCACCACCGTGACCTGGAAGCTCATCTGGGAAGACACCCGCTACGTGGACGGCGTGATCCCCGAAGAAGAAGCCGACTACTACCCCGAGAGCAACACCCCGCCGGACTTCTCTGCCCTGGTGGGCGCGGAACTCATCGACCCGAAGGTGCCGCTGGACCAGATCGCCAGTGCCCGCAGCGGTCAGCCCGCGCAGTACACCGGCACCTGGGCCGCCATGGACGACCTGGGCGGGCGCATCTTCTGGAAGAAGGGCGAGAAGCTGCCGCTGCACAACGGGCGCGAGGTGGAGTGGGTCTACAACGGTATCTGAGCCTCGCACTCGTGAAAAGATCAAGCCATGACAGACATCACCCTCGCCCCCATCTCCGACGCCTCCCCCACCGGCCCCGACCTCTCCTTCTCCCCGGCCTTCGACCAGATCGCCGAGTTGCGGCGGTTTGACGATCCGACATTGGACCAGGGCGAATGGGTGCGTGAGATCAAGTCCGCCGACTGGCCCGGTGTGGTCCGGCTGTGCTCGGAGTTGCTGTCCACCCAGACCAAAGACCTGCGGCTGGCGGGCTGGATGACCGAGGCGCTCTCCCGCACGCGAGGCTTTGCCGGCATGGCCGAAGGTCTGGCCGTTTGCGCCGGGCTGTGCGAAACCTTCTGGGACGGCCTGCACCCGATGCCGGACGGAGACGCCCCCGCCAACGAACCCGCCGAACGCTTCGAGCAGCGCATCGGCAACCTCAAGTGGTTGCTCACGCAACTGGCCGAGGTGGCGCAGACGCAGCCGCTGATCGTGGGCAAGGTGGTGGGCGCGGCCTACGGGCGGCGCGTCATCGAAGCGGTGCGCTCCCGCAAGACTTCGGAATACGAGAACACCACCGAGCCCACCGAAGAGCAGATTGCCCTGGCCTTGACGCAGACGCCGGGCGATGCGCTGCTGGCTTTGCTCGAAGGCGTGCAGGCAGCGCTGGACGCACTGGCGCGACTGCAAGCGGTGATTGACGGGCATCTGGGGGTGAACGGACCGAACTTCAGCGCAGCGCGCGATGCCTTGAAGGACACGCAGCACATGCTCACGCGCTTTGCCAAGGAGCGGGGTTTGCT
>PNMH01000185.1 GCA_013823505.1 Polaromonas sp. | reverse complement strand
GCCTGAGGCGATCACCGCCTCTGCGCGGGCTCGGAACTCGGGGGGCACCATGTCCAGCACAGACCGGCCCAGGAGCAGGTGAATGGGCGTTTCGAGCAAACGGCTGGCAGACGGGTTTGCGTCGGTGACCAGGCCGTCGCGGTGGAAGATCACACCCTCTTCGCTGGCGTTCATGAAGCGCGACAGTCGGTCCTCGGATTCGCGAAGCGCGAACTCGGTCTTGTGCCGCTCCGTGATGTCGGTGATGAGGTAGAAAAATCCCTTGTCCACGCCGGCGTGTCGCGGATCGCCCGCAAAAGTCACCGTCACCTCCAGCCGCAAGGGCTCACCCTTGACCGAGATGAAGTCGAACGGGAAGGTCACCGGCACATGCTCCCTGAGCGTGCGTCGCAGGAACGGCACCACCGCATCGCGCAGTTTTGTGCTGATGAGACCCAGCGCTGGAGCGCCAACAATCGAATGCTCGTCGTGCCCGAACAGCTCGGCAAATTGCTGATTGGCAAACTCGCATCGGTTGTGCGGGCGAGGACCAAAATGGGCAACCATCACCGGCAGGTGTTTGAAGATCAGGCGGATGCGCTCTGCCAGCGCCTGTGCCTGCAGGCGAGCCCGTTCGACACCCGTGGTGTCTGCAAAGTGGCAGATGTGATGTCCCAGCGTTGGCACCCAGTGGGCGTTGCAGGTCAACCACCCAGGGGTGCGCATTGCAGCGGACGACCCTGACGAGGTCAGTTCCAGCAGAAGATGGAAGTCGGCGTGGCTCTGGAGGTTGGCATTCAGCCATGAGCGCGAAGTCTCCGCCAGCCAGTCTGTCCAGTCGGCAGGCCCGCCGAAAGCGCGGTGCAATTCCTGGAAGGCTCGCGAAGCGCGCAGCAACGAAGCGCCTTGTCCCAGTGCGGCCGACAGACCAGGGATCTGATCCCATGGAAGGGCGTCGGGGTGTCGCATGAGATGCAGTGGTGTCCTTCGGTGGCGTGTCCGTGAGCGGCCATCGTAGTCGCGGGATTCAAAAAAATCCATGGCCGGCCTGTGACGTCGGCAACGTGATGCCAGGAAAATACTGCCCCGGCATTATTGAGACGCCACGCGCCAGCCCAGAGACTGCAGGCTACCCCTCCACTTTGGAAAAGCCGAGCATGACAGAGCGTACTGCACCGGCCGTGCAACACGGCCCTTCGAGCCCCACGTCTCAAGGGGAGACGCACGCCGCTTCGGGGCACCCGGTGGCGGCCGATGCGCGGACGGACGGGCGGGTCGCGCCACGCTCACCCGGGCAGGCCCACCAGCCCATGACACTCGCCGCTGTGCTGCGCCATGTGCTGGTGCTCGATCAAGGGCTTGGCAGCAACGATCCGATCGTGGCAGCTCTGTTGGCGCCGCAGAGCCCATCCCGGATGCAGGAGTCCTTGGTCGCGAGCTGTCCCGAGGCTTCGCTCGCCGTCGCCGATGAGCCTGCCCTGCGCCGGTTGAACGGCGTGCTCAACACCACCCTGGACATCTGTCTGCAACTCGATACCGCGCGTCTCCAGCTCCAGAACGCGATATCCACACAGCGCGAGATGGAGACGGTGCTGGAGATGGTGGCGGCGCGCATCGAGGCCGGACAGGCCCACCAGACCGATCATCGACGGATCACCACACTGCTGATCGCGGAGCGGGACAAGGTGTCCGAGGCGGTGCGTGAGTGGAACCGGGTTGGGCGGCGCTTCACCCAGCACACCCGCTTGCTGCCGGTGCAGCTGGAATCGGTGGTCGACACTTTGGGCCCACTGCCCGCCGACGAGATGGACCGATTGGCCGAAGCCTGTTTGTGGACGCACGCCGATGTGCATTTCAGCCTGCGGCAACGCGCGCGAGCCTGGACCGATCGGCGCGCCGACTTTCCATCTGGGCGAGGCCCGAAGCCGGAGGACTTCCACGCCTGGATGGCCCGCATGGAGGAGGTCAGGGCCCAGGCGGCAGCGGATTTTTCAGCGGCACGCGAGGCGTATCTGCAGGCTGTCCTGAACCTGGATCGCGAGCATGCCGGCTTTGTGAGGGCGCGCTCCCTGCGGCGCACCGCAGAGACTGGATTCCGCCACGGTTCCGGGAGCGCCCTTCACTTCACCGATTCCATCGTCGAGGAGAGCCGGCGCATGCATGCCGTGTTGGCGCTACAGGCTCGCAGGCTGGCGGCCAAGCACCAGCTGTTTGCTTTGGCGGGCTTGCTGCCCAAGCAATTTGGCTTGGTGGGACCGTTGACCTGGCACTGATCGTCGTTGAACCCAACAACAAGGGCCTCGCCGCAATGCGGCGAGGCCCTTGTTGTTTCTGTCGCTGGCTCGGTGCGACTCAGTGCATGGTGACAACAGCGTCTGAGACATCGGCTGGGGAGCGGAACCACAAGCCGGCAAAGGCGCTGTAGCGCAACATCGAACTCTGTCGCACGCGTCGATCGATCTTCTTCTCGACGACCGGCATCTTGCCTAGCATGTCCACCACGCGGGTGTCCCAGCGCACCACCTTGATGAAGGCAGCGTAGACCTCCAGACCACTGGGGTCCAGGCCGACCGAGCGGACCGCGACGCGAATCTGGCTGGCATCCAGGCCCAGCGCCTGAAAGCAGTCCTGGATCAGCTCGCGGTAGTCGTCAGAAATCGAGCTGGGCAGGAGTTCGGAGTCGACGTCTTCGGTGTTCTGCATCTTCACCTCGTTCTTGCGGCCCAGGTGCTTGATGACACTCAGCGCCAATGCGTTGAACTTCATGATGTGCCCCATTTCTCTGGTGTTGGCTTGGTGATCGAAGATGCGTTCACCATGGGGTGCAGTATCTCGTTCAGATACCCCCACCCCCAATAATGCAGGAGCACTATTTTGAGAATTCCCGGTGGGACAAGCGCTTGAGGCTACAGGTTGCCGTCAATGTCAGGCGCCTCGGCGAGCCCCGACTGGATGGCATAAGCGGCGATCTCAGCTCCGTTGTGCAGACCCAGTTTGAGCATCACGTTCTGCCGGTGCTTGCGCGCTGTGAGCACACTGATGTGCAGGGCATCGGCGATCTCCTGGTTGCTGCCGCCCTTGGCGATCATGCGGACGATCTGTTGTTCGCGCTGGGTCAGTGACTGTGTCAGTCCATGGCCGCTGGAACGTGCCTGGGCGGCGCTGTCCAGGCCCTTGGACATCTGCTGGCTGACGTAGCGCCGGCCAGCCAGCACCGCCTCGATGGCATCGAGCAGCTCCGATCCCTGCTCGTGTTTGAGGACAAAGCCGTCGGCCCCGGCGGCAAACGCGTTGGCCACCGATCCCGGGTAGACGTTGCCGGTGACGATCAGCACCCTGGTGGCGGGCGCAACTTTTTTCACCTTGCGGGTCACTTCGATGCCCGAACTGTCGCTCAGAGCGAGGTCGAGCAGGAGCAGATCGGGTTTGTGAAACGCTACCAGCAGTTCGACCTCGCTGCCCAACGCGGTTTCGGCCACCAGCTCAAAGCCACCGGTGGCCGACAGCAGCATGCTGATGCCTTGGCGCACCAGCGCATGATCTTCTGCGACAACAACTTTGACCATGGTGAGCGTCGGTTGAAAGGATGAACACCGTGCCGTGTGCTCACGACACGATTTGCCTGCTTCAGAACGGAATGTCGTCGTCCATGTCGTCGAAGCCGCTGGACTGGCGGGCCGGCGCGGCCGCCGGTGCCTGTCGCGCAGCGGGTGCGGGTGCCCGGGGTGCCGCCGCGGGTGGACGGGAATAGCCGCCGCCACCGCCGCCTTCTTCGTTGCCGCCCATGCCCTGGCGGCTACCCAGCAGCTGCATTTCGCTTGCGATGATGTCCGTGGCGTTTTTCTCGATGCCGTCCTTGTCGGTGTACTTGCGGTAGGTCAGGCGGCCTTCGACGTAGACGGGGGTGCCCTTTTTTACATACTCGCCCACGATTTCGGCCAGGCGTTCGAAGAAGGTGACGCGGTGCCACTGGGTTTCTTCGATGAACTCGCCGGAGTTACGGTCCTTGCGGCGGCTGGTAGTGGCGATGCTGATGTTCGCCACGGCACCGCCCGATGGC
>PNMH01000184.1 GCA_013823505.1 Polaromonas sp. | reverse complement strand
GCTCATGGTTTCGCTCCTTCAGCGGTATCTGGCTCCTTCCCCCTCTGGGGGAAGGCAGGGATGGGGGCCACGCCCGCCAACATATTGAGTTGATGAAGGATGGCGCTCAGCACGCCATCGGGGTTCTGGAACGGTGCGTTGGACGGGAAACGCTGCACGACAAAGCCCTGGGCCGTGAAGAACGCATCCCTGTTGCGGTCGTAGGTCTGGTTGTTTGCGTGCTGCGTGCCATCGAGTTCAACGATGAACTTCGGTTCGAGGCAGGCAAAGTCGGCGATGTAGTGTCCCAAGGGATGTTGGCGGCGGAACTTGAACCCAAGTTGTTCACCCCGAAGCCCCGACCAGAGCTTGCGCTCGGCGTCGGTCATGTCCCGCCGCAGGGCGCGGGCGTTGACTCTGGCTTTGGGGGTGGCCTGGTTTTGCATGGTGCTTTGGCTGGCGGAGAGCCCCCATCCCTACCTTCCCCCAGAGGGGGAAGGGGTCAAACGGGCTCCACTCCTTCCCCCTCTGGGGGAAGGCCGGGATGGGGGCCTGCGCGCCAAACACATCACATCAATTCCGCACCGGCTTGCCGGTGTTGAGCATGCCCAGAATGCGCTCCTGCGTTTTCGGGTGCACGATCAGCGCGCAGAAGGCCTGGCGCTCCAGCGTCATCAGGTAGTCCTCGCTCACCAGCGTGCCGGGCTCCACATCACCACCCGTCACCACACCCGCGATCAGCGAGGCGATGTGGAAGTCGTGCTGGCTGATGAAGCCGCCGTCGCGCATGTTGACCAGGCTGCCCAGGATGGTGGCCTTGCCGTCGCGTCCCGCCACCGGGAACAGCCGCTTGTGCGGCGCGCGGTAGCCGCCCGCGAACATCGCCCTGGCTTCATTGATGGCGACGAACAGCAGCTCGTCCTTGTGCGGCACGATCAGGTCGGAATGCAGCACGTAGCCCAGCTTCCTCGACTCGATGGCGCTGGTACCGACCTTGGCCATGGCGGCGGCGGTGAAGCCTTCGGTCAGGAACGGCAGCAGGTCTTTGCCGGTGGACGTTTCGGCGTTTTCGGCCGCGCGGCGCGCGATGTAGGTCAGGCCGCCAGCACCCGGCACCAAGCCCACGCCGACCTCCACCAGACCGACGTAGCTTTCCATGTGCAGCACGCGGCGCGCGCTGTGCACCGCCAGTTCGCAGCCACCACCCAGCGCCAGGCCGCGCACGGCGGACACCACCGGCACGTTGGCGTAGCGCAGGCGCAGCATCACCTGCTGCATGAAGCCTTCGGCGTCTTCGATGGCGGCCACGCCCACCGCCATGAAGGCCGGCAGCATGGCCTGCAAATCAGCACCGGCGCTGAAGGGCTCGTCGCCCGACCAGATCACCAGCCCCTGGTATTCGGCTTCAGCCAGGTCGATGGCGGCCATCAGGCCTTCACACACCTCGGGACTGATGGCGTGCATCTTGGTCTTGATGCTGGCGATCAGGACCTCACCGTCCAGCGTCCAGACGCGGATCGAATCGTTCTCTTCGATGGTGGTGCCGGCGGTTTCGAACTTCGGCCCGGCTTCGCCCAGCAACAACTCGGGGAAGTGCTGGCGCTGGTACACCGGCAGCGAGCGGCGCGCTTCGAACACACCCTTGGACGGGTTCCACGAACCCTGCGCGGTGTGCACACCACCGGCTTCGGCGACGGGGCCTTTGAAGACCCACTCGGGCAGCGGCGCGCGGCTCAATGCCTTGCCCGCATCGATGTCTTCCTGGACCATCCTGGCCACCTCCAGCCAGCCGGCTTCCTGCCACAGCTCGAACGGGCCTTGCTTCATGCCGAAGCCCCAGCGCATGGCCTGATCGACGTCGCGCGCGGTCTCGGCAATGGCCGCCAGGTGCACGGCGGCGTAGTGGAAACCGTTGCGCAGGATGGCCCAGAGGAACTGGCCCTGCGGGCCTTCGGCGTTGCGCAGCAGCTTCAGGCGCTCGGCGGCGGGCTTTTTCAGCATGCGGCCATACACCTCGTCGGCCTTCTCGCCAGCGGGCACGTAGTCCTCGCTCTCCAGATCGAAGCGCAGGATGTCGCGCCCCACCTTCTTGAAGAAACCGGCCTTGGCTTTCTGGCCCAGGTGGCCCTTTTCGATCAGCTTGGCCAGCACCGGCGGCGTGCCGAAGCTGCCGTAGAACGGGTCGGTCTGCTCGTTCAGGTTGTCCTGCAGCGTCTTGACCACATGGGCCATGGTGTCCAGGCCCACCACGTCGGCGGTGCGGAAGGTGCCGCTGCTGGCACGTCCCAGGCGCTTGCCGGTCAGGTCATCGACCACGTCGTAGCTCAGGCCGAAGTTCTGCACCTCTTTCATGGTGGCCAGCATGCCGGCGATGCCGATGCGGTTGGCCACGAAGTTGGGCGTGTCCTTGGCGCGCACCACGCCCTTGCCCAGCCCGCTGGTGACGAAGGCTTCGAGGTGATCGAGGATCTGGGCTTCGGTGGTCGGGGTGTTGATCAGCTCCACCAGCGTCATGTAGCGCGGCGGGTTGAAGAAGTGGATGCCGCAGAAGCGCGGCTTGATCGCTTCGGGCAGGCCTTCGCTGAGCTTGGTGATCGACAGGCCCGAGGTGTTGGACGCGACGATGGCGTGGTCGGCCACGAAGGGCGCTATTCGCTTGTAGAGATCGAGCTTCCAGTCCATGCGCTCGGCAATCGCCTCGATGATCAGGTCACAGCCGCGCAACTGTTCCAGGTGCTCTTCGTAGTTGGCCTGGCCGATCAGGTCGGCGTCAGACGCCACGCCCAGCGGCGAGGGCTTGAGCTTCTTCAGGTTCTCGATGGCGCGGGTGACGATGCCGTTCTTGGCGCCCGGTTCGCCGCCGGGCCGCCCCAAGGCGGAACCAGCCCCCTCGGGGGGCAGCGAACCACGGGAAGCGGGGAGCGTGGGGGCCTTGTTATCCGGAAGATCAAAGAGAACAACAGGCACCTTGACGTTGACCAGGTGCGCAGCGATCTGCGCGCCCATCACGCCCGCACCGAGCACGGCAACTTTTTTCACTTGAAATCGTTTCATCTTTTTTTCCATCAAACGGAATTCACTTCACACGCAGCGCACAAGCGCATGCAAGACGGCGACCGGAGCGAACCATGCCGGACCAGGATGCGGCGGAACCGGCTCCGCCGGGCCGCTCGCATCGCCCCCTTGAGGGGGTCGCGCGCAGCGCGGCGGGGGTGTCAAATACGGGGGGTTACTCCACTCGTTTCCAGGTCTGCGTGCGTCCGATGCCAAACACCGAGCCGCGCACTTCCAGCTTTTTCCCGGCTTCGACAGGTGTCAGACGCAGGGTGTACGCCTTGCCGTTTTCGGGGTCCAGGATCTTGCCGCCTTCCCACACTTCCTTGCCCTCGACTTTTTTGGCGCCGCGGATGATTTCCATGCCCAGAACGGGTTTGTCCTTGCGGTCGTCGGTGCACTGGTCGCACACCGCGTCCTGCTTGGCTTCCTTGCGCAAGAGCTTGGTCACCTTGCCTGTGAGCACGCCGCCGTTGTCGACAATGACGATCTCGGACTTGATCTCCTTGGTCTTGTCGTCGATCGAATGCCAGGTGCCGACGGGGGTGCTCTGCGCCCAGGCACCGGTGACAAACATTGCCAGGGAAACAGCGCCGATCGAAATCTTGATCATGTGAGCACCTGTGAGGGTTGGATGTGAAGAGGGGAACAACAGTCTCAGGCCAATGCCGCGTCCGTGTCCATCAGCACTTTCGAGCCGGCCCGCGCGGTGCGCATCAGCGTCGCGGTCTCGGGGAACAGCTTGGCGAAATAGAAGCGTGCGGTCTGCAGCTTGGCCACGTAGAACGGGTCGGTGTTGCCTTCGGCGATCTTCTGCAGCGCCACCTGCGCCATGCGGGCCCAGAAGTAGCCGAACACCAGGTGCCCGGCCACGCGCAGGTAGTCCACCGCCGCAGCGCCCACTTCGTCGGGGTTCTGCAGGCCCTTGAAGCCGATCTCCATGGTGAACTTGGTGATCTGCTCGCCCAGCACCGCCAGCGGGTTGATGAACTCGGCCATCTTCTCGTTGACGCCCTCCTCCATCACCAGCGCGGTC
>PNMH01000183.1 GCA_013823505.1 Polaromonas sp. | reverse complement strand
TAGCGGCGCGTCTCGCGGATCAGGCGCGGGAACAGGCGCACGCGCAGCATGGCAAAGAAGCGGTCGGTGATGGTGTGGTCGGTCAGGCCCGAGAACACCAGGATGCGCACGAACTCCTGCGAGAGCGTGATCGTCACGTACTCCCAGTAGAAGGCGGTGAGTTTGTCTTCCACCGGGGTGTCGGGGTTGTCGAGCAAGGCGTCCCACTCGGCGCGCCAGCGGCCTTCGAACACTTCGAGGTAGACGCGGTCCACCAGCGCCTGCTTGGTGGGGAAGTAGTGGTAGAGCAGGGCGTGGGTCACGCCGATGCTTTTGGCCAGGTCGCGCAGCTGGCCATTGAAGCCGTGAACCGAGAAGAACTGGATCGCGCCATCAAGGATCTGGCGCTCGCGCTCGACCACGCCCATGCGCCGGCGCGTCGGGGCCTCCGGTGCCGATTCCTGGGCTTCCTTCGTCCTGTCAGGGTTTGTCTGGATGCGCACGCTATTTACCGATCGGTCAATGATTCGTACCATTGTTAACCGACTGGTAAACAAAAACACCCGTGAAAACCCGAGGATTCAAGGCATGGAATTGAATGGAGACATCCTGATCGGCGCACCGCGCGAGAAGGTCTGGGCCGGGCTCAACGACCCGGAAATCCTGACGCGCTGCATCCCCGGCTGCGAGGCGATGGAAGCCACCAGCCCGACCGAACGCACCGCCCGCGTGGCCGTGAAGATCGGTCCGGTGCGCGCCCGCTTCGTGGGTCACGTGCGCATGGAAGACATCCGCGTCAATGAAGGCTGCGTGCTGCGATTTCAGGGTTCGGGCGGCGCGGCCGGCATGGCCAAGGGTCACTCGAACGTTGAGCTCACCGACGAAGCCGGTGGCACGCGCCTGCGTTACACGGCGCAGGCCGCCATTGGCGGCAAGCTGGGTCAGGTCGGTGGCCGCATGATCGACGCCGCCTCCAAGCAGATGGCCGACCAGTTCTTCACCGCGTTCAACGAACAGATGGTGGGTGTGCCGATGGCGGAGCCCGTCGAGGCTGCAGCGGCAGAAGCGCCAACCACTGCCGCCGCGGCGCCCCAGCCCGCCTTTGTGCCGCGCACCGTTCACGCGCCCCAGCCCGTTGCCAGCGGTGAAGGCGTGCGCGTGTTGTGGTTCGTGCTTGGTTCCTTGTCCACCGGCTTCGGCGTGTGGATCGCTTCGATGTTGACTTCTTGAGGACCGCTCCATGAAAGCCGCCGCCTTCGACTACGTCAAACCCGCCTCCATCGACCAGGTGATCGCGCTGCTGCAGCAACACGGCGACGACGCCCGCCTGCTCGCCGGTGGGCAGACCTTGATGGCCACGCTGAACATGCGCTTGTCCGAGCCGCAACTGGTGATCGACATCACCGGCATCGAAGCCCTGCGCGGCATCAGCGTGCAGGGCCAGGTGCTGCGCATCGGGGCGCTGGCCACGCACACCGACATCGAGTTCAGCCCACTGGTCGCGCGCCACGCGCCGCTGCTCAAGGCCGCAGCGCCCCACATCGCGCACCGCGCCATCCGCAACAGTGGCACCTTTGGCGGCTCCATCGCCTATGCCGACCCGGCGGCCGAATGGCCGACCTGCCTGCTGGCGCTGGGCGGCACGGTGGTCGCGCGTGGCCCGAAAGGCGAGCGCCGCATCGCCGCCGACGATTTCTTCACCGGCCTCTACAGCACCGCGCTGCAGCCCGACGAACTGCTGGCCGCCTGCGAGATCCCGCTGGCCGGCGCCGAACACTGGTTCGGGTTCAGCGAACTCGCGCGCCGCCACGGTGACTACGCCATCGTGGGCATGGCGGCCACCGCCCGGCGCAACGGCGCGGCACTGCGCGGCCTGCGCATCGTGCTGCTGGGCGTGGACGCCACGCCAGTGCGAGCGCGCCAGACCGAAGCCCTGCTCGAAGGCCGTGCGCTCGATCTGGCCACCGTGACGCAGGCTGTGGCCAGTCTGCGCAGCGAGATCGACCCGCTGCCCGACCTGACCAACACCCCCGACACCAAACGGCATCTGGCCGGCGTGCTGCTGCACCGCATGTTGCCCACCACCGCCGCCGCGACCGCCTGAGACCCCAAGGAACACCCATGGCAGACCTGTATCCGATCAAAGTCACCGTCAACGGCAAACCGCACCAGTGCAGCGTGCAGCCGCGCACCCATCTGGTGGACTTTTTGCGCGAAGACCTCGGCCTCAAGGGCAGCCACCTCGGCTGCGAACACGGCGTGTGCGGCGCCTGTACCGTGGAGCTCAACGGCCAGATCGTGCGAGGCTGCCTCACCCTGGCCGTGCAGGCCGACGGCGGCAGCGTGCAGACGATTGAAGGTGTGAGCGCCTCTGGCGTGATCCGCGACCTGCAAGACGCGTTTGTGCGCCGCAATGCACTGCAGTGCGGCTTCTGCACCTCGGGCATGTTGATGGCGGCCAAGGAACTGGTGGAGCAGATGCCCCATGCCAACCGCGCCGAGGTGCGCGAGTGGATCTCGGGCAACTATTGCCGCTGCACCGGCTACCAGGCCATCGTGGACGCGATCTGCGACGTGCTTCAACAACGCAAGGAGGCCGCATGAAACGCGACACGGTCAACTTGGAGCCCGGCGTGGACCACAGCCGGCCACTGACCCCGGTCAACGACGACCAGCGCTACATCGGCGCCTCGGTGCCGCGCGGCGGCATCGAGCGCCTGACCCAGGGCCTGGGCCAGTACCTGGACGACATCGAACTGCCGCGCATGGCCCACGTGGTGTATTGGCGCAGCCCGGTGGCACACATGCGCATCAAGTCGGTCAACGCCGAGTTCGCCCGTGCCATGCCCGGTGTGCTGCTGGTGGCCGACGGGCAGGACATCGCCAAGGTCTGCAAGCCCTGGGTGGCCACGCTGGGCCACCTGGCCGGCATGAAGTCGGCGCCGCAATACGCGCTGGCGCTGGACCGCGCCTGCTGGCAGGGCGAGCCGGTGGTGGCGGTGGTGGCCGAAACCCGCGCCGAGGCCGAGGACGCGCTGGCCTACATCGAGGTGGACTGGGAAGAACTGCCCGCAGCCACCGACATGCTCACCGCGCTGGACCCGGCCACGCCGCTGATCCACCCCGAGCTGGGCGACAACCTCTGCTTCACCCGCACGCTAGATGTGGGCCAGGTCGACGAGACCTTTGCCAAGGCCGATGTGGTGGCCGCGATCGACTTCGAGTTCGGTCGCCACACCGGCGTGACGCTGGAGCCGCGCGCGCAGATCGCGCACTGGAGCCCGGCCGACCGGCGCCTCACCGTGCACCATTCGTGCCAAGCGCCGCACATGATGCAGGACCTCTACGGCCGCCAGTTCGGCCTGCCGGCCAGCGCCATCCGCGTGGTCTGCAAGGACGTGGGCGGCTCCTTCGGCATCAAGGTGCACGCGTACCCGGATGACTTCGCCACCGTGGCGCTGTCCATCATGCTGGGCCGCCCGGTGAAGTTCGTGGCCGACCGGCTGGAGAGCTTCACCAGCGACATCCACGCGCGGCACCACGCCATCCAGGCGCGCATCGCGGTGAACCGCGATGGCGAGATCCTCGGCTTCGACATGGAAGACCTCACCGGCATCGGCCCGTACTCCATGTTCCCGCGCACCAGTGCGATTGAAGGCAACCAGGTGGTGAACCTGGTGGGCGGCCCCTACAAGCACCAGCACTACCGCGCGAAGCTCAATGTGGTGTTCCAGAACAAAACGCCGACCTGCCAGTACCGCGGCGTGGGCCACCCCATTGCCTGCGCGGTGACCGAGGCGCTGGTGGATCTGGCGGCGCAGAAGATCGGCATGGACCCGCTGAAGATCCGCGAGCTCAACGTGATCCCCGACGACGCCTACCCCACGGCCGGCATCTCGGGCATCAAGCTGGAAATCCTCTCGCATGAGGCCAGCCTGAAGAAGCTGCGCGAGCTGATGAACTACGACGCGCTGCGCGCCGAGCAGGCCGCGCTGCGCCAACAGGGCATCCACCGCGGCATCGGTTTTGCCACCGTGATCGAGCTCACCAACCCCAGCGCCGCGTTTTACGGCGTGGGCGGTGCACGCATCGC
>PNMH01000182.1 GCA_013823505.1 Polaromonas sp. | reverse complement strand
GGGCTCGATCGCGCTGGCCGTCATCTGGTCGTTGTAGAGGCGGAAGGCCTTGATCACCGTGTCGATCTCTTCGAGTTCGCTGGTCTTGCTCAGGTACTCGTGGATGTTGAGGAACAACGAGGCGTGGATGTTGGGCTGCCAGGTCAGGAACCAGTCGGTGGAGAAAGGCAACTGGCCTTTCGAGGGGCTCTTGCCCGCCACTTCCTTGTACAGGCGCAGCAGGCGCTCATACGACAGAGAGGTTTCGTACTCCAGCACCTGCAGGCGCGCACCGAGCTGGATCAGGGCCACCGCACGTTCAATGTCGCGGGACTCTGTGAGGATGCTTTTGACGACCGCCATGGTGTGTTCCTGGAGCTTGAGAGAGGGGAAATTTGTAACCGTGCAGCTCAGTGAGCGGCCATGGATTCGGCGAACTTGCCGGCCATGAGGATGCTGGCGTGCAGCTGGGTGGTGGTGGCGTTGTCCACCTTCTTCACGTTGTGGCTGGTCAGCAGGTTCCACACCAGGTCGTCGTCCACACGGAAGCGGCACAGCAACATGTTGGAAGACGCGATCTTGAGCAGCTGCGCGGTGGACAGCATGCCCAGCAGGTCAGCGGCCTCTTCGGTCAGACCGAGACGGAACAGTGCTTCGGCGCGGTCCTTGCGGATCAGGTTCTGCGCCAGCATCAGGTAGGTCAGATTGGCTTCGCGGATTTCTGCCAGGAGTTGTTCGCTGTCCATGATGTGTTCCTTCGGTATGGGGGCCTGGGTTGTTGGCGACTTGCTTACAACTCCTGACCCGATGTGTGTAATTGTGTCGAGGCGTAAGGGAACTTGAATCGGTAAACGGCTGTACCGCGTGTCAGGTGTGCAGCACCTGCGTGTCATCCAATCACCTACATCTTTGGTTCTCAAAGCGGTCCGGCCTCTGCAGCCGCCAAAAGCGCTGGTCGACAGGCAAAGGAAGGAACAAGTGGCAAACGCTCCTTCTTTTCCGACGCTCGGCTTGCACCAAACCCTCAAGAATTCACAGCTATCACCGAAATCAACTCAACGAACTGCAAATGGGTTCGTCGTCCGGCCAGTGAAGGCGGCGAGTTTTGACGGTGGAGACCCGAAGGGGTCGACCAGCATTCGGTATCCAGCACACCCCCTGCAGAGCAGGACGCTGGCACCGGTAACGCGGGATCACTTTCAAAGTCCATTTACAGGAGTTAGTTATGACCACCATCAACACGAACACGATGTCGATGAACGCTCAGCGCAATCTGAGCACCTCGGCCGCCTCGTTGGCCACGTCCATGCAGCGCCTGTCTTCGGGCCTGCGCGTGAACAGCGCCAAAGACGATGCCGCCGGCCTCGCCATTTCCGAACGCATGAACACCCAGGTGCGGGGCCTCAACGTGGCCGCGCGCAACGCCAACGACGGCATCTCGCTGGCGCAGACCGCTGAAGGCGCACTCGGCAAAGTCGGCGACATGTTGCAGCGCATGCGCGAACTCGCCGTGCAGTCGGCCAACGCATCGAACAACAGCAGCGACCGCACCGCCCTGAACGCCGAGGTGCAACAGCTGCGCCAGGAAATCGACCGTGTGGCCAAGACCACGTCGTTCAACGGCACCAAGCTGATCGACGGCTCGTTCGCCAACGCCACCTTCCAGGTCGGTGCCAACGCCGGTGAGGGCATCTCGATCGACAGCATCGTCAACTCCGACTCCGCTGCGCTGGGCCAGACCTCGATCCACGCCACGCCAGCGATTGCGCCGCCGGCCACCCCCACACCGCCCGCCGTGCTGGCCGCCATCCCCGCCGGTGGTGCCACCCCGCTGAGCATCGACGACGCCGCCGGCAACCCCGTCAACCTCGGCCCCATCGGTGAAGCCACCACCCTGGCACAGCGCGCCGGCCAGATGGTGGACGCGATCAACGCCAAGTCCACCGACACCGGCGTGTTCGCCCGACCCGTCTACACCGCCGGTGCGGTGACGGGCTACGAAGTCTTCTCCGACCGCGCTGTCGTCGCCGCCGACTTTGGCAACTTCGCTGCAGGCACCACCGGTGCCGGCGTCAACACCGCCGCCGCTGCCGACTCCTTCGTCGAAGACATCAACGTCACCTCCTTCGGCGACTCGCAGTTGGCCTTGAAGGTGATCGACAACGCGATCAACGCGGTCAACAGCTCGCGTGCCGACCTCGGCGCGTTGCAAAGCCGCTTCGAGAACGCCGTGGCCAACATCCAGATCACCGGCGAAAACATCTCGGCTGCGCGCGGCCGCATCATCGACGCCGACTTCGCCAAGGAGACCTCCAACCTCTCGCGCGCGCAGATCCTGCAGCAGGCCGGCACGGCCATGGTGGCGCAGGCCAACCAGGTTCCACAGGGGGTGCTCTCGCTGCTGCGCTCCTGATCGAGCGTGCACATCCGCATGCGCCGTGTCACACGCGGCCATTGCGGGATGCACAGACCACATGCCAGCGGCGTGTGGTGCGTACATCCCGGACAGGAAAGACCATGACACGTTGCTCGCTCATCCACACGCTGCCGCGCCTTGCCGGCGGAGAGGTCTGACATGCCCATCACCTCCACCGGCCTGGCCAGCGGCGTCGACATCCAGAGCATCGTCTCGCAGCTGGTGGCGCTCGAGCGCGCACCGCTGGCGCCGCTGCAGACCCAGGCCACCAAGTTCCAAAGCAAGATTTCCGTCTTTGGCACCCTGAGTTCGATGATGAATTCGCTGGGCGACCTGGGCACCAAGCTGGCCGACCCCAACGCCTTCAAGGCCGTGAAGGGCAGCTCGTCTTCCAGCGACGCGGTGGGCATCACCGTGGCCACCGGCACCGCACCCACCTCGATGGCGGTGGAAGTGCAGCAACTCGCCAAGGCGCAATCCACGGCCACACTGGCGGTGCCCAAAGACACCGCCATGGGCGAAGGCAACCTGAAGATCACACTCGGCGACTGGAGCTCGGGCACGTTTGCCGCGGGCAGCGCGCCGGCGGTGGACATCACGATCGGCCCTGGTGAAGACACCCTCACCCAGATCGCGGCCAAGATCAACGCGGCCAGCGCCGGCGTCACCGCCACGGTGCTGCGCGATGCCTCGGGCGAACGCCTGCTCATGCGCTCCAAGGACACCGGCGAAGCCCTGGGTTTCGAAATGCAGGCCACCGACACCGATGGCGTCGACAACACCGGCCTCTCGCGCCTGGCGGTGCAAGGTGGTGTGGCATCGGGCGTGCAGATCACGCACGGCGCCAACGCCATGGCCACCATCAACGGCATCTCGATCGAGTCCGCCAGCAACACCTACAAGGACGGTCTGCCCGGCATCACGCTGCAGTTCTCCAAGGTCACCACCGGTCCGGTGGAAATCGGCGTGACGAACGACAAGGACGCGATGACCAAGACCATCCAGTCGTTTGTCGATGCGTACAACTCGCTCAACGACATGCTCACGAGCACCACCGCGTACAACCCCGACACCAAGGTGGCCGGTTCGCTGCAAGGCGACAGCTCCGCCGTGGGCCTGCAGAACGCGCTGCGCGGCATGATGCGATCGGCGACCCCCGGGGCCGCGTTCACCACGCTGGCCGACATCGGCATCGAGCTCAAGGCGGGCGGCAAGATGAGCATCAACAGCACCAAGCTGAGCGCTGCGCTGGACAATCCGCAGGCGGTGCAGAACCTCTTCAACGCCGACCACACCGACCCCACGGCTCAAGGCTTCGGCGAGAAGCTGAAGACGTTCGCCGACGGTTTCGCGGGTGCCAACGGCACGCTGACCACACGCACCGATTCGCTGCGCGCAGCGGTCAAGCGCAACACCGTGCAGCAAGACACCGTGATCGCTCGCGCAGCCCGGGCCGAGACCCGTTACCTCAAGCAATACAACGCCATGGACGCGATGGTGGGCCAGCTCAACTCGCTCAATTCCTTCGTCACGCAACAGATTGCGCAGTGGAACAAGGCCTCATCCTGACCCTGTTCCGATCCACGACAGCCCTGGCGCCCCGCGACCAGGGCTTTTTTTTGTGCGTCGGACCGGGGCTGTGCGCGCGTAAGGGCGAAGTCCTCAAGTAATCGGAGAAGGCACCGAAATAGAAGA
>PNMH01000181.1 GCA_013823505.1 Polaromonas sp. | reverse complement strand
TGATCCGGATTCGCTGTACTTCCGCACGGACGACCGCCGACACCGGTTTGCCTTCCATCCCGGCAAGGTGGATCGCCTGGCCTACATCGGTTGGGAAGCCAAAGGCAAGATCGAGTTCGAGGCCGCCATCACCCGCTTTCAGGAGCATGGCGTGGAGGTCACCCTGGGTGATGCGGCGCTGTGCGAACAGCGCGGCGTCAAGGGCGTGTTTCGCTTTCGCGACCCGGTGGGCTACCAGCATGAGATGTTTCATGGTCAGAAGTGGATGCCCCGTTCATTCACACCAGGCCGTCCTCACGGGGGGTTTGTGGCGGGTGTCCGAGGGATGGGTCATCTGGTCGTGATCACGCCGGAATGGCCACCCGAGCTGCAGGAATTTTTCATCAAGCTGATGGGCTTTCACTACTATGGTCCTGGCGCTGGAAAAGGCCAAACGGCGTTTTATCGCTCCAAGCTGAACAGCTACACCAGCCACGATATCGCGTATGGCTATGGCCCGGGAAAAATGGGCGTCCAGCACGTGGGACTGTTTGTGAAAAGCCTGCGCGATGTCGGTGAAACTTACGACATCGTCAAGCAACGCGCGATCCCGATGATGATGACACTGGGTCAACATTCGCAGGACCCGCATGCCTCCTTCTACCATTTCACCCCGGGTGGTTTTGCGTTTGAAACCATCACCGAACTGGAACCCTGGCACGACGATGGCTTTGAGCTGAATCCCGAGAAGCTGAGCACCTGGGGGCACGAAGTGGTCGGTCCGATCCTTGGCCCGAGCGTGCGCACACCCGAAGAGCTTCTGGAGCCCGAGTTGTTGGCCAAATACAAGCGGAGTTGATAGTCGCCTGGGATCTCGCGCTGACGTGAGATCCCAGTGCTTTGGTCTTCCAGCCCGCAGCACCGCTGCGGGCTTTGCACCCGGTATTCAGACCGACTCTGAAGACGAGACCAACAGCAGGCGCGCCACATTGGCATGCGCTGGCTGTTCCAGCATGTAGCGCACGGCAGACGCCACGTCGGATGGCTGCAAAGCAGGCGTCCGGTCGGCCCGAACCTGTTGGCCGGAGGCTCTCAGCCGATCAAAGATTTCAGTCTCTGTGGTGCCTGGTGCAATGGTGCCCACGCGCACACCACTGCCTTTGAGTTCCACGCGCAGCGCGGTGCTGAACACCTCGACAGCCTGTTTCAATCCGGCGTAGACCCCCATGGACGAATGGCTCAGGTAGGCACCCACACTGGACACGTTGATGATCGATCCAGCGGTCTGTTGTTTGAATGCGCGCGCGAACACATAGGAGGTCCGAACGACGGCTTCGTAGTTGACGCGTGTCATCTGCACCAGGCCGTCGATATCGATGGTGTCCAGCGTTCCGCTGACCACCATGCCTGCGTTGTTGATCAGTATGTCGGCACGGCCAAAAGTTCGTTGGGCCAGTTCCAGCAAGGCGTTTGCGGTGGCCGGATCGTCGATCTCTGCACCCAGCGGCACGGCCGGTCCTTGGAGTCTGGCGCACAACGCATTCAAACGGTCGGTGCGGCGCGCCGTCAACACCAGGCTGCAGCCTGCGGTGCTGAGTTCGTGGGCAATGGCCTCACCGATGCCCGACGATGCGCCGGTGACGATGGCGACCTTGCCTTCCAGCGGTCGCTTTTGCTCGCTCACGTGATGCACCTCAGGAAGGGGTGTCTGTGTTGGGGTAACGCTGCGCCATGGCGGCGCCAAAGTCTCTCTTGAGGGTCGGGTAGTAGGCGATCTGCCCGCCCATGCCGCCCGCGATGTCGATCGAAGCCGCGCTGATGAAACTGGCGTGATCGCTCGACAGGAACAGCGCCATGCCGGCCACGTCTTCCGGCTTGCCGAAGCGCCCCAGAGGCACCACCTTCAGGACCATGGCGTCGAACTCTTCTCGCGGTGTGCCGACCGGCATTTCACGGTAGTGGCGGTCCCACTGCCCGGTGTCGATCCAGCCCATGTTGAGGGTGTTGACCAGGATGTTGTCTTTCGGCAATGACATGCCCAAGGATTTCGACATCGCGATGCAGCCCGCACGGTTGACCACGGACGGAATGCCGTCGGGAGTGATCTGTGTGCCGGCCAGCGCGTTGATTTCGACGATTCGCCCCCAGCGTTGTTTGCGCATGTGGGGTACCACCGCCTGGATGAACCGGAAGTGGCCCATCTGCAGCACGTTGGCGTGTTCCAGGATCTGCTCGGGTGTGAGGGTGTCGAGGTTGCCGCCACGGCCTTGGCCGGCGTTGTTGATCAAGACGTCCACGCCGCCCCAGGCGGCGGCCACTTCATCCACAAAGGCCTTCACGCCAGCGGTGTCGGTGACGTCCACGGCGCGCGCGATGACGGCCTGCGCCGTCGCCGCCAGTTCGGTGCCCACTGCCTCAATGTCGGCGGGTGTGCGGGCGCACACCGCCACGCGGGCGCCTTCCAGCGCGAAGGCCTTGGCGATGGCGCGGCCGATGCCGCGCGAGGCGCCCGTCACGATGACGCGTTTGTTGCTCAGATCGATGTGCATCTTGTCTCCAGGTTGTGCTGTGTGTTTCGTTTATTGTAGGCAAAAACAATAAAACTGTTCATATCAATGTTTTGCCGCTGTCAGCGCACCGCTGGCGAACGAACGACCCAGGAACTGCTCCAGCGCCGCTGCGCACGGGCTGAGGGGTGTGCCCGAAGACCAGGCCAGCCCGACTTCCATGACCGGCAAGTGCGCGTCCATGGGCACGGCGTGGATGCGCCGTCCGTCCAATGACCAAGGTCGGAACACCATGTCGGACAGGATGGTCACCCCCAGGTTGAGCGCGACCATTTCCCGCAAGGCTTCCATGGACGAGGTCTGTATGACCTTGCGGGGCGTGTGCCCGGCGTCGGCCCAGTAGCGACGCGCATTCCGGTCACCTTCGTCCACCGTGGGCAGGATGTAAGGGAGCGCCGCCAGTTCCTCGAAACTGACGCTGCCCCGGCCGGAGTACTCGTGATTCGCTGCCATCCAGAGCTGGCGTCGAGATCGACCCAGTACGAGGGTTTCCAAACGCTCTGGCGCCTCCAGGTTGGACAGCAAAAGCGCGCCCATTTCCAATTGCCCGTTCGCCAAACGGGTTTCAATTTCCTTGCGTGGCAACTCTTCCAGTGAGAGTTCGACACGCGGGTACAGCTCGCGGAAGCGAGCGAGGGCAGGCAAAAGGAAGTAGCCCAAGACGGTATAGGTAGCTGCCAGCTCCAGCTTTCCTTCGAGATCCCGTTCGCGAAAAGGGAAGCGTGCTGCTTCATTGGCCATGCGCAAGACGGATTCGGCGTGCTGCAGGAATCCTTGCCCCTGAAAAGTGAGCGCCACACCCTGCCGGCTCCGTTCAAGCAGTGGCGTGCCCATGGCTTGCTCCAAGTCTGCGATCGCCAGTGTCATGGCCGACTGCGACAAGCCGATTTCGGTGGCTGCAGCCGAGATTTGCCCACAACGAGCCACGGCCACAAAGTAGTGCAACTGACGCAGGGTGAAGCGCGGCAGGGAAGGATGAGCTGATGGCATTGGAAAAACCAATATCTTAGGTTCAAAAATTGAATTCGACTATGTAGCTAAATATAAACAAAATACCAAATACTGTGCAAATAAATGCTGCTTGAGCGGCAGGAGACAACGTCATGACCCATTCCGTCGCTCTATCGGACAAGTACGAGTTGCCCGCTGGCCGCGTCTACATGAACGGCACGCAAGCGCTGGTTCGCTTGCTGCTGGCGCAGAAGACCCGAGACGAGGCCGTCGGTCTCAACACGGAAGGCTTTGTCTCCGGCTACCGCGGATCGCCGCTGGGTGCGGTCGATCAGGAACTCTGGAAGAACCGGTCGCTGCTGGAAAAGCACAAGGTGCGCTTTCAACCCGGGCTCAACGAGGAGTTGGCGGCCACGGCGGTCTGGGGCACGCAGATGGTGGGCCTGGACCCGAAGGCGCGGGTCGATGGCGTGTTTGCCCTCTGGTACGGCAAGGGCCCCGGTGTGGACCGCAGCGGTGACGTCTTCAAGCACGGCAACATCGCGGGCGGCGCCCCGCATGGCGGCGTGTTGCTGGTGGCGGGGGATGACCACGCCTGCAAGTCATCGAGCTTGCCGCACCAGAGCGAACACGCCTTCATCGCGGCCATGATCCCGGTGTTGCACCCTTCGGGGGTGCGCGAGTTCATTGAGTTCGGCCT
>PNMH01000180.1 GCA_013823505.1 Polaromonas sp. | reverse complement strand
AGCCTGGGCCGCGACGAGATCGAATCGATCTTGAGCGAGCAAGGGCAGGTGGAGGTGGGTTGCGAGTTTTGCGGCGCGCAATACCGGTTCGATCCGGTGGATGCGGCTCAGGTGTTCCTGCAGCCCGAGATCCAGCCGCCGGCGAGCGACCAGAAGCACTGACTGGCCGTTCAGGCCGGGCGCCGGGACACCAGCCCGCTGAACAGCCGCCGCTCGCAATCGGGGTCGCTGCAGTTCTCGCAGGTCCATCGGCCACTGCCGGCCTCCAGCAGCGGGTCGTGCGCCACCAGCGGACGGCCCAGCAGAACACCCACGGCGCGCAGCGCGTGCTGCAAACGCGCCTCTTGGGCGCCATAAACGGTCTGGAAAGGGATGCTGGCCGACTGCAGCTCGCGGCGAAGGATGGCGTCGATGTGGGCGCGTGTGCCGGGTCCCTCGCGAAACATGCCGTCGGTCTGCCAAGGCAGATCCAGGCCCATCAGCAGGGTGAGATCTGACCGCTGCTGCGCTTGCAGTGAGAGGGGAAACAGCGAGCGGTCGTTGAACACGTGCTCGCCGTACGCCGCGACCACCAGCGCTGTGGTGTCGGCCACCACCACTTGCGCGCCGCTTTGCGCCGCGACGGCGATCAATCGGGTTTGTTCACTGGCGATCGCAGCCTGCTCGAGTGCCAGCGGAGGGCGGCCCTCACGTTCGCACCAGGCACGCAGGTGCTCGGGCACCAGCTCGGCGGACACACCCAGCGCGTTCAGTTGTCGGGTGAGGGCCAGGCCCAGGGTGGTCTTGCCGCTGGACTCACCGCCGAGCAGGGCGACGGTGATGGCCGCCATGGTGTCAGCGCTTGTTCTGCGCGATCTGCACGAAGATTTCGTTGGGCTTGACCATGCCCAGCTCCGCGCGGGCGAGTTCCTCGACCATGTCCAGGCCCTCCTGCAGGTCGCGCACCTCGCTCGCTAACTGGTCATTGCGCTGTTGCGCGTCGCGGTTGGCCAGCTCCTGCGCGGCCAGTTGCTGCTTCATGCTCGCCACCTGGGGCACGCTGCCCCGCCCGAACCACAGCTGGGCGTGCAGCACCATCAGCAGCGCGATCAGCAGGGCAGGGATGAAGCGGTTGGCCATGGACTGGGATTGTTACCGAAGCGACCGGCCGCAGCGCAGGGCCGCCCCAAGCAAGGCCAGCCCCCTTGGGGGGCAGCGACCCGCGAAGCGGCGGAGCGTGGGGGCCATGTTCAGCGCAGGTTGTAGAACGCTGCGCGACCCGGGTACACGGCCACTTCGCCCAGGTCTTCCTCGATGCGCAGCAGCTGGTTGTACTTGGCCATGCGGTCCGAGCGCGAAAGCGAACCGGTCTTGATCTGGCCGGCGTTGGTGCCCACGGCGATGTCGGCGATGGTGCTGTCTTCGGTCTCGCCCGAGCGGTGCGAAATGACGGCGGTGTAGCCGGCGCGCTTGGCCATTTCAATGGCTGCGAAGGTTTCGGTCAGCGTGCCGATCTGGTTGATCTTGATCAGGATCGAGTTGCCGATGCGCTTGTCGATGCCTTCTTTCAGGATCTTGGTGTTCGTGACGAAGAGGTCGTCGCCCACCAGCTGCACCTTGGCGCCCAGGCGCTCGGTCAGCACCTTCCAACCGTCCCAGTCGCCTTCGGCCATGCCGTCTTCGATGCTGATGATGGGGTACTTGTCGACCCAGGTCGCCAGGATGTTGGTCCAGTCTTCGGCGCTCAGCACCAGGCCTTCGGCGTCCAGGTGGTATTTGCCATCCTTGTAGAACTCGCTCGCCGCACAGTCCAGGCCCAGGGCGATCTGCTCACCCGCGGTGTAGCCGGCGTTGCTGATGGCCTCCAGGATCATCTGGATCGCGGCTTCGTGGTTGGCCACGTTGGGGGCAAAGCCGCCTTCGTCGCCCACGGCGATGCTCATGCCCTTGTCGTGGATGATTTTCTTGAGGGCATGGAACACCTCGGCGCCCCACCGCACGGCTTCGCGAAAGCTGGGCGCGCCCACGGGAATGATCATCAGCTCCTGCAGATCCAGGTTGTTGTTGGCGTGTGCGCCGCCGTTGATCACGTTCATCATGGGCACGGGCATCTGCACCGCGCTCATGCCGCCGAAGTAGCGGTAGAGCGGGAGACCAGCTTCTTCGGCCGCGGCGCGCGCCACGGCCATGGACACGGCCAGCATCGCGTTGGCGCCCAGTCGGCCCTTGTTGTCGGTGCCGTCGAGGTCGATCAGGGTCTTGTCCAGGAAAGCCTGCTCGGAAGCGTCGAGGCCCAGCACGGCTTCGCTGATTTCGGTGTTGATGTGCTCCACCGCCTTGAGCACGCCCTTGCCTAGGTAGCGGCTCTTGTCGCCGTCGCGCAGCTCGATGGCTTCGCGCGAGCCGGTGGAAGCGCCCGAGGGCACGGCCGCGCGGCCCATCACGCCGCTTTCCAGCAGCACGTCGCATTCGACGGTGGGATTGCCGCGGCTGTCCAGGATCTCGCGGCCAACGATGTCAACGATTGCGCTCATGGGGTCATTACCTCTGGGTCAAAAAACAAAAAAGTGAATGGGTTCAGGCGTTGAAGTGGTCTTCGAGGAAACCGTTCTTCTTCGTCACGGCGTCCAGCGCCAGCAGCGTTTCCAGCAGCGCTTTCATGTGCTTGAGCGGCACGGCGTTGGGGCCATCGCTCATCGCCTTGGCGGGGTCCGGGTGGGTTTCCATGAAGAGGCCGGCCACGCCCACGGCCACGGCCGCGCGTGCCAGCACCGGCACCATCTCGCGCTGGCCGCCGCTGCTGGTGCCTTGCCCGCCGGGCAGCTGCACGCTGTGGGTGGCGTCGAACACCACCGGCGCGCCGGTCTCGCGCATGATGGCCAGCGAACGCATGTCGCTGACCAGGTTGTTGTAGCCAAAGCTGGCGCCGCGTTCGCAAGCCATGAAGTTGTCTTCATTCAGACCCACTTCTTTCGCCGCCGCGCGCGCCTTGTCGATCACGTTCTTCATGTCGTGCGGCGCGAGGAACTGGCCCTTCTTGATGTTCACCGGTTTGCCGCTCTGCGCCACGGCGCGGATGAAGTCGGTCTGGCGGCACAGGAAAGCGGGTGTCTGCAGCACGTCGCAGACCTTGGCCGCTTCAGCGATGTCGTCTTCGCTGTGCACGTCGGTGAGCACCGGCACGCCGAGTTCACGCCTGACCTTGGCCAGGATCTCCAGACCCTTCTCACGGCCGGGGCCTCGGTAGGTGGTGCCGCTGCTGCGGTTGGCCTTGTCGAAGCTGCTCTTGAAGATGAAGGGGATGCCCAGGCTGTCGGTGATTTCCTTCAATTGCCCGGCCACGTCCATCTGCAGTTGTTCGGACTCGATCACGCAAGGACCGGCGATCAAAAAGAAGGGTTGGTTCAGGCCGATGTCGAAGCCGCAGAGTTTCATGGTGGGTCTCGATCAGGCGGTGGCCGCAGCCGGGGTGGTCTGCGCCTGCTGGGCCAGCGCGGCCTTCACGTAGGCGTTGAACAGCGGGTGCCCCGCCCATGGCGTGGACTTGAACTCGGGGTGGAACTGCACGCCCACATACCAAGGGTGCACGCTTTGCGGCAACTCCACCATTTCGGTGAGCTGCTCGCGCTGCGTGAGCGCCGAGATCACCAGACCGGCCTTGCGCAGCTGGTCGAGGTAGTTCACGTTGGCCTCGTAGCGGTGGCGGTGGCGCTCGGTGACGACCGGGCCGTAAATCTGGTGCGCCAGCGTGCCGGGTGCGACGTCGGAGCTTTGTGCGCCCAGGCGCATGGTGCCGCCGAGATCCGAGTTGGCATCGCGCTGCTGGATGCTGCCGTCGGCGTCTTTCCACTCGTTGATGAGTGCAATGACCGGGTGGGGTGTGTCGGCTTCGAACTCGGTGCTGTTGGCGTCTTTCAGACCGGCCACATGGCGCGCGTATTCGATGGTGGCGACCTGCATGCCCAGGCAGATGCCCAGGTACGGCACCTTGTGTTCGCGGGCGAAGCGGGCCGCGCAGATCTTGCCTTCGATGCCGCGCTTGCCGAAGCCGCCGGGCACCAGGATGGCGTCGAAATGGCCCAGCACCTTGGCCACGTTGGCCGGGCTGATGGTTTCCGAGTCGATGTACTCGATCTGCACCTTGGCGTGGTTTTTCATGCCGGCGTGGCGCAGCGCTTCGTTCAGCGATTTGTAGCTGTCCGACAGGTCGACGTATTTGCCGACCATGGCGATGTGCACGGTGGCTTTGGGGTGTTCGACTTCGTAGACCAGGTCGTCCCA
>PNMH01000179.1 GCA_013823505.1 Polaromonas sp. | reverse complement strand
CAAGCCAAAAACAGCCACCAGCCCAGGCGATGGTCTGGGGCTTTCTTGCCGGGTGCGTTCCGGCAAGAGGTTATTTGCATGGCAGCCCCGACGATCAAACTGGACAAAGTGTTTCCACATGGACCGGTCAGGCATCTTCCACGCGCACCGTGGGATCAAAAAATACCACCTGCCATCAAGGAGTTAGCGAGCGGCGTCGGTGTAAACACCTATAAGGCAGAAACGAGCCCACAAATTGCGTGCCATCCAGCGGTGGCCGCGATGTCACCGCCGGCCACACGAGACAACGCGGACTGGCCTGTCACACGAATACCCGCTGAAAAAAGGAAGCAGATGAGCCAAGAAATCGAATCGATTCTGCAGCGCTACGGTGCCGATCGAACCCGGCTGATCGACATGCTGTGGGACTTGCAATGGCAGCGCGGCCACCTGCCGGAGCCGGCTTTGCTGGAACTGGCGGCGGGTCTGAACCTGTCGCTGCTCGACGTCCGGGAAACGGCCTCGTTCTACCACTTCTTCCATCTCGAACCCACGGGTCGGCACCGCATCTACCTGTGCGACTCGGTGCTGGCCAGGTTCGGCGGCTACCAGGCCGTGCGCGAGGCGCTGGAGCGCGAAACCGGGCAGCGCTTTGGGCACACCGACCCGCAGGCGCTGTTCAGTTTGTTCGAGACGCCCTGCATCGGCCTGAGCGATCAGGAGCCCGCACTGCTGATCGACAAAGTCCCCTTCACCCGCCTGACGCCGGGCAAAGTCGCCGATATCGTCGAGCAGTTGCGCCAGGGCCGCACCGCCGAGCAGATCGCCAACCCCGCTGCTTTGGCGAGCGACCAATTGGCCTATGTGGAAGCCCTGGTGGAGTCCAACGTGCGCACCCAGCGCCCGATGTTTTTCAGAGCCAAGCTCAACCTGCCCGCCGTGCTGGAGCAGATGCTGGAGCAGTCGCCGCAGCAGGTGATCGACACCGTGGCGGCCTCCAAATTGCGCGGTCGCGGCGGGGCCGGCTTTTCCACCGGGCTCAAATGGCGCCTGTGCCGCGACGCCCGGGGTGAAGAAAAAACCATCATCTGCAACGCCGACGAGGGCGAGCCCGGCACCTTCAAAGACCGGGTGTTGCTGACGCGCTCGCCCAAGCAGGTGTTTTTTGGCATGGTGGCCGCAGCCTATGCCATCGGGGCTGGCAGCGGCATCATTTACCTGCGCGCCGAGTACCACTATCTGAAAGACTACCTGGAAGCGCAGCTGCAACACATGCGCAATCAGGGCCTGCTGGGGCGCGCCATCGGTGGCAAGCCGGGTTTTGACTTCGACATCCGCATCCAGATGGGGGCCGGTGCCTACATCTGTGGCGACGAGTCGGCGCTGATCGAGTCCTGCGAAGGCAAGCGCGGCACGCCGCGCCTGAAGCCGCCGTTCCCGGTGCAGCAAGGCTACCTGGGTCGGCCAACCAGCGTCAACAACGTCGAAACCTTTGCGGCGGTTGCTCACATCCTGGCCGAGGGAGCCGATTGGTACCGCAGCCTGGGCACCGCCGAATCCACCGGTACCCGCTTGCTCAGCGTGGCGGGCGACTGCAGCAAGCCCGGCATCTACGAGGTCGAATGGGGCACCACTGTCAACCAGGTGCTGGCCATGGTGGGCGCACACGGGGCGCGGGCGGTCCAGGTGAGCGGTCCTTCGGGCGATTGCATTTCGGTTGCCAAGGACGGAGAGCGGCAACTCGCCTACGAAGACCTGTCGTGCAACGGCGCTTTCACGATTTACAACAAGAGCCGCGACCTGCTGCACATCGTGCGCGAGCACATGCAGTTTTTTGTCAACGAATCCTGCGGCATCTGTGTGCCGTGCCGGGCCGGCAACGTCGATTTGCTGCACAAGGTCGATCGCGTCATCGCGGGCCGCGCGTGTCAGCAAGACCTCGACGAGGTGGTGCAGTGGGGTGCCGTGGTGCGCAAGACCAGCCGTTGCGGTTTGGGTGCCACCTCGCCCAAACCCATCCTGACCACGCTGGACCGGTTTCCCGAAATCTACCAAGTCAAGCTGGTCAAACCCAGCGGCCCGCTGTTGCCGTCGTTCGACCTCGACGCGGCCTTGGCGGGCTACACCGAGGCCGCTCAGACGCTGAATGAAAAACGGGAGACCCGCACATGAAAGTCGAAATCACCATCGATGGCCAGTCGGTGCAGACCGAGCTGGGGCGCACCCTGGTCGATGTGGCGGCCGAAGTCGGCGTCTTCATTCCGACCCTGTGCTACGTCAAAGACAAGCCCTGCCTGGGCACCTGCCGGGTCTGCTCGGTCAAGGTCAACGGGGCCGTCAATGCCGCCTGCACGGTGCGGGTGGCCAACGGCATGCAGGTGGAGGTGGAAGACCCGGTCTTGGTGGACATGCGCAAAGCCCTGGTCGAAATCCTGTTCGCTGAAGGCAACCACAACTGCCCGAGCTGCGAGAAAAGCGGTCGCTGCCAGTTGCAGGCGGTCGGCTACGAATCCGACATGATGGTCTCGCGTTTTCCCTACCGCTTCCCGGTGCGCGACAACAGCCCGGGCAGCGACAAAATCTGGCTCGAACGCGACCGCTGCATCTTCTGCCAGCGCTGCGTCGATTACGTGCGTGATCAAGAGACCGGCCAGAAGATCTTCGCCATCAGCGGTCGGGGCGGATCGGCGCGCATCGAGATGGACGTCGAGCTGGCCAACCGCATGAGCGACGAACAGGTGCGCGAAGCGGTCGAACTGTGCCCGGTCGGCACCATTTTGCAAAAGCGCGTCGGGCACGACGTGCCCATCGGCCAGCGCAAGTACGAAGTGCAAACCTTGCGTGCGCGCAGCCTCAACATGGAAGGAGCCAAAAATGAGCCACGCCGCTGAAGCCCGCGCCGGGCAGGAGTTCTCGCATCAACTCCCCAAGACACCCTTCGCTGCGGGATTGGTCGCGGGCCGGGCCGACAAGATCAAAGTGGCCACCATCGGGCTGTGCGGCTGCTGGGGCTGTACCTTGTCGCTGCTGGACCTCGATGAGCGCTTGTTCGCGCTGCTCGACAAGGTCACGATCCTGCGCTCTTCCATCACCGACATGAAGCGCATCACCGAACGCTGCGCGGTCGGCTTCGTCGAAGGCGGTGTCGCCAACGAGGAAAACATCGAAACCCTGGAGCACTTTCGTGAAAACTGCGACGTGCTGATCTCGGTCGGCGCTTGCGCCGTCTGGGGCGGCGTGCCGGCCATGCGCAACGTGGTGCCATTGTCGGAATGCCTGTTCGAGGCCTACGTGGATTCGCCCACCGCCGTGCCGGGCATCCAGCCCATCATCCCGCTGCACCCGGACATTCCCCGCATCACCACCAAGGTCTACCCGTGCCACGAAGTGGTCAAGATGGACTACTTCATCCCCGGCTGCCCGCCCGATGGCGACGCCATTTTCAAGGTGCTCGACGACCTGGTCAACGGTCGGCCGTTCGACCTGCCGATCTCGATCAACCGCTACGACTGAAACCGCAGCAGGAGCCACAATCATGAGTAGAAAACTGGTCATAGATCCCGTGACCCGCATCGAAGGGCACGGCAAGGTGGTGGTGCATCTGGACGACGACAACCAGGTTGTTGACGCCAGGCTGCACGTGGTGGAGTTTCGCGGCTTCGAGCGCTTCATCCAAGGGCACCCCTATTGGGAGGCGCCGATGCTGCTACAGCGCATTTGCGGCATCTGCTTCGTCAGCCACCACCTGTGTGGCGCCAAGGCGCTTGATGACATGGTGGGCCTGGGCTTCAAGCAGGGCCTGCAAGTCACGCCGACGGCCGAAAAAATGCGCCGCCTGGGCCACTACGCGCAGATGCTGCAATCGCACCAGACCGCGTACTTCTACCTGATCGTGCCCGAGATGATGTTCGGCATGGACGCCGCGCCCGAGCAGCGCAACATCGAGGGCCTGATCGAAGCCAACCCGGAGCTGGTCAGCGCGCCGTGATGCTGCGCAAATGGGGCCAGGAAGTGCTGGTGGCGGTGTTTGGCAAGCGCATGCACGGCATCAGCTCGATTCCCGGCGGCGTCAACAAAAACCTCAGCATCTCCGAGCGCGACCGTTTCCTCAACGGAGCGCCGGGTTTGCCGTCGATGGACCAGGTGATCGACCACGCCATCGAAGGCCTGCAGTTGTTCTACGACTTTCACGAGAAACACCGCCATCAGGTGGACAGTTTCGGTGTCGTGCCGGCGCTCGATATGTGCCTGGTCGATGGCAACGGCGATGTGGACTACTACCACGGCAACCTGCGCGTGACCGATGCGCAGAAAAATGTGGTGGCCGAG
>PNMH01000178.1 GCA_013823505.1 Polaromonas sp. | reverse complement strand
GTAAGTGGCGGGGTAATAGTTCTGGTTATGAAGGCCTGCACCGCCTGTCGCCCAGAACAATCCAGGAACGGGATTGATGCCAGAGCCAAATACCCATTCTGCTGCCTCAGTTACGTCCGCCGTGAGATTGCGAACACCGGTATCTCGAATGGGGTGATTGGGCGCGGCGGTAGGGGTGGCATTGGGGAAGCTACTCGCTGCCGTGTCTACCGCAGGCGTAGCGGCAATCGCCATGCCGGCGGGTTTACGCCAAGGCCGGTAGGTGGTGGCCGGGTTGTAGTAAGACTTGTTGACGTGAAATGACCGCATGGTCGCCGCCGATGCACGCTCGTTGGCGTTGCCGCTCTGAGCCGGCTCTGAGCGTGGACTGGGAACTCGGTTCGCATAGTCAGCGCCGCCGTAGTTCCCAGGTGCGCGAGGAAACACGTAACTGCCGATCATGACGTCATCCGGTGTCATCTCCCAATGCATCGACCCAGAATCGTCCAGCAGAAACATGATGTTCGGCTCGGCGCTGGAGGTGAGGAACAACGGCGTCTGGGCGATGTTGACCTGGGCCTGACCCAGACCGGCGGCCAGAAACATCAGGCCGACAGCCAAGGTCTGCTGGAACTGGCGGCATCGGGAACGGATTCGAGGCGCTTGGTAGGTCGTCATGGTGACTCTCCCGGGGATCTTGATGGACAGCATCGGTGAAAAATCGGATCTCTTGACCCTGTGGAGGTCAATTCAGGGGCTCGAGGCCGGACTGGACCACAACGACACTGGTGGCCTGCGCGCCGACACCCCGGGCACTGACCGGGTAGATGAGTCGGTACTCCGGTGGCAAGGTGAGACCGATGCGGATGTACTGCGGTGGCCCCATGTGAAAAGCGGGGTTCGCGTTGAGTTCAGCCGAAAAATTTGCCACAGAGCCACCGCCACTGGCCGCTGTGCCATCCCAGTTCGCAGGGTCGGGCAAAGGCAGTTCATCATGGTCAAAGCCCGTGTTGGGGTTCTGGCGTTCGCCTGCCCGAAGCGCCGCTTCGGCGGCCTGAAAGGCGAGGTTGCGCTCTCGCACGTTGAAGGCCATTCGTTCTTGCGCGACGTTGGTGCGCATGCCCTGCACACCCAGCAGGGTCAGCACCACCAGCAAAATGAGGCCGATGACCAGCACAGCCCCTGACTGGCGGTTGCGACCCACAGTCTGCACGCGATGGCGCTGCCTTGCAGCCAACGAATTGGGGATGGAATGCGTCATGACCAAATAAGCCTTACGGCGCCCGGTTGCGCAGGGCAACGGTGTTGTTGAAAGACATGGCCACATCGGCCTGGGTCACCGTCAAGGCCGTCCGAACGGAGACCGCGCTGCTGAGCTGAGGCAGTGTCGGTGTGCTCGCGTACTCTTGAACAGAACGGGTGCCGGGACCCACCAGGCCGTACTGAAATTCCAGAGCGGTGACACCGCCGACGACCGGCTGGCCGTTGCGCGTCAATTCGTTGGCTGCGGAGCGAGCGAACACAATCCGCTCCAGCCGCATGACCTGGGTTCCGGGGCGGTACTGGCGAGAGAGATCGACCGCGGCCGTTAGCAGGTTACCGGCCACCACATTCACTGTGAGCACTTCGGAATAAACACAGTCGGACAAAAGCAGTCGATCTCCCGCCACGACGGCACCCAGTGCCGCCAGGTTGTCCACCTGTATCTGGTTGCTGGCGGGCTGGACTGCCAACAGGGCGCTTTCTGCACTGCCCCTGACCACGGTCAGGGTTCCCTGATTGCCCGTGACGGCCACCGCGTTGCTGAATTGGGCTTCGGGTGGGACGATGGCGGCAGACCGATGCTCGATCACCCCCAGGTTGCCACAGCCGGGATTGCCCGCCATGCGGATGTCGCGCCCCAGCACTTCCAGCGCGATGCGTCCGGCCTCCTGCACACCCGAGAAAGATTCCTGATGCCGGTAGCTGGCCCTGCTGCCTGCGAACACGTACACCACGGCCAGGATCACCACCAGGCCCAGCGCCATGCCGATCATCAGCTCGACAAGCGACAGACCCCTTTGCTGGGGACGGACAAGAAACCGGTATTGAGCGTTTTTCATGTTGCAAGCCTCAAGGTCGGACATCGGTGCGCACCACGACGCAGTCACGCCCCCCGGCACCTTGCAGGCGGCCTTCGGCCCAGTTCACCTCGATGACGACAATGCCGACACCGCCGTGCCTCACACCGCACTGATCGTCATAGTCCCCAGCCACGCCCGCCACCTGTACAAAACCCCGCCCCTGAGGCAGCGTCCTCTCGATGCAATCCTTCCACTGGTTGACATCGACCGCCGCCATGGCTTGCGGTGTGGGCTGACTCGCCTGCGGTCGACCGCAGGCCTGGACGGCGTTGCCGTCAAAAACCGTCGCCAGTGCCGTGTTGTACGAACACGCTGCCCCCTGGCAGGCGTCCAGATTGGCACGGATGCGGTCGGCCATGTCGTACGCCAGTGCCGTGCCCTGGGAACGCAAGTAGGAACCATGATTGAACTTTGCACCGGTCATCTGCAAACCGGCCAGACCCACAATGCCAAACGACAGCAACAGCACGGCCACCAGCACCTCGATCAGCGTGGCGCCTTCCTGACGAAACATACCAGCCGACGTGGCAATAAGGCGCCGCTGGCTGAGGGTCCGAGAATTGGAAGGGGAGAGCTTCATGGGAAATCACCAAAAACGGCTGAAACGCCTCAACAGGCCTGGGGCGCTGTGATCACGCGCCCCCCAGGACCGACGTTCACGCGACGCACCAGCGTGTCCAGATTCAGTTGATAGCACCGGGCTGTGATCACCGCGCCCAGCGGATTGAACTCGGCGACGCCACCAGCCGCCAAGACCATGCCCGGGCGCAATGAGGGCCAGACGCGGTACGGTGCTTCCGCAGCCACCGGGCCTCGCACCACCCAGCCGTCGGCCCAGGTGCCGGAGCAGCTGGTCTGGTTGTTGCTAGAACACAAAGTCACGTTGACGCCCCGACGCACCGCCTCACTGCGCGCAAATTGCAGCGCGGCCACCAGGTCGTTGGCTGTCGTGGTGATGCGGTTGCCCTGAATGGTGGCCTGAAAACTGGGCACCCCAATCCCCAACAACACGGCCAGCACCGACATCGTCACGATCAACTCAACGAGAGTGAAGCCAGATTGGTGCCGCATGAGCGGGGAAATGGCGCGCATAGGTGAATGCATTCGCACAAAAAGAAGATTAAAGATTTACTCTATTCGGGACTATATCGATGGAAAGATCGGCTTTCCCGACCTTCAGGACGAGTGGAGCTGGCACTCTGACAAACGGACAACGGCAGTGCGGAGAGAAACCGCTGCATCAGGTGTAAAAAAGTGATTCACCCGCTCTGACGGTAACACCTATCATTTCTTGGTCCCGCAACCATCGACCTATAAACGACATTCAGGCTGTGCGCACCCCATCACACACGGATCCGACACCACATTCTTCTGGAATCTGGAACAACTTGCTTGCTCTTGCTGCTCGGTCTTTGCGGGTCTCGGAACCCAATCCGCGGGTAGCCTGCCTCCTGACAACCCAAGGTGGCGGGCGCTTCAGCGGACACACCCAGCAAGTCGGCGGCGACCATGCAGAGATTCAGGCGCTCAAGGCTGCTCGTGAAGCAGGCGTAGAGCCAAGGGGCGCCACCGCCTACGTCACGCTGGAGCCCTGCTCCCATCATGGCCGCACACCGCCGTGTTGCGATGCGCTGATCGCGGCGGGCATTGCCAAGGTGGTGGTGGCCACGGTGGACCCCAATCCGCTGGTGGCCGGCCAAGGCGTTGAACGCTTGCGCGCGGCGGGCGTGGACGTGGAGGTGTTGCCGCCAGAGAGCGAAACCGCTCGCGCGGCGCGCGAACTCAACATCGGTTTCTTCAGCCGCATGATCCGGAAAACGCCCTGGGTGCGCATGAAGATGGCCAGTTCGCTGGACGGCGTCACCGCTCTGCCCAATGGCACCAGCCAATGGATCACGGGTGAAGCCGCCCGCACCGATGGCCATGCCTGGCGTGCCCGCGCCTGCGCCGTGCTGACCGGTGTGGGTACCGTGCTGGAGGACGATCCCATGCTCGATGTGCGCCGGGTGGACACGCCACGCCAGCCCCATCTGGTGGTGGTGGACAGTCGGCTGGAAACGCCTGCGGACGCCCGCCTGTTTGAGCCTCCAGCCCACGGGCTGACGCGCAAAATCTTCATCTACTGCGCAGTGGCTGACCCGGCCCGGCAGGCGGCGCTGGAGGCGCGCGGGGCCACCGTGATCGCCCTGCCCGGCCATCCCCATGGAGGGGGGTCGAAAGTGGATCTGGCGGCCATGCTGCGCGACCTCGCGCAACGCGAGGTCAACGAACTGCATGTCGAGGCCGGTCACAAGCTCAACGGGTCGTTT
>PNMH01000177.1 GCA_013823505.1 Polaromonas sp. | reverse complement strand
GCGTTCAAGGCCAGGATGTTGGTCTGGAAGGCGATGCCGTCGATGACCCCGATGATGTCGCTGATCTTCTTGCTGCTGTGGTTGATCTCGTCCATGGTCGTGACCACCTGGCCCACCACCTGGCCACCGCGCACGGCGATCTCGGCGGCGCTGGCGGCCAGCTGGTTGGCCTGGCGCGCGGCGTCGGCGCTCTGGCGCACGGTGCTGGTGAGCTGCTCCATCGAAGCAGCGGTTTCTTCGAGGTTGCTCGCGGCCTGCTCGGTGCGAGCGCTCAGGTCCTGGTTGCCCGAGGCAATTTCCTGCGATGCGGACTCGATGCCGACGCTGGAAGCCTGCACCTGCCCGACCAGGGTGCGCATGGAGGTCTGCATCGCCGCCAGCGCGGCCATCAGGCTGTCGGGGTCGTTGACCGGGGGCGTGGCACCGCTCAGATCACCGTCGGCGATGCGGCGCAACGCGGTGCGTGCGGCAGCGGGGTCGCCGCCGATTTCGCGTTTGAGGGTGCGCCGCACCATCATGCCCAGCACGACCGCCACGGTCACCGCCAGCAAAGCCAACGCCAGCGCCACGGTGCGCGCACGGTCGGCGCCTGCATTGACGGCTTGGTGTGTCTGGGACGAGAGTTCCTGCGAGGCCTTGCCCAGCGCCAGCAGTTCGCCGCGCAGCTTGCGCCAGGCCGGTGTTTCTTCCGCGTTGAGCATCTGCACCGCGTCGGGCACGCTGGTCTTGACCAAGGCCAGCACCTTGTCCTGGGCCTGGGCTTGCGCAGCCCGCAGCTCGGCCAGCGGTGCCAGCGTGGCAGCGGTGGGCGTGCCCGCCGCAGCGGCCTGCGTGGCCTGGTACGCGGCATCGAACGCGGAGCGCGCACTTTCCAGGTTCTTGTAGGCCTGGGGGTTGGCAGGATCGAGCAGGATGTTGCGCAGCGCCTGCCCCATCTGCAGACCTTGTGCGTACATGTCCTGCAGGCCACTGGCCGTGGCCTGCTCGGTGTTGATGTAGCGGTCGAACTGCGACTGGGTCTGCGTCAGCGACCAGATGGTGGCGCCAAGACCGGCGACGAACAGGACGGCCGGGGCGATGAAGGCGGCGATAAGGCGTTGGTTGAAGTTCATGAGACGTTCAAGGTCGATGGGGATCGTTCAGCTCAAGGCGTGCGCGCTGGACAGGCGAAACACGCGCACCACGTCGGCCAGTCGGCTGGCCTGATCCTTCAGGCTCTCGGCGGCGGCCGCGCTCTCTTCGACCAGCGCGGCGTTCTGCTGCGTCATCTGGTCGAGCTGCGTCACGGCCGCGTTGACCTGGCCAATGCCTTGGGACTGCTCCTGCGCCGCGGTGGTGATGTCGCTGATGAAGGCCGAGACCTTCTCGGCGTTGGCCACGATCTCGCTGATGGTGCTGCCGGCCTGGGTCACGAGGCGCGATCCGGTTTCGACCTTGCCCACGCTGGCTTCGATCAGCACCTTGATCTCCTTGGCGGCCTGCGCGCTGCGCTGCGCCAGGCTGCGCACCTCCGCGGCCACCACGGCAAAGCCCCGGCCCTGTTCGCCAGCGCGCGCCGCTTCCACCGCGGCGTTCAAGGCCAGGATGTTGGTCTGGAAAGCGATGCCGTCGATGACGCCGATGATGTCGCTGATCTTCTGGCTGCTCTGGTTGATCTCGTTCATGGTGGTGACCACCTGGCTCACCACCTGGCCACCGCGCACGGCCACCTCGGCATTGGCCACGGCCATCAGCGTGGCCTGGCGCGCCGAGTCGGCGCTCTGGCGCACGGTGCTGTTGATCTGGTCGATGCTGGCTGCGGTCTGTTGCAGGTTGCTGGCGGCCTGCTCGGTGCGCGCGCTCAGGTCCTGGTTGCCGCTGGCGATTTCCTCGCTGGCGGTGCCGATGCTGTCGGTGCTGTTGCGCACCTCGCCCACGATGCGCGAGAGCGAAGCCTGCATGCCACCCAGCGCCTGCATAAGGGCTGCGAGTTCGTCCTTGCCACTGACGTGCACGGTCTGTGTCAGGTCACCGTTGGTGATGGCGGTGGCCACGCGCTGTGCTTCGTCGAGCGGCTGGCAGATGCTCTGCATGTTGGACAGCGTGGTGGGCACCACGATCAGCGCGGCCAGCGCCACGGCCACGCCAAAGATCAGCAGGGTATGGGCGTTGATGTCTTTCTCTTCCTGTTGCAGGGTGGCGGCCTCCACCTTGAGCACGTCTTCCACGCGTTTGAGGTTGACCAGGATGCCGGCGTACTGCTCGTGCGCGCGCCCCAGCATTCGGTTGGCCACGGTGGCGGTGTCGTAGCCGTTGTCGGCCAGCTGGCGCGTGACCGGCTCTACCGCGGTGCCGTACGCCGTGAGCTGGTCCTTCATCTCACGCACGATCGTGTTGTCGCCGTCTTCGTCGCCCACCAGCATGTGGTCCATCTGCTGCAGGGCCGCGTCGCGTGCGCCCTGCCACTGGGTCTTGGCCTTCGCCACCTCTTCGGGCTTCTCGTAGGCAATGATCATGTCCTTCTCGAAGCGACCCATGTCGCCCAGCGCCACCTGCAGGCGCGACAAGGTCAGCGTCTCTTCGAAAGCATGATCAACAAACTCCACGCTCAGGGCGTGCAGGCGGTTCATGCCCCAGAGGCCAGCGCCACCGATCATGGTCAGCAGGACCAGCACAACACCGATGGCACCCATCATTCGGGTGCGGATGGAAAACTGGCGCATTAGGGCTTGCATGGTCGTTCTTCGGGGGAGAGTGAATGAAGATGCGGAGGAGGCGGACTAGCGCACACCGTCCAGGCGAAAAATCTTGATGGCGTCGGCCAGGCGGGTGGCCTGGTCTCTCAGGCTCTCGGCGGCTGCGGCGCTCTCTTCGACCAGCGCAGCGTTCTGCTGCGTCATCTGGTCGAGCTGGGTCACCGCCACATTGACCTGACCCACACCAGTGGCCTGCTCGCCGCTGGCCGATGTGATCTCGCCAATGATGTCGGCCACGCGCTGCGCGTTGGTCACGACCTCGCCGATGGTGGTTCCAGCCTGGGCCACCAGGCGCGTGCCCGCATCCACGCGGTCCACGCTGGCGCCGATCAGGCCCTTGATTTCCTTGGCCGCCGCCGCGCTGCGCTGCGCGAGGTTGCGCACTTCGGCCGCGACCACGGCGAACCCGCGACCCTGCTCGCCGGCGCGCGCCGCTTCCACCGCCGCGTTCAAGGCCAGGATGTTGGTCTGGAAGGCGATGCCGTCGATGACGCCGATGATGTCGCCGATCTTCTGGCTGCTCTGGTTGATCTCGTCCATCGTGGCGACCACCTGGCCCACCACCTGACCGCCGCGTGCGGCCACCTCGGCGTTGGCCACCGCCATCTGGCTGGCTTGCCGCGCCGACTCGGCGCTCTGGCGCATGGAGCCGTTGAGCTGCTCCATGCTGGCCGACGTGGTTTGCAGGCTGCTGGCAGCGTGCTCGGTGCGTGCGGACAGGTCGCTGTTGCCGATGGAGATTTCACGGCAAGCCGATTCGATGTGGGTGGCCGACGACTGGACCGAGGCGACCACAGTCTGCATGCGCTGCAACGCCGTCTGCAGTGCGCGCGCGCCGGCGGTGGTGACAATCAGGGCGCTCACGTCGAGTGCAATGCCGTCGCCCTGGTCCACCGCCTTCACCATGCGCACGAGCTCGGCACCTTCGAGCGCCGTGTGACCCATGCGCACGGCCAGGACCACCTCCAGGCAGGTCTGGATCACCACATAAGCCGCGTGCAACATGACGCGCCAGAAGTTGGCCTCGGTGGTGCAGTAAAAGCCCAGGCCCATGGCCTGCAGGCGGTCGAACAGCACGTGGTGCACGGCAAAGAGGCCGGCAGCAAAAGCGATCGGGCGCCAATCCAGGTACACCAGCACCAGCGCGAGGGTGACGAACACCCCGAAGTGGAACTCCAGCTCACCGTGCGCCAGCTGGATGTGCAAGGCCACGAGCGACACCAGCGTGAACGTGAGCACCAGGCGGGAGCCCAGGGTGCCGCGCCCCATCGTGTAGGCGGCCAGGCCGAGACCGGACAACAACAAGGCGCCGATCACCGCGAACATGGGCTCGTAGTACGTGAAGCCGATCACCACGGCGGCGGCGGCACTCAAGCCGATCGCCGCGAGCATCACCTGGTCGCCGAGCAACGCCTGGGCATCGTGGTGGCGGGGCTGCGAGACATAAGGGGAATTCGTGGAGATCACTCGGTGCTTTCGTTGCAACAGGAGGCGGTTGACCGGCGAGGGTCGCCGGTCAACAAAGAAACTCAGAAGCTTTCCCAGTCGCCTTCGGCGCCTGCGGCCACCGCGGGTCGTGCAGCGGTCGCAGGGCGCGCGGCCGCTGGTGCTGCCGCCGGACGCGGCAAGGCCTCGGCCTTGGGGGTCACCGGTGCCGACAGGGCGGGTTTGTGGTTCGCCGGCTTCAG
>PNMH01000176.1 GCA_013823505.1 Polaromonas sp. | reverse complement strand
ATGATCAACGTGACCAATCGTGCCCACGTTCACGTGCGGCTTGGTCCGCTCAAATTTCTCTTTTGCCATTTTTCAGCTCCAAATCAAAACTGCCGAAACAACCAAAAAACCTGCGGCTGCAGATCTGCAAACAACTGGTGCCCTTGGCGGGAATCGGACCCGCGACCTCTCCCTTACCAAGGGAGTGCTCTACCACTGAGCCACAAGGGCCAAGGAAGCCGGCAAGCCGGCCAACCTGGAACATTCAAAACCCGACATCAACAGGACATGGAGCGGGAGACGGGAATCGAACCCGCGTCATCAGCTTGGAAGGCTGGGGTTCTACCATTGAACTACTCCCGCCAAATTCGCCCCATCCAAACGGATCACCCCCACAGGGGATAAGCCGCTGGACGCAAAGTCCCTTCGCTTGCATGTCACATCGATCGCTGGTGGAGGAGGCTGGATTCGAACCAGCGTACGCGTAAGCGGGCAGATTTACAGTCTGCTGCCTTTAACCACTCGGCCACCCCTCCATAGCGCAGCCCGCGATTATGCCACGCTTTTTGCCCGGCGTGCCAGCGTTGCCGCATACCTGCGCATCACCAGGCAATGGGAGAACGGCCTTGCCGGGTCAACCAAGCGTTGGTCTGGCTGAAATGACCGCAGCCGATGAACGGCGAGGGGGCGCGGCGGGCCGACAACGGCGAGGGGTGGTTGGCGAACAGGAGCAGGTGCCTCCCGGCGTCGATGAGGTCCGCCTTCTTTTGGGCATGTGTGCCCCAAAGCAGGAAAACCTTGGGCGGGCCTGACACGCTGCAACGTTCGATCAGGCGGTCGGTCAGCGATTCCCACCCCTGTCTGGCGTGGCTGGCGGGCTGGCCATCTTCCACCGTGAGGCAGGTGTTGAGCAGCAACACGCCTTGCTGCGCCCAGCGAACCAGAGAGCCGTCGGCCGGTGCGGGCAGGCCCAGGTCGCGCTGCAGCTCCTGAAAGATGTTGCGCAGGCTGGGCGGCGGCTTTACGCCGGGGGCGACCGAAAACGCCAGCCCCTCGGCCTGCCCTGGCCCGTGGTACGGGTCCTGACCCAGCAGGACCACCCGGACCCGGTCGGCCGGGGTGAGTTGCAGCGCCCGCAGCGGCTCGGGCGGATAAATGGTGGCTCCCTGCGAGCGCCGCTTTTCCAAAAAGGCCTCCAGTGAGGCACCTTCAGCGGACGCCCAGAAATCCGTCGTCAGATCGGCCCAGCCCGATGCGTCCAGCACAGCCAGACGCTCAAGCAAACAGTTCGGCCAGCGCCAAACCTGGTTCGGGCGCCCGCATGAAGGCCTCTCCCACCAGGAAGGCGTGCACGCCGGCCGCGCGCATGGTCTGCACGTCGCCCCGGCCCAGGATGCCCGATTCGGTGATGAGAAGGCGATCGGCCGGCACATCGGCCTTGAGATCCAGCGTGGTCCGCAGCGTGACCTCAAAGGTGCGCAGGTTGCGGTTGTTGATGCCGACCAACGGGGTCTTGAGCCTGAGCGCGCGCTGCAGTTCGGCGCGGTCGTGCACCTCCACCAGCACCGCCATGTTCAGGCTGAGTGCCAACGCTTCGAGATCGGTCATTTGCGCATCGTCCAGGCAGGCGGCGATCAGCAGGATGGCGTCGGCGCCCATCGCGCGGGCTTCGTAAACCTGATACGGGTCGACCATGAAGTCCTTGCGCAGCACTGGCAAATCGCAGCTGGCGCGGGCCTGTTTCAAATAGTCGGTGCTGCCCTGAAAAAACTGCTTGTCGGTCAACACCGACAGACAGGCAGCGCTCATCTGGCCGTCGCCCTCGGCGTAGCTCTGGGCAATGTCGGCCGGAATGAAGTCTTCGCGCAGAACGCCCTTGCTCGGGCTGGCCTTCTTCACTTCGGCGATCACGGCAGCCTGGCCGGCGGCGATCTTGCGGCGCAGCGCGCCTTCGAAATCGCGCGTGAGCACGCGGCTCTCAGCGTCGAAGCGCACCACTTCAAGGGGCTTCTTGCGCTGGGCGGCGGCGATTTCTTCGTGCTTGACCGCCACGATCTTCTGCAGGATGTCGCTCATGTCGTTGTTCCAGGTCAGGCCGCGAAGGCCTTGAGTTGTTCGAGTTTGGCCAAGGCAGCGCCCGATGCCAGCGTGCGCCGGGCGAGTGCAATGCCGGCGCCCATGTCGGCGACCACGTTGGCCGCGTAAAGCGCCACGCCGGCGTTGAGTGCCACGATCTCGCTGGCGGCCTTGAAGGTCGGGTCGTCGCGGCCCTCCAGCACGCCCACGAGCATCTGGCGCGAGGCTTCGGGGGTTTCCACCCGCAACGCGCGGCTGCTGGCCATGGTCATGCCGAAGTCTTCAGGGTGGATTTCGTACTCGGTGATCTCACCGTTCTTGAGCTCGCCCACCAGCGTGGCCGCGCCGAGCGAGACCTCGTCCATGCCGTCGCGGCCGTACACCACCACGGCGTGTTCGGCCCCCAGGCGCTGCAGTGCGCGCACCTGGATGCCCACCAAGTCGGGGTGGAACACGCCCATGAGGATATTGGGCGCGGACGCCGGGTTGGTCAGCGGACCGAGGATGTTGAAGATGGTCTTGATGCCCAGCTCGCGCCGCACCGGGGCCACGTTCTTCATGGCCGGGTGGTGGTTGGGCGCAAACATGAAGCCCACGCCGACCTGCTCGATGCAGCGCGCAATGGCCTCAGGGGACAGGTTGATGTTGACACCCAGGCTCTCCAGCACGTCGGCGCTGCCGCTCTTGCTGGAGACGCTGCGCCCGCCGTGCTTGCTCACGCGCGCGCCGGCAGCGGCGGCGACAAACATGGAACAGGTGGAGATGTTGAAGGTGTGCGAGCCGTCACCGCCGGTGCCGACGATGTCGACCAGATGCGTCTTGTCGGCCACATGGACCTTGGTGGAGAACTCGCGCATCACCTGCGCAGCGGCGGTGATCTCGCCAATGGTTTCCTTCTTCACGCGCAGACCGGTGATGAAGGCGGCCATCATGACCTGCGACATTTCGCCGCTCATGATCAGGCGCATCAGGTGCAGCATCTCGTCGTGAAAGATCTCGCGGTGTTCGATGGTGCGTTGCAGCGCCTCTTGCGGCGTGATCTTGTGGCTGTTCGGCATGCGTGTCTCCAAGGCTTCTGTTTACTGAGCGGGATTGTCGGTGAAGGCCAGGCGCAGGCCGAAGCCGACGAACAGCACGCCCGCCGCTCGGTCGAGCCAGTGCATGGCGCGCTGCACGGTCTGCACGCGCCGCGCGGCCCAGGCGGCGAGCCAGGCGTAACCGAAGTTGATGGGCAATGAGTTGAGGTTGAAGATCAGCCCCAGCAGCAGAAACGCGAGCACCTTGTTGGGCGCCTCGGGCGCGATGAACTGCGGAACGTAGGCCAGGAAAAAAATCGCGACCTTGGGGTTGAGCACGTTGGTGAGAAAACCGCGGCGGTACACGCGCCACAGGTTCACTTCGGACAAGCCCGCGGTCAGGTCCAGCGGCGTGGCTTTCGACATCAGCAGACGAATGCCCATCCACAGCAGGTAGGCCGCGCCGATCCACTTGAGCACGGTGAATGCGGTGGCGGAGGTGGCCAGCAGCGCGCTCACGCCGATGGCAGCGGCGAACACGTGCACGAAGCAGCCGCTGACAATGCCCAGTGCGGCCACGATGCCGGCGCGCACGCCGCTGCGCAAAGCGTTCGTGACGATGTAGAGCACGTCGGGGCCAGGCGTGAGGTTGAGCAGCCAGCCGGCCGCGATGAAGAGCAGGAGTTGCGGCAAGTCGGGCATGACCGTGCGCCTGCGTTCAGTAGACGGCCGAGCCGGCGGGCCGGGTGCTCACGGCAGTTGCGCCCTGTGCGAAGAACGCACGGGTGCTGGCGATCGCGCGGTCGATGCCGGCCGTGTCCACGTCGAGGTGGGTCACGAAGCGCAGACCGATCAGCCCGGTGGCCAGCACGCCATCGCGCGCCAGGTGCGCCAGCAGATCGGGGCCTCGGCCGTTCGCCACATCGACGAACACGATGTTGGTCTGCGCCGAGCGCACAGCCAGGCCGTCGATGCCGGCCAGGCCCTGCGCGAGGCGCTGCGCAAGCGCGTGGTCGTCGGCCAGTCGGTGAATGTGGTGGTCCAGCGCGTGGTGCGCCGCGGCCGCGAGCAAGCCCGACTGGCGCAGGCCGCCGCCGAGCATCTTGCGCCAGCGCAGCGCGCGGCGGATCAGGTCTTTCGAGCCACACAGCGCGGAGCCCACCGGCGCGCCCAGGCCTTTGCTGAAGCAGACCGAGACGCTGTCGAAGCGATCAACGATGCCGCGCAACGCGGTGAACGGATCGCCTGCCGCCGCCACCGCCGCGTTGAACACACGCGCACCGTCCAGATGCACCGCCAGCCCGTGGTCACGCGCCAGTGCGGTCGCCTGGTCCAGATACTCGGCCGGCATGGGATGGCC
>PNMH01000175.1 GCA_013823505.1 Polaromonas sp. | reverse complement strand
CCAGCACTTCAGCCTGTTCGACACGCTCACCGTGGCCGAGAACGTGTGGCTGGGGCTGGACAAAAGCCTGACGCTGCCCGAGGTGAGCGCAAGCATCACCGCCAAGGCCACCGAATACGGCCTGGACATCGACCCCTCGCGCCCGGTGCACACGCTCAGCGTGGGCGAGATGCAGCGGGTGGAGATCATCCGCGCGCTGCTCACCCGGCCGCAGCTGCTCATCCTCGACGAGCCCACCTCGGTGCTCACGCCGCAGGCGGTCGAGAAGCTGTTTGTGGTCTTGCGGCTGCTGGCCTCGCAGGGCTGCAGCATCCTCTACATCAGCCACAAGTTGCACGAGATCCGCGAGCTGTGCGACGCCTGCACGGTCTTGCGCGGCGGCAAGGTCACGGGCGTGTGCGACCCGCGCAAGGAGAGCAACGCTTCGCTCTCGCGCCTGATGATCGGCGCCGAGCCACCTGCGCTGAACGTGCGCGAGCTGCACGCCGGCGCATCGGTGCTGGAGGTGAGCGGCCTCACGCTGGCCAGCGACGACCCTTTCGGCACCCACTTGGCCGACATCGCGCTCACGGTGCGCGCAGGTGAGGTGGTGGGCATTGCGGGGGTGTCGGGCAACGGGCAGAGCGAACTGCTCTATTGCCTGTCTGGCGAAGACACGCGTGCCCCGGCGCAGAGCATCCGCATGGGCAGCCACGACGTTTCGCGCCTGAGCCCGGGCAAGCGCCGTGCGCTGGGCCTGCACTTCGTGCCCGAAGAACGCCTGGGCCGCGGTGCCGTGCCCACGCTCTCGCTGGCGCACAACCTGCTGCTTTCGCGCGACGACGCGCTGGGCGCGGGCGGCTGGATCAAGGTGGGTGCGCTCAAAAAACAGGCGGCCGAGGTGATCGCGCGCTACAACGTGAAGGCCAACGGGCCGGACGCGGCGGCCAAATCGCTCTCGGGCGGCAACCTGCAGAAGTTCATCGTCGGTCGCGAGATCGAAGCCAAGCCCAAACTGCTCATCGTGAGCCAGCCCACCTGGGGGGTGGACGTGGGTGCTGCGGCGCAGATTCGCGGCGAGATCCTCGCGCTGCGCGACGCGGGCTGCGCGGTGCTGGTGGTGAGCGAAGAGCTCGACGAACTCTTCGAGATCAGCGACCGCCTGCACGTGATCGCCAAGGGGCGGCTCTCGCCGAGCCTGGACCGCCAGGACGCGACCATCGAGCGCATTGGTGAATGGATGTCGGGCCTGTGGGACGACCAAGAGAACAACAAGAAGGAGACCGCCCATGCTGCGGCTTGAAGTCCGCCCGCAGCCGTCCAAGGGCTGGGGCTACGCGTCGCCGCTGCTGGCGCTCGCGATCACGGTGGTCATCGGTGTGATCCTGTTCGCCGTGCTGGGCAAAGACCCGGTGCGCGGCCTGCAGGTGTTTTTCTGGGAGCCGATCAAGAGCACCTATGCGCTCTCCGAGCTCATGGTCAAGGCCACGCCGCTGTTGATCATCGCGCTCGGGCTGGCGGTGTGTTTTCGCTCCAACGTGTGGAACATCGGCGCCGAAGGGCAGTACATCCTGGGCGCGATCTTCGCGGCCGGTGTGGCGCTCACGGCCGACAAGTCCACCGGCCCCTGGATCGTGCCGGCGGTGCTGGCGGCGGGGGTGGTGGGCGGCATGGTGTGGGCCGGTATCGTGGCGCTGCTGCGCGACCGCTTCAACGCCAACGAAATCCTGGTGAGCCTGATGCTGGTGTACGTGGCGGTCCAGGTGCTCAACTTCCTGGTTTATGGCCCCTGGAAAGACCCGCAGGGCTACAACTTTCCGCAGACCAAGACGTTCGAGTCGGTGACGCAGATCCCGCGCCTCATGGACGGCTCGCGCGTGAACATTGGCCTGCTGCTGGCGTTGGCCGGTGTGGGTGCGGTGTGGGTGTTCCTGTTTCGCACCTACGCGGGTTATGCGCAGTTGGTCGGCGGCCTCGCACCCGCGGCCGCGCGCTACGCCGGCTTCTCCTCGCGCCGGGCGCTGTGGACGGCCTTGCTGGTCTCGGGCGGCGCGGCCGGCCTCGCGGGTGGGCTGGAAGTGGCCGGGCCCATTGGCCAGCTCACGCCCTATGTGCCAGCGGGCTATGGTTTCGCCGCCATCATCGTGGCCTTTGTGGGGCGGCTGCACCCCGTGGGCATCGTGTTCTCGGCCATCCTCATGAGCATGTTCTACATCGGCGGGGAACTCGCGCAGTCGCGCATGGGGCTGCCGAAATCCATCACCGGGGTGTTCCAGGGGCTGTTGCTGTTTGCACTTCTCGCGTGTGACACGCTGATCGCCTACCGTCTCGTCTGGAAGAAGTGATCATGGAATCCATTGCACTCCTATTCGCCGCCTCGCTCAACGCTGGCACCGTGCTGGCCATCGCCTCGCTGGGCCTGCTCATCAACGAGAAAGCCGGCATCGTCAACCTGGGTGCCGAGGGCATGATGCTGTGCGCCGCGCTGGCCGGCTTTGCCACGGTGGTGCACACCGGCAGCACGGCGCTGGGTTTTGCCGCCGGCATGGCCGCTGGCGCGCTGCTGGCGGCCATCTTCGGTGGCCTGGTGATCTGGCTCAACACCAACCAGTACGCCACCGGGCTGGCGCTCAGTTTGTTCGGCGGGGGTTTCTCGGCCTTCGCCGGCTCGCGCTATGTGCAGGAAAAACTGCCCGAGCAGAGCCAGTTCGCCATTCCGTACCTCTCCGACATCCCGCTGCTGGGCGCGGCGCTGTTCCGCCACCACCCCATGGTCTACGCCTGCGTGGCGTTGGTGTTCGGCCTGATCTGGTTTCTGTACCGCACGCGTTCGGGCCTGGTGTTGCGCAGTGTGGGCGAAAGCCCGGAGTCGGCCCATGCGCTGGGCTACCCGGTTCGGCGCATCCGCCTGATGGCGGTGATGGCCGGTGGCGCGCTCTGCGGCCTGGCCGGCGCCTACGTGTCCACGGTTTACACGCCGCTGTGGGTGGAGGGCATGATCGCCGGCAAGGGCTGGATCGCGCTGGCGCTCACCACCTTTGCCACCTGGCGGCCGGCGCGCGTGTTGCTCGGCGCCTATCTGTTTGGCGGGGTGACCATGCTGCAGTTCCATCTGCAGGGCATCGGGGTCAACGTGCCCAGCCAGTTCCTGACCATGATGCCGTACGTGGCCACCATCGTTGTGCTGGTGCTGATCTCGCGCAACCCGACCTGGATCCGCATCAACATGCCGACCTCCATCGGGAAACCGTTCTACCCCGGCGCATAATTTGCAACGAACTTTCTTGAAAAATCCGCCTGTGCAGATACCCTACGGGGTGAAGCTTAAAGGGCTCTTCGTTCCCGTTCTCCACCCTTCCAACCCTGAGGTTCATCCATGACAGATATGAGCAAACGTTCCCTGATGAAGGTCGCGGCGCTGACCGCGCTGACCAGCGCCGTGCTGATCGGCTGCGGCAAAAAAGAAGAAGCCGCTCCTGCAGCTGCGCCCGCACCGGCCGTGGCCGAAGCGCCCAAGCCCGCGCCGCTGAAGATCGCGTTCGCCTACGTCGGCCCGGTGGGTGACGGCGGCTGGACCTTCGCGCACGACAACGGCCGCAAGGCGATCGAGAAGGAGTTCGGCGACAAGATCGTCACCAGCTTCGTGGAGAACGTGCCCGAGAGCGCCGACGCCGAGCGCGTGATCCGCGATCTGGCCGGCCAGGGCAACAAGCTGATTTTCGGCACCACCTTTGGCTACATGGAGCCCATGCTCAAGGTCGCGCCCGACTTCAAGGACGTGAAGTTCGAGCACGCCACCGGCTACAAGACCGCCGAGAACATGCGCACCTACGACAGCCGCACCTATGAAGGCGCGTACATGGCGGGCGTGATCGCCGGCAGCATGACCAAGAGCAACAAGCTCGGTGTCGTGGCGTCGATTCCAATTCCTGAAGTGATCCGCAACATCAACAGCTTCACCATGGGCGCGCAGTCGGTGAACCCCAAGGTCACCACCAGCGTGGTCTGGGTCAACGGCTGGTTCGATCCACCGAAAGAAACCGAAGCGGCCACCTCGCTGATCAACGGCGGCGCCGACGTGCTGTTCCAGAACACCGACTCGTCGGCCGTGCTGCAAACCGCCGAGAAGCTGGGCAAGCGCGCCTTCGGCTGGGACTCCGACATGACCGCCTACGGCCCCAAGGCCCACCTGGGTTCGGCCGTCATCAACTGGGCGCCGTACTACATCAAGGCCACCAAGGACGCGCTGGAAGGCACCTGGTCCACCGGCGGCGTGTGGTGGGGCGTGAAGGAGGGCGCGATCGACATGGTGTCGGTGGCCGAAGACGTGCCTGCTGAGACCAAAGCCAAGGTCGACGCCATCCGCGCTGGCTTGAAAGACGGCAGCTTCTCCATCTGGAAAGGTCCCATCGTGGGCCAGGACGGCAAGGAAGTGCTGGCCAAGGACGTGGTCGCCGACGACAAGTTCCTCGGCGGCGTGAA
>PNMH01000174.1 GCA_013823505.1 Polaromonas sp. | reverse complement strand
ACAGCGCTCGCTGAATGATGATCTTCTGAACGTCTGAAGTGCCTTCGTAGATCTGGCACACGCGCACATCGCGCCAGATGCGCTCCAGCGGAAAGTCGTTCACATACCCGTAGCCGCCCAGGGTCTGGATGGCGGCCGAGCAGATCTGTTCGGCCACTTCGCTGGCGAACAGCTTGGCCATGGCGGCTTCTTTCAGACAAGGGCGCCCGGCGTCGCGCAGCGCGGCGGCGTGCCAGATCAGCTGCCGCGCCGCTTCGAGCTGGGTCGCGCAGTCGGCCAGCCGGAAGCCCACCGCCTGGTGGTGGATGATGGCGGTGCCGAAACTCTGGCGCTCCCTGGCGTAGGCGATCGCCACGTCCAGCGCGCTGCGCGCCATGCCCACGCTCTGCGCCGCGATGCCGATGCGCCCGCCTTCGAGCGCACTGAGCGCGATCTTGTAGCCCTCGCCTTCCTGGCCAATCAGGTTCTGTGCCGGGATGCGGCAGTGGTCGAAGTTGATCTGCGCCGTGTCGCTGCTGTGCTGCCCGACCTTGTCTTCCAGCCGCGCGACCACGTAGCCCGGGTTGTCGGTCGGCACCATGAAGGCGCTCATGCCCTTCTTGCCCGCGCCCTTGTCGGTGACGGCGATCACCACCGCCGCCTGGCCGTTTTGGCCACTGGTGATGAACTGCTTGACACCATTGATCACGTATTCATCGCCCTCGCGCACCGCCGTGGTCCGCAGGCCCGAGGCGTCGGAACCCACGTGCGGCTCGGTCAGGCAGAACGCGCCCAGGATGTCGCCGCGCGCCGCCGGCACCAGCCACTGCCGCTGCTGGGCGGGCGTGCCGTACTTCATCAGGATCGCGTTGTACGGGCAGTTGGTCACGCTGATGGCGGTGCTGGTGCCGCCGTCACCGGCCGCGATCTCTTCCAGCACCAGCGCCAGCGTCAGGTAGTCCAGCCCGGCGCCGCCCAGTTCTTCGGGCACGCAGATGCCGTAGGCGCCGAGTTCGGCCAGGCCCCTGTGCGCGTCCTTCGGAAAGTGGTGGTCCTTGTCCCACTGTGCGGCGTTCGGCCACAGCTGTTCCTGCGCGAAGGCGCGCACCGCGTCGCGGATCATTTCCTGGTCTTGGGTCAGCAGCATGTTGTGCCTCTTGGTGTGGGTTGTCGTTTCACCACGAGTTGGCGCGGTTGCCGATTCAGTACGTCACTCGGGGTCAGCAGCTGCATCCCTCGCAACCTTGTACTCGGCCTCTGCCTCACGTGCCACGAACCGCGATTGGACCAAACCCGGCGCCTGGTCTAACCATGCTTCAACTTCTGCGGCAACCTGCTTGGCCGTCTCATTCCGTGGCCGACATCTTGAAGCCCATGTCCTCCCAGGATGAAGCACATCCCACTTTGGAATCAGGCCGTTGTAGCGGCCCGCACCAGGATCATGATTGCCGAATCCGTCCAGCAGAAGGTTCCATAGTGGCGAGAAGCGGGTGATCAACAGCGACTCTCCCAGCGGTATCCAGATGTCGTCGACGACCAGATAGCGACAAGAGAAGTCCTCAATCTTCAAATCGGTCGCGCCAATGCTCTCAGCGTGCTCGGTCAGCCGCTTGAACAACGCCTTGGTGGGCTTTGCCGAGATGACATCCGGCACCGGAATCCCACCCTTGCGCCCGCCAGCAGGTATGGCCTTGCCAACGTAGATCGGAACCGTCGCGCCTTGTGTTCGGTTGATTCTTGCAAGCTTGTTGTAGGCGGCAAATCGCCCTTGGTAATAGAGCGCATAAATGCCAGCACCGTAGAAAGACTGCAAGCTAGCCAGGGGCAAGGCACTTTGATGCAGCAGTGCCTCGGCCACGCTCTTGCCGAGGTTTTCTTTTTCCAGCGGGTTGTAGGGTGCTTGCGGCGTCATGCACTCACCGCCTCCACTATGCGCTGCGCAGCCATGCGTCGGTGATCGGCCGTCAACAACTGGGTTGCCACACTGGCCGCCATTTGCTGACCCAGAGTCACCGGAACGGCATTCCCCAACTGTCGCATCGCCTCTCCCCACGCTCCGTGCAACTCATACGTATCAGGGAAGGCCTGCAAACGCGCCGATTCTCGGACACTGAAGTACCGCACAGAACCATCCAATCGAACCAGCATGTTTTCGCCGCCGGGAACTCCGTGACCTCCGGCTTTGAGCGTCTTCGCCGGAAGATCCAAAGGACTTCCTGTGTGTCCCGGATACACCTTTGCCCCAGTCTGGAGTTTGTGATTGAGCGCACCGCCCCTTCCATCCTCCCGAGGTTCAGGCAAGCCAAGCAAGGCATCTCTCACAGTTCTCCACGTCGCCTTGGTTGGCAATATGCCGAGCCCCTTCATCCCTGCGACCAGTCCCACATGCTTCGCTGGCAGCACAGGACGGTGGCGCGTTGCTATCTTGTGGCGATCCCAGTAAGTGCCATCCACATACTGGTCGTACAACAAGGCATCAAGAGAGTGCGTCTCCGACGGAAACGACCAACGGGCATCCACGTCGCTCCGGAAGCCCACCATGAAAACGCGTTCTCTCTTTTGAGCGACACCGTAGTTGGCAGCATTGACCAATCCAACGAACAGGCGATAACACAGCCCCATCCCTGAGTTCTTGTTAGAGGTCTTGAACTGCTGAAGGCGCGCTTGGTGATCGACCCAGGATTCGCTTGCTCGCTTGGTGAGTTCAGGAAATTCCAACTGCAGTTGGATGTATGAGAAATAGGTCGAAAAACTTGCTCGCGTGAGTCCCTTGACGTTCTCGAATAGAAAGGCCCGAGGGCGAAGCGCGCGCACGATCGACACTGCGGCAGGAAACATGTCCCGCGCATCCAGGTTCGCTTGGTGTTTCCCTCCCATAGAGAACGGCTGACAAGGAGGGCCACCTGCAACAAGGTCCAGCCCTTCAAGTGCGCGAATGTCTACCGTATCGATCCAGCGTCGAACGTCCCCCTCATAGAGCGGCCAATCGGCAACCAGCGGATGCCCTCTCTCTTGGTTTTGACGAACAGTGTCACAGGCCCAGCGATCCCATTCGACCACGCCGTGACTTTTGAAGCCCGCGAGCGCAACCCCCATTGCAAGACCACCTGCACCAGCAAAGAGCTCGACTGATTTCAATGACATAGCAACTCCTTTGGCACTGTATTTTTAGACAGCTTCGGAGTTTATCAAAGGAGTTCAATCGCCATCGCCGTGGCTTCACCACCGCCGATGCAGAGCGTGGCGACACCCTTCTTCTGGCCATGCGCAGCCAGCGCGTGCAGCAGCGTGACCAGGATGCGCGCGCCGCTGGCGCCGATGGGGTGGCCCAGTGCGCAGGCGCCGCCGTTGACGTTGACCTTTTGGTGCGGGATCGACAGCTCGGTCATCAGCGCCATCGGCACCACGGCGAAGGCTTCGTTGATTTCCCACAGGTCCACATCACCGACCGCCCAGCCGGTTTTCGCCAGCAGCTTCTGCGTCGCGCCCACCGGGGCGGTGGCGAACCAGTTGGGCTCCTGCGCGTGGGTGGCGTGCGCGACGATGCGCGCCAGCGGTTTCAGGCCCTGGGCCAGCGCGGTGGACTGGCGCATCAGCACCAGGGCGGCGGCGCCGTCGTTGATCGACGAGCTGCTGGCGGCGGTGATGGTGCCGTCTTTCTTGAACGCGGGTTTGAGCGAGGTGAGCTTGTCGAGCTTGACCTTGCCCGGGCCTTCGTCCACGGACACCACGCGCTCGCCGCTGCGGTCCTTCACCGTCACGGGTGCGATCTCTTTCGCGAACGCGCCGCTTTCGGTGGCGGCCTTGGCGCGCGTCACCGAGGCAATAGCGAAAGCGTCCTGCTGCTCGCGCGTGAAGGCGTACTTGGCGGCGCAGTCTTCGCCGAAGGTGCCCATGCTGCGGCCGGCTTCGTAGGCGTCTTCCAGGCCGTCGAGCATCATGTGGTCGTAGATCTTGTCGTGGCCCATGCGGTAGCCGCCGCGGCCCTTGAGCATGAGGTAGGGCGCGTTGGTCATGCTCTCCATGCCACCGGCCACCATCACGCTTGCGCTGCCCGCCAGCAGCATGTCGTGCGCCAGCATGGTGGCCTTCATGCCGGAGCCGCACATCTTGGACAGCGTCACCGCGCCGGCCGAGAGTGGCAAGCCGCCCTTGAGCGCGGCCTGGCGCGCGGGCGCCTGGCCCTGGCCGGCCATGAGGCAGTTGCCGAACAGCACTTCGTCGACCAGCGCCTTGTCCACGCCACTGCGTTCGACGGCGGCCTGGATGGCGACGCCACCCAGGTCGTGGGCGGACAGCGCCGCGAAGTCGCTCTGGAACGAACCCATGGGGGTGCGGGCGGCGCCAACGATGACGACGGGATCGGGGGTGTTGCTCATGTTCAGGTCTCCTGGTTCAGTAAAAAGGGATTCAAGCGCCGGGCCGCCCCAAGCTTGAATCGCGCCCCCTCGGGGCATATGCGCTAACTTAATATGATTCATTTTGC
>PNMH01000173.1 GCA_013823505.1 Polaromonas sp. | reverse complement strand
GTTCAAGGACACCGACTACGCACTGCTGGTCGGTTCGCGTCCGCGTGGCCCCGGCATGGAGCGCGCCGAGCTGCTCGCCATCAACGGTGCCATCTTCACCGCCCAGGGCAAGGCCCTCAACGCCGTGGCCTCGCGCAACGTCAAGGTGCTGGTGGTCGGCAATCCCGCCAACACCAACGCCTACATTGCGATGAAGAGCGCACCCGACCTGAAGCCGGGCAACTTCACCGCCATGCTGCGCCTGGACCACAACCGCGCCGCCTCGCAGATCGCCGCCAAGACCGGCAAGCCGGTCGCCAGCATCAAGAAACTGGCCGTGTGGGGCAACCACTCGCCGACCATGTACGCCGACTACCGCTTCGCCACCATCGACGGCGCTTCGGTCAAGGACATGATCAACGACCAGGTCTGGAACAAGGACGTGTTCCTGCCGACCGTGGGCAAGCGCGGCGCGGCCATCATCGAAGCACGCGGCCTGTCGTCTGCTGCGTCGGCTGCCAATGCCGCCATTGACCACATGCGCGACTGGGCGCTGGGCACCAAAGGCGAGTGGGTCACCATGGGCATCCCGTCGCAAGGCTGGTACGGCATTCCGAAAGACATGATGTTCGGCTTCCCCGTCACCTGTGAAAACGGTGAGTACAAGGTCGTTGAAGGCCTGGAGATCGACGCTTTCTCGCAGGAATGCATCAACAAGACCCTGGCCGAGCTGCAAGGCGAACAGGATGGCGTGAAGCACCTGCTGTAACCCGCTGGTAACCGCGCCTTGGCCTCCATCCATCCAAGACACATCCTGCTGGGTTCTCAGGCCGGCGCGTTCGCGCTGCCGGTCTGCGACCACTACAGCGGGGTGGAGGCGAGGATGAAGAAGAGCATGGCGCTACAGGTCGAGATGCTCGAGGAGTTCGGCACCTGCTTGTTTGACGTGACGCTCGATTGCGAAGACGGTGCGCCCGTGGGCGGGGAGGGCGAGCATGCCCTGCTCGTCACCGAGCTGGCCCTGGCTGCCGCGCCGCAAGCGCGCGTGGCGGTTCGAGTGCACCCGGTGGACCACCCGGCCTTCGACGCCGACGTGGCCACCATCGCCGGTCGCGCGGCTGAGCGCCTCGCGCACCTGATGGTGCCCAAGGTCGAGTCGGTGGCCGACGTGCAGCGGGCCGTGGCCGCGCTCGAGGCCGCAGGCGCATCGGCACTGCCGCTGCACGTGCTCATCGAGTCACCCGCCGCCGTGCACCGCGCCTTCGACATCGCCGCCCACCCGCGTGTGCAGAGCCTGAGCTTCGGGCTGATGGACTTTGTGTCGGCGCACGGTGGGGCCATCCCCGCCGACGGCATGAGCGTGGCGGGCCAGTTCCGTCACCCGCTCGTGCTGCGCGCCAAGCTGGCCATTGCCTCGGCGTGCCACGCTCACGGCAAGGTGCCGTCGCACTGCGTTGTCACCGAGTTCAAGGACCTGGCCGCCTTGCAGAACGCCGCACGCACCGCTGCACGCGAGCTGGGCTACACCCGCATGTGGAGCATTCACCCCGACCAGATCCGCCCCATCCTGGCCGCGTTTGCACCGTCGGAGCGCGAGGTCGACACGGCCGCGGCCCTGATCGAACACGCGATGGCCGCGAACTGGGCGCCGGTTCAGTTTGAAGGCCGCCTGCACGACCGCGCGAGCTACCGCTACTACTGGCAGGTGCTGGAACGCGCGCACCACACCGGTCTGCCGTTGCCCGACGCCATGCAGTCCCATTTCAACGAGCCCGTTGCCGCGCGGCATTGAGCTTGCTTGCCTTGTCCCTGTCTGTTTTCTGACCCCACGAATACCCTTCCCACTGGAGAACGCCATGTCCAACACCTTCCTCACCGACTACCGCGCCCACACCGCCGAGCGCGCGGCCCTGGGCATTCCGCCGCTGCCGCTGGATGCGAAGCAAGTCGCCGACCTGATCGAACTGGTCAAGGCGCCACCCGCTGGCGAAGACGCGTTCCTCATGGACCTGCTCACGCACCGCGTGCCGCCCGGTGTGGACGATGCTGCCAAGGTCAAGGCCAGTTTCCTGGCAGCCGTGGCGCACGGCGACATTGCCGTGCCGCTGGTCTCCAAGGCCAAGGCCACAGAGCTGCTGGGCACCATGGTGGGCGGCTACAACGTGCACCCCCTGATCGACCTGCTTGACCAGGCCGATGTGGCGGCGGTGGCGGCCGAAGGCCTGAAGAAGACACTGCTGATGTTCGACTTCTTCAACGACGTGGCCGCCAAGGCCAAGGCCGGCAACGCCAAGGCGAAAGAAGTGATCGAGAGCTGGGCCAACGCCGAGTGGTTCACCACGCGCCCCGAAGTGCCGAAGTCCATCACCGTGACCGTGTTCAAGGTGCCTGGCGAGACCAATACCGACGACCTCTCGCCCGCGCCCGACGCATGGAGCCGCCCCGACATTCCGCTGCACTACCTGGCCATGCTGAAGAACACGCGCGAAGGCGCGGCTTTCAAGCCCGAAGAAGACGGCAAGCGCGGCCCGATGCAGTTCATTGAAGACCTGAAGAAAAAGGGCCACCTGGTGGCCTACGTGGGCGACGTGGTGGGCACCGGCTCCAGCCGCAAGTCGGCCACCAACAGCGTGATCTGGGCCACGGGCCAGGACATTCCCTTCGTGCCCAATAAGCGCTTTGGTGGTGTGACGCTGGGCGGCAAGATCGCGCCCATCTTCTTCAACACGCAGGAAGACTCGGGCTCGCTGCCGATCGAGGTGGACGTGTCCAAACTGGAAATGGGCGACGTCGTCGACGTGATGCCCTACGACGGCAAGATCGTGCGCAACGGCCAGACCGTGGTCGAGTTCAAGCTCAAGAGCGACGTGCTGTTCGACGAAGTGCGCGCCGGCGGCCGCATCAACCTGATCATCGGCCGCTCGCTCACCGCGAAGGCGCGCGAGTTCCTGGGCCTGGCAGCAAGCACGCTGTTCCGTCTGCCCACCACGCCGGTGGCGACCAAGGCCGGTTTCACGCTGGCGCAGAAGATGGTGGGCCGCGCGGTCGGTTTGCCCGAAGGCCAGGGCGTGCGCCCCGGCACCTACTGCGAGCCGCGCATGACCACCGTGGGCAGCCAGGACACCACCGGCCCCATGACGCGCGACGAGCTGAAAGACCTGGCCTGCCTGGGTTTCAGTGCCGACCTCGTGATGCAGAGCTTCTGCCACACCGCGGCTTACCCGAAACCCGTGGACGTGAAAACCCACCGCGAGCTGCCAGCCTTCATCAGCAATCGCGGTGGCGTGGCCCTGCGTCCCGGTGACGGCGTGATCCACAGCTGGCTCAACCGCCTGCTGCTGCCCGACACCGTGGGCACCGGCGGCGACTCGCACACCCGTTTCCCCATCGGCATCAGCTTCCCCGCCGGCTCCGGCCTGGTGGCGTTTGGCGCGGCCACCGGTGTGATGCCGCTGGACATGCCCGAATCCGTGCTGGTGCGCTTCAAAGGCCAGATGCAGCCCGGCATCACGCTGCGCGACCTCGTGCACGCCATTCCGCTGTACGCCATTCGCGCCGGTCTGCTGACCGTGGCCAAGGCCGGCAAGAAGAACGTGTTCTCTGGCCGCATCCTGGAGATCGAAGGTCTGCCGGACCTGAAGGTGGAGCAGGCGTTTGAACTCTCCGACGCCTCGGCCGAGCGCTCGGCCGCCGGTTGCACCGTGAAGCTCAACCCCGAGCCGATCAAGGAGTACCTCACCAGCAACGTGGTGCTGATGAAGAACATGATCGCCGACGGCTACGCCGACGCGCGCACGCTGGCGCGCCGGATCGAGAAGGTCGAAGCCTGGCTGGCCAACCCCAGCCTGCTGGAAGCCGACAAGGACGCCGAGTACGCCGCCGTGATCGAGATCGACCTGGCCGACCTCAATGAGCCGGTGCTGTGCTGCCCGAACGATCCGGACGACGCCAAACTGCTGAGCGAAGTGGCTGGCGCCAAGATCGACGAGGTGTTCATCGGCTCGTGCATGACCAACATTGGCCACTTCCGCGCGGCGTCCAAGCTGCTCGAAGGCAAGCGCGACATCCCGGTGAAGCTTTGGATCGCGCCGCCCACCAAGATGGACGCGGCCGAGCTGACCAAGGAAGGCCACTACGGCGTGTTCGGCACCGCCGGTGCGCGCACCGAAATGCCGGGCTGCTCGTTGTGTATGGGCAACCAGGCGCAGGTGCGCGAAGGCGCCACCGTGGTGTCCACCTCCACACGCAACTTCCCCAACCGCCTGGGCAAGAACACCAACGTGTACCTGGCCTCGGCCGAGCTGGCGGCCATCGCGTCCAAGCTGGGCCGCATCCCGACCGTGGCCGAGTACCAGGCCGACATGGGCGTGATCAACAAGGACGGCAGCCAGATCTACAAGTACCTGAACTTCGATCAGATTTCGGAGTACGCCGACGCTGCCAAAGGTGTCACCGCCTGAGCCGCTGTCTCTCCTTGAAGAAGCGGCCTGCGGGCCGCTTTTTTTTGGCCTGCAGCTGGAACCGCGACTCGCCGCGGTCAGTCGATAGACTCAAAGCCAC
>PNMH01000172.1 GCA_013823505.1 Polaromonas sp. | reverse complement strand
GGTGTGAGCGAGCCGGAGGCCAAACGCAAGATCATCGGCCGCGAATTCGTCGAGGTCTTCAAGGCCGAAGCGGCCAAACTCATCTCAAGTGGTGCATCAACAAAAGGTGCCAAGTGGTTGGCACAAGGCACTATTTACCCGGATGTGATCGAGTCCGGCGGCGCCAAGAGCAAGAAAGCGGTCACCATCAAGAGCCACCACAACGTGGGCGGCCTGCCCGAGCAGTTGGGCCTGAAACTGCTGGAACCGCTGCGCGATCTGTTCAAGGACGAGGTGCGCGAACTGGGCGTGGCGCTCGGCCTGCCGCACGACATGGTCTACCGCCATCCCTTCCCCGGCCCGGGTTTGGGCGTGCGCATCCTGGGCGAAGTGAAGAAGGAATACGCCGACCTGCTGCGCCGGGCCGACGCGATCTTCATCGAAGAGCTGCGCTCGACCATCGACCACCCGAGCGGCAAGAGCTGGTACGACCTGACCAGCCAGGCCTTCACCGTGTTCCTGCCGGTCAAGAGCGTGGGCGTGATGGGCGATGGCCGCACCTACGACTACGTGGTCGCTTTGCGCGCGGTGCAAACCAGCGACTTCATGACCGCCGACTGGGCCGAACTGCCTTATGCGTTGCTCAAGAAGGTGTCCAGCCGCATCATCAACGAGGTGCGCGGCATCAACCGCGTGACCTACGACGTCAGCAGCAAGCCGCCGGCCACCATCGAGTGGGAATGATTGGACAAACTGCCGCACACCCTCACCGCAATACAAAGGAACCGCCATGGGCGCGCAGTGGAAAGCAAAACACAAGGATCTGGCGGCCAACGCCAAGGGCAGACTGTTCGGAAAGCTCGCCAAGGACATCATGATCGCGGCGCGCCACGGTGCCGACCCGGCGGCCAACGCGCGGCTGCGCCTGGTGATGGAGCAGGCGCGCAAGGTGTCCATGCCCAAGGACACGCTGGAGCGTGCGATCAAGAAGGGTGCGGGCCTCAGCGGTGAAACGGTGCACTTCGAGCACGTGATGTACGAAGGTTTCGCGCCGCACCGCGTGCCGGTCATGGTGGAGTGCCTGACCGACAACGTGAACCGCGCGGCTTCCGATATGCGCGTGCTGTTCCGCAAGGGGCAGCTCGGCACCAGCGGATCGGTGTCGTGGGACTTCGACCACGTGGGTCTGGTCGAGGCAGAGCCCACGACCCCCAGTGCCGATGCCGAAGCCGCCGCCATCGAAGCCGGTGCTCAAGATGTTGAGCCCGGTGACGAAGAAGGTACTGCCTTGTTCCTCACCGACCCGACCGATCTCGACCTGGTCAGCCGCGCGCTGCCCGCCCAGGGCTTCAGCGTGCTGTCGGCCAAGCTGGGTTACCGGCCCAAGAACCCCGTCGCCCCCGGCGGCCTCAGCGCCGAGCAATTGGACGAGGTGGAGGCCTTCCTCGCCGCCATCGACGCCAACGAAGACGTGCAAAACGTCTTCGCCGGGCTGGGCGGCTGAGCGCGCGCAGGCGCGGGGAAGCAGGGCAGGGACGATTCACCAACGGAGGTCACATGGCCAGCGATCTGGACACAGTCAGGGTGCTGCGGGCCCTGTTTCATGACATTCCCCGGGCACCGCAGGGGCTGTCGCACACCGAGACCATGGCCTGGATCCAGCGCTCCATGACCGATTTCGAAGGCGGCGAACTGGCCTACACCATCGAGCACATCACCCGCAATTCGATGCTCGACATCGTGCTGCGCTTTCGCGAAGACGGCCACCTGAAGGACGACGCCGCGTTCGAAGCGACGCTGCAGCAGCTGGCCACGCCCGAAGGTCGCAAGACCTTCATGGACCAGTGCATCCAGGCGCAAAAGAGCGTGGACGCGTCCGCGCGGCTCATCAACCGGGCCAAGCGCCCCATGTCCGACCCCGACCCGCTGTTTGGTTTTGACGCCGACGAGGTGCAGCGCTTCGTGACCGCTCAGCCCACCGGCCCGGGCCCGCTGTTCGCCGAATTTGCCGCGCGTGAAGACGTGGCCCAGATCGGCGTGTTCGAACACCAGCCGCAAGCCGTGTACGAATTCGCCTGGGGCTTCATCAGCGAACACCTCGGCTCCTGGAACATCTACATCGCCGAGGTCTGGCGCAAAGGCACGGTGGGTTATTTCCACCGTTTCATGAACGCCTGGCAGATCGAGATCAGCACCCAGAGCGACGGCAGCGTGGTCATGCCGCCGCCGCTGCCGCCGGGTCTGACGCTGGACGACGGCATCAACCACTTCAGCGCGCTCACCCTGCACGGCGGCGCGCACCTGGCCGACCCTGCCGTGCGCCGCTGGGCCGGCCAGGTGTTCATCGCCCGCACGCTGCCCTATATGGCTGGCCGCGCGCTGGACGACGACTACGACTTCCCGGCCAGCACGCAGGGCTGAACCCTATTGATCCGGCCCGGTGAAGTATCAACCGTTCGCCCTGAGCTTGTCGAAGGGTTTCTACAGGCTCAGCCCGAACGGAAATCAAGACTTCATCGGGCCGGATCAATAGGGTGGTGGTGCCGAGCGGGCTGTTCGGGTCAGTGTCAGCGGACCGAACCAGGCGCTGACCGACTCGCCGGTGTTGTTGGAGTCGCTCATCAGGCCGACGCCGGTGAGTCGGACCGGCGCTTCGCCAAAGGCGAGCCGAAAGTCCGCCTCGATGTCACGTTCGTGGTTCACCCACTGATTGAGCCTGCCCGGACCGGACTCCACCACCAACTGACGGATGCGCTCGGTGTGCGGGTTGGGGATCACGCTGCCCACCGGGTACCGGTTGTCCCACACATACATCAGCGTCGCAAAGGGCAAGGGTTCGCCGGTGATCAGGGCCGCCAGTTCCGACAGCACATGGTCGCGGCTGCTCAGGCGTGTGCGGTCGCCGTCGAAGCTCAGCACCACCCGCACCACCGCGTCGTCGGCGTCGTCGTCGCGCAGGTCGGCACGTTCATTCAGCGCTGGCACGAACCACGAGAACGACAGGTGTTCGGTGCCCCGAAGGGCGGCGTTGTCCAGGCGCAGGCGCAAGGTGCTGTTGCTGGCCTGGGCCTGGGCCAGCACGGCGGGGCGGCCCTGGTGCGTCTGCGGGGTGTACCGCGTGGGTTTGCGGTTGCCGTAGCGCAGGTGGATCCATGGGCCGGGTGGGCTGGCCAGCCCGTCGATCAGGTTGTGTTGCGCCCACTCCGAGCCGACAATGGGCGGCGCCTGATCGTCTGCGGCCTGATCGGTGTCCTGTGCCGGCTCGTCGGAGCCCGGCGGTGCTGCGCAAGCGCACAGCAACACCGCACCGAGCAAGGCACTGGCCAGCAGGCGGGTGCGGTGGATCGGGTGCTGGGCCCGGGTCGATGAAGCCATGGGGGGTCGTCTCAGAAAACGGAAAATAAAGCACGCTAAGCCGGTTGCAATGGTCGTAGCGGCCTGAACTTGCCCGCGCCGATCTTGGCGCTGCTGCGCCAGAGGTAGTCGCCGGTCAGGTTGATGTGTTCCCAGCCGAGCGGCGACAGGTACTGCAACAACGCGTTATCGACAGTATGGCCATTGCCACGTAACGCTTGCGCTGCGCGCTCCAGATAGACCGTGTTCCACAGCACAACGGCCGCCGTCACCAGGTTGAGGCCGCTGGCCCGATAGCGCTGCTGCTCGAAACTGCGGTCGCGGATTTCGCCCAAGCGGTTGAAGAATACGGCGCGGGCCAGCGCGTTGCGCGCTTCGCCCTTGTTCAGTCCAGCGTGGACGCGGCGGCGCAGCTCCACGCTTTGCAACCAGTCCAGGATGAACAGCGTGCGTTCGATGCGCCCCAGCTCGCGCAGGGCGATGGCTAAGCCGTTCTGGCGCGGATAGCTGCCGAGTTTCCGAAGCATCAGCGAGGCTGTCACCGTGCCCTGCTTGATCGAGGTCGCCAGCCGCAGAATTTCATCCCAGTGGGCACGAATAGCCTTGATGTTCAGCTTGTCGCTGCTAATCATCGGTTTGAGCGCATCATAGGCGGTATCCCCCTTGGGGATGAACAGCTTGGTGTCACCCAGGTCGCGGATGCGCGGCGCGAAGCGGAAGCCCAGCAGGTGCATCAGGGCGAAGACATGATCGGTGAAGCCCGCCGTGTCGGTGTAGTGTTCCTCGATGCGCAGGTCGGACTCGTGGTACAGCAGGCCGTCGAGTACATAGGTCGAGTCGCGCACGCCGACATTAACCACCTTGGTGTGGAACGGCGCGTACTGGTCGGATATATGGGTGTAGAAGGTTCGCCCAGGGCTGCTGCCATATTTCGGGTTGATGTGGCCGGTACTCTCGGCCTTGCTCCCGGTTCGGAAGTTCTGGCCGTCCGACGATGACGTGGTGCCGTCACCCCAATGTTCGGCGAAGAGATGCCGGCATTGGGCGTTCACCAATTCAGCCAGCGCTGTCGAATAGGTTTCGTCGCGGGTATGCCAGGCTTGCAGCCAGGCGAGCTTGGCGTAGGTCATGCCGGGGCAGGACTCGGCCATCTTGGTCAGGCCCAGGTTGATCGCGTCGGCCAGGATGGTGGTCAGCAGCAGGTTTTTGTCCTTGGCCAGGTCGCCCGATTTCAGGTGT
>PNMH01000171.1 GCA_013823505.1 Polaromonas sp. | reverse complement strand
ATCATCTATTTCATCGACCGCTGGCGTGGCAAGAACGGTGCCCGCACCGGCGACATCGGCAACATCGGCTTCTTCGACGTCGACTTCGAACCGCTGGAGCCGGGCTCGGGGGAACAGCTCAACCCACCCGGCCACGGGCTGACCTACATCGACCACCTGACCCACAACGTGCACCGCGGTCGCATGGCCGAATGGGCGGGCTTCTACGAGCGCCTGTTCAATTTCCGTGAGGTGCGTTACTTCGACATCGAGGGACAGGCCACCGGCGTCAAGAGCAAGGCCATGACCAGCCCGTGCGGCAAGATCCGCATCCCCATCAACGAGGAAGGCAACGAAAAGGCGGGGCAGATCCAGGAGTACCTCGACCGCTACCAGGGAGAGGGCATCCAGCACATCGCGATGGGGTCGACCAACCTGTTCCAGACGGTCGATGCGTTGCAGATGGCCGGCGTCCGGTTGCTCGACACGAGCGACACCTATTACGAGCTGCTGCCCAAGCGGATCCCGGGACTGCAGGAAGACATCGACGCGCTTCGGCAGCGCAACATCCTGGTCGACGGCAGCCCGGACGGACTCCTGCTGCAGATCTTCAGCGAGAACCAGCTGGGCCCGATCTTTTTCGAGTTCATCCAGCGCAAGGGCAACCAGGGCTTCGGCGAGGGCAACTTCAAGGCGCTCTTCGAGACCATGGAACTCGACCAGATGCGCCGTGGTGTCCTGAACACCTGAGGACCACGCGATGGCCGTCGAACCTGTCGTGTATGGCGCCAGCACCCGCCCGCCCCGGGGCGACTACAGCCGCGCCGGCAGCGATTACACCTGCGACCAGAACTGGGCCCGGTACACCGCTCAGGACCACGACACCTTTCGCCGCCTGCTGGCGCGGCAGTCGGCTCTGCTGCCCGGCCACGCAGCCGATGCCTTTGTGCGGGCGCTGCCGTCACTGGGCGCTGCCGATGGCATACCGCGCTTCGACGACGTCAACCGGCGTCTTCGCGCGGCCACCGGCTGGGAAATCGTGGCAGTCCCGGGCCTGATTCCGGAGCAGGCGTTTTTCCAGCTGCTGGCCGACCGCCGGTTTCCAGTGACCGACTGGATACGGACACCCGAAGAGTTCGATTACATCGTCGAGCCGGACGTCTTCCATGACCTGTTCGGTCATGTGCCCCTGCTGTTCGATCCGGTGTTCGCCGACTATGTGCAACGCTATGGCCAGGGTGGGCTACGGGCCCACCAACTGGGCGCGGGTGAGCTGTTGTCGCGGCTGTACTGGTACACCATCGAGTTCGGCCTGATCCGGCAAGCCGATGGCATCCGGGCCTACGGCGCCGGCATCCTGAGCTCTGCGGGCGAGCTGGTGTACAGCGTTGTCGATCCACGGCCCCGGCGCATCATGCTCGACTTGGAGCGGTGCATGCGGACCCGCTACCGGATCGACGATTACCAGGCCACCTACTTCGTCATCGACAGCTTTGACCAGCTGTTCGACCTGACGGCGGCCGACTTCGGCCCCATCTACGACCGGGTCCGGGCCTCTGAGGAACTGAACGCCGACGCCACCCAATCCAGCGACTCGGTCATCACGGCGGGCTGAAAAGCCAGATCGACATGACCGGCGCACCGCACCACCCGGTTGGCGGCGCCCGGCAGGCTGGCGTTGTCGGGTGGATAGACCACGTGGTCGGTCAGGGAGCGCCAGCAAAGAAAACGGCCGAACCTGTCCGCCGGCTCTGACGACGACAAGGCCGCGATCCACGGACTGTCTTCCCGCATCTGCCGACCGGCCACACTCCCGGCCAGGCGGGCCACCCAGGTGCCGCGGTGGGGCGATCCGATGGTCACGCAAGCCGACAGACCGTCCGGCCACCGCGGCTGTCTGGCCAGCCAGGCCCGGGTGACCAGCCCGCCCATGCTGTGCGCCACGATCGCCACTGGCGCTCCGGCAGAAAGGGCCTGCCGCAACACCGGGTCCAGTCGGTCGACCATCTCGTCGATGTCGCCCAGCACCGGCTCCAGGCTGATTGCGCGCCATGTCCACCCCCTCTGTTTCAGCGCCCGAATCCACGGGTGCCAGAAACCCCGGTTGCACACGTAACCGTGGACCAGCACCACCGTCGGCGTCGGGACAGGCACCACCGGATCCGGATGGGCCCGCCAACGAAACGGCTGCCGCCAGACAAACACCACCAGATAGGCCAGCCACTCCCTGAAAAACGCCACCCCCCATTCCAGGGTCGTCGCCGAGTCGGCGGGCTGCCGGCGCTTGACCACCGCAGCGGCCACGAGGGTTCCGATGGCCATGACCAGCCCAGGAAGCCATATGACCGACAATAACGCTGCCCAAGCGAGGGCCGGATGGTCCCGTTGAAGTACGCCGAAGGCGGCAGCCGCCGTTGCCAGGGAGACAACCACGGTGACAGCACCGATCGCCCCAACCTTGCTCATGTCGGTATGCTCCAGCCGGTGAGCGTTGATCGCACTTCTCTTCCTTCCAGTCTGGGTCCAGCGGACCGCATACGGCGGCACCTTGCTGGCGTAGAGTCGCTTCGCGCAGCCTCTTCAGGCGCGGGTATCGCCGATGCTGTCCTGACCATCAAGCGCCTGCAGGCACTCAGGTTTCGCCACACCTATCGGGACTTTCTGGACAGCCCCGAGTATGCGTTGGCGGCACGCTTCTTCCTCGATGAACTGTACGGCGTGCGCGATTTCACCTCGAGAGACCAACAGTTTTCCCGCATCGCCGGCGGCATTGAAACCTTGTTTCCCGAGGCTGTGGCGGAACTGGCGGTCAAACTGACCGAGCTGCACAGCCTGACCGAACAACTCGATCACCACATGGCCCTGGTCTGGCAAGACACCGGCGATTCATCGTCGCTCGGGGCACGGTACCTGGCCGCGTGGTTGCGGACAGGCACCCGAAACGACAGGGAACGGCAACTGATGGTGGTATCCGAGATCGGGAGCGAACTGCAGGTGCTCGCCAGGAAGCGGGGCATACGCACCGGCCTGCGACTCATGCGAGGCCCGGCGCGCGCTGCCGGCCTGGACGCGCTTCAATCCTTTCTCGAAACCGGTTTCGATGCTTTCTCCTCCATGCGCGACCCGTCGGTGTTGATGAACGCCATTCATGATCGAGAGACGGGTTGGCTGGAGCAGCTGTACGACAGCCCTGGCGACGCCACAGCAGCCCGCCTGACTGCCATCTGGACATGACACCGTCCTCGAGCGGCCATCAAGACAACTTCACCTGCTGCATGACTGAAACATTCGAAGCCCTTGGTCTGACGGTTCTTGAGAGAGGTTGGTTGTCTTCCAATTCGACAGTCATCAACGACGAAGACAGTGCGTGGGTGGTCGATACCGGTTACAGCACCCATGCGGGGCAGACCGTGGAGCTTGTCAGGGCCACAGTGGGCCAACGCTCATTGAATGGCATCCTGAACACCCATCTGCACAGCGACCATTGCGGTGGAAATGCTGCACTGCAGGCCGCCTTTCCTGAAGCACGCGTCTCGATACCGCCGGGTCAAGCCGGCGCCGTTGCCGTGTGGGATGAGGTGAAGCTGACCTACCAGCCCACCGGCCAACAATGCAGTCGGTTCTCTTTTCAAGAACTGCTTCAACCCGACACGGAGGTGTGCCTCGCTGGCAGACCTTGGCAGATCCACGCGGCGCCGGGTCATGACCCTCATGCGGTCTTGCTCTACCAGCCTGACCACAAAGTGTTGATATCGGGCGATGCGCTGTGGCAAAACGGTTTCGGCGTGGTGTTTCCAGAACTCGAAGGAGCGCACGCGTTTGAAGAGGTCGCATCAACACTCGACCTCATCGAGAAGCTGACTCCTCGAATCGTGATCCCTGGTCACGGATCACCGTTCACCGATGTGAGCGCCGCTTTGTCGCGTGCACGGGCGCGGTTAAAGCAGTTTCAGACCGAACCCGACCGCCACCGCGAATACGCAGCCAAGGTTCTGGTGAAATTCCGACTGCTTGAATGTCAGCAATCTTCGCTGGAAGATCTGGACCACTGGTTCAAGTCGACCGACTACTTTGCCGTCGTGCAATCCAACAGTGTCGCTGCCGATTTGTCGTTGCCTCGCTTGCTGGAACGGCTCGTTGCGTCCGGCGCTGCGCGGGTGGCCGATGGCTATGTATACGACAACTGAACCCTGTTTGAATCAAAAAGGGCACGCCACAAAAACCAAACCCCCAACATCGTGAGACGTTGGGGGTGTGGGTGCTGTTAGTAGCCTGACGATGACCTACTTTCACACGGGAATCCGCACTATCATCGGCGCAAAGGCGTTTCACTGTCCTGTTCGGGATGGGAAGGAGTGGTACCACCTCGCTATGGTCGTCAGGCATAAAGGGTTGCCTGGCTGCGACACCGCAGCCGGGCGAATTCATAGAGTCTGGCACTGTGTTGCAGTGCCGATCAGCGTTTATTTTGATTGCATCCAACGAGTGGCATATGCGTTTTGCATTTGCATGTCACTTGGACACTTTGATGTTGAATCAAAGTTATAGGGTCAAGCCGCACGAGCAATTAGTATCGGTTAGCTTAACGCATTG
>PNMH01000170.1 GCA_013823505.1 Polaromonas sp. | reverse complement strand
GTTCGCGAAAACCAACGACAAGTTGGTGATTCGTGCCGGTGTGTACGGTGGCAAAGTCTTGGACGTCAATGGCGTGAAGCAGCTCGCAAGCATCCCTTCGAAAGAAGTGTTGTTGGCCCAGCTGTGTGGCTTGCTGATGTCGCCCATGTCGCGTACGGCCGTTGTGCTGGGCGCGCTGGCGGCGAAAAAAGGCGAAGGCGCTGCCGAAACGGCCGCCGAACCTGTCGCGGCTTGATCGCTCGGCAGTCAACCAACAAAATTGTTAGGAAATCAAAATGGCATTCGATAAAGACGCATTTTTGACCGCGCTGGACAGCATGACGGTCATGGAACTCAACGACCTGGTGAAAGCCATCGAAGAGAAGTTTGGCGTGAGCGCAGCCGCCATGGCCGCACCCGCAGCCGGTGGTGGCGGTGCTGCTGCTGTTGCTGAAGAGAAGACCGAATTCAACGTCGTGCTGCTTGAAGCCGGCGCCAACAAGGTTTCGGTCATCAAGGCCGTTCGCGAAATCACCGGTCTGGGCCTGAAAGAAGCCAAAGACCTGGTCGACGGCGCACCAAAGAACGTGAAAGAAGGCATTGCCAAGGCAGACGCCGACGCAGCCCTGAAGAAGCTGGTGGAAGCCGGCGCCAAGGCCGAGCTGAAGTAATTCGCTCGTTCCCCGAGGCTGGAGTGCTCGAAAGGGCCTCCAGCCTTCTGTGCTTTCAGAGCACACCCACAAGCCCGGTCGCTGACCCTGCTTTTGAGTGTCTTCTGACCCCGACTGCAGAAGACGACTTGGTTCGGGCCTGTGTGCAATGCACAGGCCGTCCGCCAATGGTTGGTAGAGGCCAGCCACCAAGAAAGTCACCAGGAATCCGCCCTCCTGGTAGGCAAGACAGTCGCCGCAGACCTCAAGCCCGGAGATCTCATGGCCCCAGCATCGAAATACTCATACACCGAACGCAAACGCATCCGCAAGAGCTTTGGTACCCGCGAAAACGTTCTCGCGATTCCTTACCTGTTGCAGATGCAGAAGGACGCCTACACCGCGTTCCTGCAAGCCGACAACGCGCCCAAAAAGCGCACCAACGAGGGCCTGCAGGCGGCGTTTGAAGCCGCTTTCCCCATCGTCTCCCACAACGGTTTTGTGGAGATGAAGTTCGTTGAGTACAACCTGGCCAAGCCCGCTTTTGACGTGCGCGAATGCCAGACCCGTGGTCTGACCTTTGCCTCGGCCGTGCGCGCCCGCGTGCAGCTCATCATTTATGACCGTGAGTCCTCGACCGCGCAGTCCAAGGTGATCAAGGAAGTGAAAGAGCAAGAGGTCTACATGGGCGAAGTGCCCCTGATGACCGAAAAGGGCTCCTTCATCATCAACGGCACCGAGCGCGTCATCGTGTCGCAGTTGCACCGTTCTCCCGGTGTGTTCTTCGAACACGACAAGGGCAAGACGCACAGCTCGGGCAAACTGCTGTTCTCAGCTCGCATCATTCCTTACCGCGGTTCCTGGCTCGACTTCGAATTCGATCCCAAGGATGTGCTGTTCTTCCGGGTTGACCGCCGCCGCAAGATGCCGGTCACCATCCTGCTCAAGGCCATCGGTCTGACGCCAGAAACCATCCTGGCCAACTTCTTCGTCAACGACCACTTCCGTGTGATGGACAGCGGCGCGCAGATGGCCTTCGTGCCCGAGCGCCTGCGCGGCGAAGTCGCCCGTTTCGACATCACCGACAAGGCCGGCAAGGTCGTGGTTGCCAAGGACAAGCGCATCACCGTGCGCCACACCCGCGAACTCGAGCAGTCGGGCACTACGCACATCAGCGTGCCCGAAGACTTCATGATCGGCCGCGTCGTGGCGCGCAACATCGTGGACGAGGACACCGGCGAAATCATCGCCAAGGCCAACGAAGAGTTGACCGAAGTGCTGCTGAAGAAACTGCGCACCGCTGGCGTGCAAGACCTGCAGTGCCTCTACACCAACGAACTCGACCAGGGCGCGTACATCTCGCAGACCCTGCGCATCGACGAGACCGCCGACGAGTTCGCTGCGCGCGTGGCCATCTACCGCATGATGCGCCCCGGCGAGCCGCCAACCGAAGACGCGGTGCAGGCCCTGTTCCACCGCCTGTTTTACAACCCGGACACGTACGACCTGTCGCGCGTTGGCCGCATGAAGTTCAACGCCCGCGTGGGCCGCGACGAATCCACCGGCGCCATGGTGCTGTCCAACGAAGACATTCTGGCCGTGGTCAAGATCCTCGTGGACTTGCGCAACGGTCGCGGCGAAGTCGATGACATCGACCACCTGGGCAACCGCCGCGTGCGTTGCGTGGGCGAACTCGCGGAGAACCAGTACCGCACCGGTCTGGCGCGTATCGAGAAGGCCGTGAAAGAGCGTCTGGGCCAGGCCGAGCAAGAGCCCCTGATGCCGCATGACCTGATCAACTCCAAGCCGATTTCCGCGGCTCTGAAGGAGTTCTTCGGTGCGTCCCAGCTGTCGCAGTTCATGGACCAGACCAACCCGCTGGCCGAGATCACCCACAAGCGCCGCGTGTCGGCCCTTGGCCCGGGCGGTCTGACCCGCGAACGCGCTGGCTTCGAGGTGCGCGACGTGCACGTGACCCACTACGGTCGCGTTTGCCCTATCGAGACGCCTGAAGGTCCCAACATCGGCCTGATCAACTCGCTGGCGCTCTACGCTCGGTTGAACGAGTACGGTTTCATCGAAACCCCGTACCGCCGCGTGATCGAAGGCAAGGTCACGAACCAGATTGACTACTTGTCGGCCATTGAAGAAGGCAAGTACGTCATCGCGCAGGCTAACGCCACGCTCGACGGCGAAGGGCGCCTGACCGGCGACCTGATCTCCGCACGTGAAAAGGGTGAATCGATCCTGACCCCGTCCGACACCATCCAGTACATGGACGTGTCGCCGGCGCAGATCGTCTCGGTGGCCGCTTCGCTGGTGCCGTTCCTGGAGCACGACGATGCTAACCGCGCGCTGATGGGCGCCAACATGTCGCGCCAGGCCGTGCCAGTTCTGCGTCCCGAAAAGCCGCTGGTGGGCACCGGTATCGAGCGCGTCGCTGCGATCGACTCCGGCACCGTGGTGACCGCCACGCGTGGCGGCAAGGTCGACTATGTGGACGCAACCCGCATCGTGGTGCGCGTGAATGACGCCGAGGCAGTGGCCGGTGAAGTGGGTGTGGACATCTACAACCTCATCAAGTACCAGCGCTCCAACCAGAACACCAACATCCACCAGCGCCCCATCGTGAAGAAGGGCGACCTGCTGGCCAAGGGTGACGTGATCGCCGACGGCGCATCGACCGATCTGGGCGAGATCTCGATCGGCCAGAACATGCTGATCGCTTTCATGCCCTGGAACGGCTACAACTTCGAAGACTCGATCCTGATCTCCGAGAAAGTTGTGTCCGAAGACCGCTATACCTCGATCCACATCGAGGAACTGGTGGTGATGGCGCGCGACACCAAACTGGGCGCGGAAGAAATCACCCGCGACATCCCCAACCTGGCCGAGCAGCAGCTCAACCGTTTGGACGACTCCGGCATCATCTACGTGGGCGCCGAAGTGCTGCCTGGCGACGTGCTGGTGGGCAAGGTAACGCCCAAGGGCGAGACCACGCTCACGCCTGAAGAGAAGCTGCTGCGCGCGATCTTCGGCGAGAAGGCTTCCGACGTGAAAGACACCTCGCTGCGCGTGGATCAGGGCTCGCAAGGCACCGTGATCGACGTCCAGGTGTTCACCCGCGAAGGCATCACGCGCGACAAGCGCGCCCAGCAGATCATCGACGACGAGCTCAAGCGTTTCCGCCTGGACCTGAACGACCAGCTGCGCATCGTGGAAGCCGACGCCTTCGACCGGATCGAGAAGCTGTTGATCGGCAAGGTTGCCAACGGCGGCCCGAAGAAGCTGTCCAAGGGCACGACCATCGACAAGGCCTATCTGGACGACGTCGAGAAGTACCACTGGTTTGATATCCGCCCGGCCGACGAGACCGTGGCTGCCCAGCTCGAGTCGATCAAGAACTCGATGGAACAGACGCGCCACAGCTTCGACCTCGCATTCGAAGAAAAGCGCAAGAAGCTCACGCAAGGCGACGAACTGCCCGCTGGCGTGCTCAAGATGGTCAAGGTCTATCTGGCCGTCAAGCGTCGCCTGCAACCCGGTGACAAGATGGCCGGCCGTCACGGCAACAAGGGTGTGGTCTCCAAGATCGTGCCCGTGGAAGACATGCCTTACATGGCCGACGGCACTCCTGCCGACATCGTGCTCAACCCGCTGGGTGTGCCTTCGCGCATGAACGTGGGTCAGGTGCTCGAAGTCCACCTGGGCTGGGCCGCCAAGGGCCTGGGCCAGCGCATCGGCGACATGCTGCAAGCCGAAGCCAAGGTCTCCGAGCTGCGTGGTTTCCTCGACACCATCTACAACCAAGCCGGCAAGAAAGAGTCGCTGGGCGACATGAGCGATGCCGAAGTGATCGAGATGGCCGAGAACCTCACCACCGGCGTGCCATTCGCCACCCCGGTGTTCGACGGCGCTTCGGAAGACGAGATCCGCACCATGCTCAAGCTGGCGTATCCCGACGACATCGCCGAGCTCAAGGGCCTGACCGCCACCCGCACCCAGGCGCAGCTTTACGACGGCCGCACGGG
>PNMH01000169.1 GCA_013823505.1 Polaromonas sp. | reverse complement strand
TCGTTCCAGGCGCGTGGCGCGCGGGCGCTGATCATCGAGGCCGGTGTGCGCGACGTGAAGACGCTCAAGGAAATGAACTTCCCGGTGTGGTCCAAGGCGATCAGCAGCAAGGGCACCATCAAGGCCACGCTGGGCTCGGTGAACATCCCCATCGTCTGTGCCGGTGCCTACGTGACGCCGGGCGACGTGATCGTGGCCGACGACGACGGCGTGGTCTGCGTGCCCTCGGCCATTGTTCAGAAGACGCTGGAAGCCGCCATCCGGCGCGAGAGTTTCGAAGGCGAGAAGCGCGCCAAGCTGGCGTCGGGCGTGCTGGGGCTGGACATGTACAAGATGCGCGAGCCGCTGGCTGCTGCTGGCTTGCGTTACATCGACTGAAGCAGCAGGAAACACCCCCGCCGCGCTGCGCGCGACCCCCTCAAGGGGGCAACACCAGCGGCCCGGCAAAGCCGGTTCCGCGGTGTTCACGGTTGGGGCCACTTCACGCACTGGAGCTTCTTCAATGAGCAAACCGACAACAGGTGACTTCACCAAAACCGCCGGCTGGATGGACTGGACCACCGGCCCGTCCAAGCCGAGGTTCCAGCTGCCCGCGGGCGCGGTGGACGCGCACTGCCACGTGTTCGGCCCGGGGGCCGAGTTCCCCTACGCACCCGAGCGCAAGTACACGCCCTGCGACGCCAGCAAGGCTGAGCTGTACGCGCTGCGCGACCACCTGGGCTTTGCCCGCAACGTGATCGTGCAGGCCACCTGCCACGGCACCGACAACCGCGCCATGGTGGACGCCTGCCTGTCGTCGGGTGGCAAGGCGCGTGGCGTGGCCACGGTCAAGCGCTCGGTGGCCGACGAAGAACTGCAGGCCCTGCACGCGGCCGGTGTGCGCGGTGTGCGCTTCAACTTCGTCAAGCGCCTGGTGGACTTCACACCCAAGGACGAACTGCTGGAGATCGCCGACCGCATCCACAAGCTGGGCTGGCACGTGGTGATCTACTTCGAGGCGGTGGACCTGCCCGAGCTGTGGGACTTTTTCACCGCGCTGCCCACCACCGTGGTGGTGGACCACATGGGCCGCCCCGATGTGAGCCTGCCGGTGGACGGCCCGCAGTTCGCGCTGTTCCAGAAATTCATGCGCGAACACGGCAACGTGTGGAGCAAGGTCAGCTGCCCCGAGCGCCTGTCGGTCACCGGGCCCAAGGCGCTGGGCGGCGAGCAGAACCTGGAGCAGGGCGCCTACACCGACGTGATCCCGTTTGCGAAACGCATCGTCGAGCAGTTCCCCGACCGCGTGCTCTGGGGCACCGACTGGCCGCACCCCAACCTGAAGGACCACATGCCCGACGACGGTCTGCTGGTGGACTTCATCCCGCAGATCGCGCCGACGACCGAACTGCAGCGCAAGCTGCTGGTGGACAACCCGATGCATCTCTACTGGCCCGAAGAAGTCAAATAACCCGTTCGGGCTGAGCTTGTCGAAGGCTTCGACAAGCTCAGCCCGAACGGATCACTGGAGCACCAAATGCCTCTCAACAAACCCTATCTGAACGTGCCCGGCACCATCATCTTTGACGCCGAGCAATCGCGCAAAGGTTACTGGCTCAACCAGTTCTGCATGTCGCTCATGAAGGCCGCCAACCGCGAGCGCTTCAAGGCCGACGAGCGCGCCTACCTCGACGAATGGCCGATGGCCGAGGAGCAGAAACAGGCCGTGCTGGCGCGCGACCTCAACTGGTGCATGCGCACCGGCGGCAACATCTACTTTCTGGCCAAGATCGGTGCCACCGACGGCAAGAGCTTCCAGCAGATGGCGGGCTCCATGACCGGCATGACCGAAGCCGAGTACCGCGACATGATGGTCGGCGGCGGCCGGTCGGTGGAAGGCAACCGCTACCTCGGTGAAGACGGCGACGCACAACCGCATCGCCAGCCGCAGGGCAAACGATGACCCACCCCCGCCGCGCTGCGCGCGTCCCCCTCAAGGGGGCGATGCCTGCGGGCCGGGAAACCCGGACCCACGGCATCCTGGCAGCGCTGAACCAGCGCTTCGGCCTTCCTCAACAGGAGCATTGAATTGGCAAAAATCACCGCATCCGTTTTCACTTCGCACGTGCCCGCCATCGGCGCGGCCATGGACCTGGGCAAAACGAAAGAGGACTACTGGAAGCCCGTGTTCGCGGGTTACGACTTTTCCAAACAATGGATGAAGGACCACAAGCCCGACGTCATCTTCCTCGTTTACAACGACCACGCCACGGCCTTCAGCCTGGAGATGATTCCCACCTTCGCCATCGGCACCGCGGCCGAGTTCGCGCCGGCCGACGAGGGCTGGGGCCCGCGTCCGGTACCCAAGGTGATCGGCCACCCCGACCTGGCTTCGCACATCGCGCAGAGCGTGATCCAGCAGGACTTCGACCTCACCATCGTCAACAGGATGGACGTGGACCACGGCCTCACCGTGCCGCTGTCGCTGATGTGCGGCGAGCTCGACCCGAAGAAGGACGCCTGGCCCTGCCCGGTGATCCCGTTCGCGGTCAACGTGGTGCAGTACCCGGTGCCCTCGGGCAAGCGTTGCTTCGCGCTGGGCCAGGCCATCCGCAAAGCGGTCGAGAGCTACGACGACAACCTGAACGTGCACATCTGGGGCACGGGCGGCATGAGCCACCAGCTGCAGGGCGCGCGCGCCGGCCTGATCAACCGCGAGTGGGACAACGCCTGGCTCGACCAGATGATCAACGACCCGGTGGCTTGCGCGAACACGCCGCACATCGACTACGTGCGCGAGGCCGGCAGCGAAGGCATTGAACTCGTGATGTGGCTGATCGCGCGCGGCGCCATGTCCGACATCGTCGATGGCAAGGTGCAGGGTCCAGCACCGACCGTGAAGCACCGCTTCTACCATGTGCCCGCCAGCAACACGGCCGTGGGCCACCTGATACTCGAAAACCGATAACACCCGTTCGCCCTGAGCTTGTCGAAGGGCTCAAATGCCGATCATCCTGAGCTTGTCGAAGGACAGGCTCAGCCCGAACGGCTCACAAGGAAACACACCATGACCATCAAAGTAGCCCTGGCCGGTGCTGGCGCCTTCGGCATCAAGCACCTGGACGGCATCCGGAACATCGACGGCGTTGAAGTGATTTCGCTGATCAGCCGCGATCTGGAAAAAACCAAAGAAGTCGCACACAAGTACGGCATCGGCCACGTCACCACCGAACTCGCCGACAGCCTGGCGATGAAGGAAGTGGATGCCGTCATCCTCTGCACCCCGACGCAGATGCATGCCGCGCAGACCCTGGCCTGCCTGCAGGCCGGCAAGCACGTGCAGGTGGAAATTCCGCTGGCCGACAGCTTGAAGGGCGCGCAAGACGTGGTGGCGCTGCAGCAAGCAACCGGTCTGGTGGCCATGTGCGGCCACACCCGCCGCTTCAACCCCAGCCACCAGTACGTGCAGAACAAGATCCAGGCCGGCGCATTCAACATCCAGCAGATGGACGTGCAGACCTATTTCTTCCGCCGCAGCAACACCAACGCGCTGGGCCAGGCCCGCAGCTGGACCGACCACCTGCTGTGGCACCACGCTGCCCACACCGTCGACCTGTTCGCCTACCAGTGCAACAGCCCCATCGTGATGGCCAACGCCATCCAGGGCCCGATCCACCCGGTGCTGGGCATCGCCATGGACATGAGCATCCAGCTCAAGGCCGCCAACGGCGCCATCTGCACGCTGAGTCTGAGCTTCAACAACGACGGCCCGCTGGGCACCTTCTTCCGCTACATCGGCGACACCGCGACCTACATCGCACGTTACGACGACCTCTGGCAATCGACGAAGGAGGGCAAGGAAGAAAAGATCGACGTGAGCCAGGTGGCGGTGTCCATGAACGGCATCGAGCTGCAGGACCGCGAGTTCTTCGCCGCCATCAAAGAGGGGCGCGAGCCGAACGCCAGCGTGGCCCAGGTGTTCAACTGCTACCAGGTGCTGCACAACCTCGAACAACAACTGGTCTGACCATGCAACAACGCCAACTCGGCCCTTTCAGCGTCAGCGCCATCGGCCTGGGCTGCATGAACATCTGCCACGCCTACGGTGCACCCGCGTCGGAGGCCGAAGCCGAACGGCTGCTGCTGGCCGCGCTGGATGCGGGCGTGACCCACTTCGACACCGCAGCCCTGTACGGCTTTGGCGTGAGCGAAACCCTGATCGGCAAGTTCCTGTCGAAACACCGTTCGAAGTTCACCCTGGCCAGCAAATGCGGCATGACCGGCGTGCCCAACCAGCAGGGCGTGAAGCTGCGCGTGATCGACGGCCGCCCCGCCACCATCAAGGCGACCTGCGAAGCCGCCTTGAAGCGCTTGCAGACCGATGCGATCGACCTCTACTACCTGCACCGCTGGGACAAGCAGGTGCCGATTGAAGAGAGCGTGGGTGCGTTGGGTGATCTGGTGCGCGAAGGCAAGATCCGCAGCATCGGCCTGTCCGAAGTCTCGGCCCCCACCCTGCGCAAAGCCCACGCCGAACACCCGATTGCCGTGCTGCAGACCGAGTACTCGCTCTGGACCCGCAACCCCGAGATCGCGGTGCTGCAGGCCTGCCGCGAACTGGGCGTGAGCTTCGTCGCCTTCAGCCCGGTGGCGCGCGGCTTCCTCTGCGGACCGCTGGGCGTGAGCACCTTCGACGCCAAAGACATCCGCCGCACCATGCCGCGCTTCGCGCCAGACAAC
>PNMH01000168.1 GCA_013823505.1 Polaromonas sp. | reverse complement strand
CCCGGGACGCGGCATGTCTGCCGAAGTGCGGGGTCGTGCATTGCGTCTGGGCAGTCCGCGTTACATGCAGGAGCTGGGCGTGGACACTTCGGCTCTGGCCGAACCCGCCCGCCAGCTTGAAGACGAGGGACGCACGGTCTCATGGCTCGCCGATGTGACGGGGGCACCCGCGCTGGTGGGCATGCTGGCATTTGGCGATGCCCCGAAGGCCAGCGCGATCATCGCCATTCAGAGCCTGCAGGCTTTGGGCATTCGCACCGTGATGGTCACTGGTGACAACCTGGGTAGCGCAACCGCGGTTGGCAGCGCGCTCGGTATCGACCACATTAAAGCCCAGGTTTTGCCCGCAGACAAGGCGGCTATCGTCAACCGGCTCAAGGAAGGTGGTCACTCGGTGGCCATGGTGGGCGACGGAATCAACGATGCACCGGCGCTGGCCTCGGCCGACGTGGGCATCGCCATGTCCACCGGCACCGACGTGGCCATGCACGCCGCCGGCATCACCCTGATGCGGGGCGACCCCGCGCTGGTGGCCGATGCGATCGACATCTCGCGCCGAACCTACCGCAAGATTCGCCAAAACCTGTTCTGGGCGTTTGCCTACAACGTGATCGGCATTCCGCTGGCGGTGGCAGGCCTGCTCAACCCGGTGGTGGCCGGTGCGGCCATGGCGCTGAGCAGCGTGAGCGTGGTGAGCAACGCGCTGTTGCTCCGGGGTTGGAAGCGCAGAGGTTGAGTCCTGAAACAAGTGTTCGAAGTGGGCGCTGCCAAAGAAATGGCAGCGCCCTGCGCTCACTTCATTCTCTTGATGTCCGAGTAGTCACCGCTCGTGCGCAAGATCACCGTGACGTTGGCTTGGCCCCGGTTGCGCCAGTACCAGCCGTGATTGCCAGCGAACGCCGCTTCCAGCACGCCCTCATCGGCCGCAACGCCACGGCCTTTTTCGTAGCTGATCGACTTGCCACGAGCATCTCCATGGGTGTCGAAGTTGACCTGTCCACCGTCGACGACCCAAGCGTATTGAGCTTTCGCCCCTTCGGCCATCTTCAGCTTGATCTCTGTGCCCTCGCCGGGCGCCAGGGTGAAAGGCAGCTCGTCACGCCATTCGATTCCGGGAGCGGCAGCAGCAGCCGGGGCCGGGGCTGGCGCTGGCGGCTGAGCAGCGTTGGAAGTGGCCGTTACCGCAGCAACTGGGTCTGTCGCTTGCGCGGGAGCGGCAGAAGCGGCAGCAGCATCCGCCGCTGCCTCAGCCGCCAGTTCTTGCTTGATCTCGCCCATCTCGGCCATGCGCAAGACACGTCCGATGCCGGTGGGATCGACGGCGTATTCAGCCGGCAGAACGACGGCCACCAGAAGAACAACGGCCGATACGGCAGCCAGGATGGTGGAGCGCAGAAGCTGCTTGGAAGAAGGCAGTTCGGCGCGGGTGGGGGAATCGCTGTTGTACATGTTGAGTATTCCTTGGGTGTTCACGACACGAAGTAGCCGGTGAGCTGCATACCCACCAGGATGAAGCCCGCGCTCATCATGGCGACGTTGGCGGTGTAGGCGTGGCGAATGAAACTGGGGGTGCGGCGCCAATAGCTCATGCCGATCAAGATCACGGCCAGAGCCAGCAACTGCCCGATTTCCACACCCAAGTTGAAGGCCAGCAGGTTGGGCACCAGTCCGTCGGGTGAGATCTCGTACTCGATGATCTTGGTGGCCAGGCCGAAACCGTGGAACAGACCAAACACGAGGGTGGCGACTTTGGTGTTGGGCTGGAACCCGAGCCAGCGCTGGAATGCACCGATGTTGTCCAAGGCTTTGTAGACCACAGACAGACCGATGATGGCGTCGATCAGGTAGCTGTTGATACCGACGTTGAAGTACACGCCCAGGATCATGGTGGTGGAGTGGCCGATCGCAAACAGGCTCACATAGATGCCTATGTGCTTGATGCGGTAGAGGAAGAAGATCACGCCGAACAGGAACAGGATGTGGTCGTAGCCGGTCATCATGTGTTTGGCGCCCAGGTACACAAAGGGCAGCAGATTGACGCCCGAGATTTCCTGGATGTAGCCCTTGTCACCCTCGGTGACAGCGTGGGCAAAGACCTCCGCCGTGCCCAGGAGCAGGCACATGAAGAAGGCAAAGAGCAAGAAGAGACGGGGATGCCCGATCGCCCATGGCGAACGAGGCAGCCTGTCGTGGACATGGCTGTGCATGAAGACTCCGATGATCTGAAATGAATGGGGGCGCTGAGCGTTGCAGCGCAGAGCGGGAACGGGTGTGTTCTCAGCCCATGGGCGGGCGTTCGAGCCGCGACGCCTGCACTATTTCAATCCACAGCCGCACATGCCCGAACCAGGCGGGAAGCACCGGCGCAGCCAAGTGCAACTCTGCAGGCAGTGCGTGGGCCTTGTCATGCGAGTGATCGGCTCCATGGTGGGGATGGTCAGCACTTGCGCCTTGACTTCCCACGACCCATTCAGCGTCGCTGTCACCATCTTCGTGAGCATGACCGTGAGAATGTTCGTGTTCAGTTTCCGACGACGCTGCAGAGACGTGGCTCACTGCCGAAATGGCCGCGATGCCATGGGAATACATGCCTCCCACGGAAGAGACGACGGTGCCAAACAGGATCACCAACAGCACCAGCCAGCGCATGCCCGGCGCTGCCCAGTCGGGGCGCATTGAACGCGTGAGGGGTACGGCCATGGACAGTGCGGTGTTCGGAGTTGACAAGGGCGATATAGTAACCTCCCCGAGGGGATACGATCAGCCATGACACAACCGCACACACATGCCTCACATCCGGCCATCATCAAACGCCTTCGCCGTGCCAGTGGGCACCTGATCAGCACCATCGACATGGTGGTTCAGGGGCGCGACTGCCTGGACGTAGCGCAGCAGTTGCAGGCGGTGGAGAAAGCCATTCAGCAGGCCAAGAAGACCTTGATTCAGGACCACTTGGATCATTGCCTGGAAGACCTGATGGGGCCTCTGAAATCGGGGCAACGCCATTCGCTGGACGAGTTCAGGGAAATCACCCGTTACTTGTAATTCCACTGCCCTGCGACTCGCCAGCGCTTCGAAGTCGAGACCCATATGCTGGACATTCTTTCCAACCGCACCTACCGCCATCTGTTCGCCGCACAGGTCATTGCCTTGATCGGAACGGGGCTGGCCACGGTGGCGTTGGGACTGCTGGCGTTCGAGCTCGCTGGCGACAACGCAGGCATGGTGTTGGGCACGGCGCTGGCCATCAAGATGGTCGCGTACGTGGGCGTGGCCCCGGTGGCTGCTGCGTTTGTCGACCGTCTGCCCAGGCGCACCATGTTGGTTGCGCTGGACCTGGTGCGTGCGGCAGTTGCGTTGCTGCTGCCGTTTGTCTCCCAGATCTGGGAGGTGTACGTGCTGATCTTTGTGCTGCAGGCAGCATCGGCCGCTTTCACGCCCACCTTTCAGGCCACCATTCCCGATGTGCTGTCGGATGAGAAGGACTACACCAAGGCTTTGTCGCTGTCGCGCCTGGCCTACGACATGGAAAGTCTTGTGAGTCCCATGCTGGCGGCTGCGCTGCTCACCGTCATCGGCTTTCACGATCTGTTCGCCGGCACGGTGGTGGGCTTCCTGGTCTCAGCCGCACTGGTGGTGTCGGTGGTCTTGCCGGCGCCTCCGGCAGCGCCGCGCCGCGGCATCTACGACCGAACCACGCGCGGGCTGCGCATCTACCTGGCCACGCCCCGGTTGCGCGGCTTGCTCGCCATCAGTACGGGTGTGGCCGCTGCTGGCTCCATGGTGTTTGTGAATACGGTGGTCATCGTTCAGGCAGGGTTGGGATTGACCCAGAGCGCCGTGGCGCTTGCGCTCGCCAGTTTTGGTGCGGGCTCCATGGTGGCTGCATTGGGCTTGCCACGCCTGTTGGAGAAATGGACCGATCGCACAGCGATGCTCGGCGGCATTGGATTGATGGTCGCGGGCCTGTTTGCCGGGATCTTCGTGGTGGGACACAGCTTGTTGATGGTGTTGTGGTTTGTACTTGGCATGGGCTATTCCACTGCGCAGACGCCCTCGGGGCGCTTGTTGCAGCGCTCTGCGCACCCTGAGGACCGGCCAGCGCTGTTTGCCGCGCAGTTCGCGCTCTCGCATGCCTGCTGGTTGTTTTTTTATCCCCTGGCAGGTTGGCTGGGCACCAACTTCGGCATGCCTGCGAGCTTTGCGGTGCTTGGTGGCACGGCCGCGCTTGCTGCATGGGTTGCTTCAAGTATCTGGCCCGCTCATGATCCCGGCGTAATCGAACACGACCATCAGAACTTGCCCGTCGGGCACGCCCACATGCAGGGCACTGCTGACGTGGGACATCGCATGCGACATACACACGCTTTCGTGGTTGATGACAACCATCCTCAATGGCCGCCCCCTCGCCACTGACTCTCGCACGCCTTGGTCTTGCGCTTTGGCCTGTCGGCCGCTTTTGCAGACATTCGACCGAGGTCAACCTGGCTATAGGCTTTTCTAGAAGTAACGCACGCGGGTGTTGAGAGATGTCACGCGCCATCAGCGCCCGTTAAACCTCGTCACCGCTCACCTGCGGCCATGCCGCAAAATCGCCCGGTGACGTCCACCACAGACCCGCGAGAGACCTCTTCCCCACAGCCCGCCTTGTCGCCCACCACCTGGCGCGGCGACCTCGGTGGTGCGCTGGGCGACCTCGGCACCCTGCTGCCTTTTCTGGTCGG
>PNMH01000167.1 GCA_013823505.1 Polaromonas sp. | reverse complement strand
TCGCAGAGCCGACGCCTCCTGAACCTTTTCACATTCCATCTTCATCTTAGGAACCACCATGGCCCTCATCTCCCTTCGCCAGCTGCTCGACCACGCGGCCGAACACAACTACGGCCTGCCGGCCTTCAACGTCAACAACATGGAGCAGGTCCAGGCCATCATGCAGGCGGCCGACAAGGTGAACAGCCCGGTCATCCTGCAGGGTTCGGCCGGTGCGCGTTCCTACGCCGGTGAGCCTTTCCTGCGCCATCTGATCTCTGCCGCCATCGAGATGTACCCGCACATCCCGGTCTGCATGCACCAGGACCACGGTGCAACGCCCGCGATCTGCAGCCGCTCCATCCAGTCGGGTTTCAGCTCGGTGATGATGGACGGCAGCCTGCTGGCCGACGGCAAGACGCCGTCGAGCTACGACTACAACGTGGCCACCACCCGCCAGGTGGTGGACCTGGCCCACGCCTGCGGTGTGTCGGTCGAAGGTGAACTCGGTTGCCTGGGCTCGCTGGAAACCGGCCAGGCCGGTGAAGAAGACGGCCACGGTGCCGAGGGCGTGCTGGACCATTCGGCCTTGCTCACCGACCCCGATGAAGCCGCCGACTTCGTGAGCAAGACCCAGGTGGACGCGCTGGCGATTGCCATCGGCACCAGCCACGGCGCCTACAAGTTCAGCAGCAAGCCCAGCGGCAAGGTGCTGCGGATCGACCGGGTGAAAGAAATCCACCAGCGCATCCCCAACGTGCACCTGGTGATGCACGGCTCCAGCAGCGTGCCCGAAGACTGGCTGGCCATCATCAACCAGTACGGCGGCGACATGGGCCAGACCTACGGCGTGCCGGTGGAAGAGATCGTCGAGGGCATCAAGAACGGTGTGCGCAAGGTCAACATCGACACCGACCTGCGCATGGCCAGCACCGGCGCCATCCGCAAGCACCTGGCCGAAGACCGCAAGAACTTCGACCCGCGCAAGTTCTACAAGGAAGCCACCAAGGCGATGCAGGCGATCTGCGCGGCGCGCTACGAAGCCTTCGGCGCGGCAGGCATGGCCAGCAAGATCACCCAGGTGCACAGCCTGGAGACGATGCAGAAGCGGTATGACAAAGGCGAGCTGGTGGCTCGGGTGGCCTGAGCTTTCGGCGTTGCAGGCGGCAGCGCCGGACATTGCCCACCTGTCTCCCGAGCAGAGGGAGGATGCGACCTTGAAGCCGTCATGTTTTTGGTCGACTGGGCTTCCGTGAACGTAAAATGAAATTCGCCATGGAAGCCCATCGCATCACGCTCTCTCTTTCTGATCATTCGGGTGGTTTTGAAACCAGCCCGGACAGGGTACGCCTGGCCGATCTGGCTCGGTTTTCTGACGACGTCCAGATGTTCCTGCGAGGCGATGCCAAAGAGGTAGACACCCAGAGCCTGGAGGTTTCGGTTCAAAAAGGGTCGCTGGCTATTCAGACCGCGCCGCTCATGGGCGCGCCGCGACTGTTTGCCGACTTGCGCGCGCTGCTTGACGGGGAGCTGTTGGACGGCATTGACAGCAAACGTCAAGAGATCATCGAACGCTGGCAAAAAATGGCGCGGCAATCGCGCGAGCTGGCGTTCAAGATTTCCGCGCCGTTTCTGGACCGTCCAGTGGTCGTTAGCGCTGATACTGACTACCGAGCCGACGACGCCGATCAGTGGGTGCAGGTCGAGCGCTACATCCGTGGCGAGATTCAGGATCTCGGGGGTGCGACCAAGGCCAACGCCCATGTGCGATTGCCCGATGGCACGACGCTGAAGGTCACGACGGAAAAAGATCTGCTGCGGGACGACAAGGAAAACCGTCTCTACAAAACGGCCATGTTGCGCATCCGGGCGGAATACAACGTGCTCACCCGAGAGTTGCGTAGTGCCCGGCTGATCGAGTTTGTGGAATACACCGCCAAGGTGGACGAAGAAGAGCTGGAGCGCCTCACGCGCCGCGGCGCCAGCGCCTGGAAAGACGTGGCCGACCCCACCGCCTGGGTGGACGAGCTGCGTGGAGGCAAACATTGAACAGCGCGTTGCTGGACACCAGCTTTCTGATCACGTTGGCCAATCCTGCCCGGCCGCAGCACGAGGTAGCCAAACAGTACTTTCGGGAATGCGTGCGTCGGCAGATTCCGCTCTACCTCTCAGCCATCGTGATCTCCGAGTTTCAGGTCAAGCAGGCGATCAACGATCTTCCACTGCGCAACTTTTCCGTGTTGCCGTTCAACGTGGATCACGCCATGCGCTGCGGCTTCCTGATTCGTCAGTTGCAGCGCGATCCCGTCGACGACAGAGTGCGGGTGAAAGACGATTTCAAACTGATCGCGCAATGCGATTGCGAGCGTATCAGTCATCTGTTCAGTGAAGACGAAAGCACGCTGGTGAAATACTTGGTACGTGCGCAGGCGCCGGACCAGCTCGCCACGCGGGCCGTGTTGCTCAGGGATGGGTTTGACACGTCCTGGTTTGAGAACGGGCAATACCGACTGTCGGAGAGTTGAGGTGGTAGTACTAAAATGCCAGGCCGCAGCCTTCTTCTGCGGACGAAATGCGCCGCCGGGCCGAGACCCGGCACGCCACAGGTGCCAACACCTCACTCAGAAAACAGAAAGGCGCCCAGAAGGGCGCCTCCAGCAGCAAAGGAATCAGATCACTTGCTGCTCACATACTCCGCCACCGCCGCCATCTCCAGTTCCGTCATCTTCTCGGCCACGACGTGCATCACGGTGTTGTCGTTGGTGCGGTCGCGCTTGTTGAACTGTTTGAGCTGGGTGTGGGTGTAGCCTGAGAACTGGCCTGCCAGGCGCGGCAGGGTGGCCGCACCCTCGGCGTTGGTTCCATGGCAGCTCACACAGCTTGGCACGCCACTGAACTTGTTGCCATTGTGATAGATGTAGCGTCCCATGGCGGCCAGTTGCGGGTCCTTCGCCTCTTCGCGTGGCAGGTTCATTTTTTCGTAGTACTTGCCCAGCGCCAGCATCTCGTCGGGCGTGAGCTTGGCCACCATTTCAGCCATTGCCGTGCTCTTGCGCTTGCCGCTTTTAAAGGCCTCCAGTTGCTTGGCAAAGTATTCGGCGTTCTGGCCGGCCAGGCGCGGAAACACCTCGCTGGTGGATTCGCCATGGGCGCCATGGCACAGGAAACAGGAGCCTCCCGCGATCTTCTTGGCGCGCGCCTCGTCGGCCTGGGCCCAGGCGCTGGTGGTCGCGAGCATGGCCGCAGCGGCGGCGATTCCAGGCAGGAAGAGGGAACAAAGAGACTTCATTGCATAACCTAAGACTGATATTTGAAAGCGAAAAAAGCGCCCCGATGCCACACCGGGGCGCTTTTGATGTTCATCAAGCCAATGTATCGGCCCAGATGTTGCGTGCCCAGGCGTGAGCGTAGCGACCTTCCAGCTCGCTGGCGGCACTGGACACACCACCCGAACCGGGCACCGTGAGCATGGTCTTCTTCTCGGCGTCGTAGCGGTGCACGCTGGCCACATGCACCGCGTCCTCGTCGGTCACGAAGCTGTAGCAGGTGTTGGCGTAGATCGGCAGCTGGGGCGGCTCCTTGCCCTGCAGCAGCGAGACCACGGCGGCCGCGCAGACCTTGCCGTGCTGGTTCGCCATGTGGCCCGATTTGGGCATGGCCGGTGCGATCTGTATCGCGTCGCCCAGCACATGGATGTTCTTCCGGGCCTTCGATTCGAAGGTCAGGAAGTCCACCTCGCACCAGCGGTTGTTGGCGGTGGCCAGGCCGGTCTTGACGGCGATGTCGCCGGCGCGCATGGCGGGCACCACGTTCGCCACACCGGCTTTGAAGTCTTCGTTGAACTCGAACTTCAGGGTGTTGGTGGCGGCGTCCACATCGGTCACGCGGTGCTTGGGGCGGTATTCGATGATGTCCTTGTAGTGATCCGCCCAGGCCTTGAGGAACAGGCCCTTTTTGGACTGCAGGTCGTCGTTGGCGTCGAAGATCACGACCTTGCTCTTGGGCTTGGCCTTCTTGAAGTAGTGGGCCACCATGCAGGCGCGTTCGTAGGGGCCGGGCGGGCAGCGGTACGGGGCCAGCGGGATCGACAGGGCATAGACACCGCCGTCGGGCATGGCTTCGAGTTGTTTGCGCAGCGCCACGGTCTGGGGGCCTGCTTTCCAGGCGTGCAGCACCTTGTCTTTGGCGGCCTGGCTGGCCATGCCGGGCAGGGATTCCCACATGAAATCGATGCCGGGCGAGAGGATCAGGCGGTCGTACGGCAGTTCACCACCGCTGGCGAGCTTGACGATGCGCTTGTCGGCGTCGATGCTCGCGACCAGGTCCTTGACCACCTTGACGCCGTGGCGCTTGGTCAGGTTGTCGTACGGCGTGGTCACGTCGGCGATGGTCTTGCTGCCCTGGATCACCAGGTTGGAGATCGGGCAGGAAACGAAGGCGGCGTTCGGCTCGATCAGCGTCACGTCGATGCCGTGGTCGGAGAACATGCGCACGTACTTGGCGGCGGTGGCGCCACCGTAGCCGCCTCCGACGACGACGACCTTGGCACCGCTGCCACCAGCGGCGCAGCCACCCAGCAGACCCAGACCGGCCACCGCAGATCCGGCACCCAGCGTTTGAACGAATTGACGACGTTGCATCATGGTGAGTGCTCCTTATTTCTTGAGGGCGGCGAAGTGGGCGGCCAGCTGCTGCAGCTGTTCGTCGGTGTAGCCCTTGGCGAGCTGGTGCATGATGGTGGCGGGCTTCTTGCCGCTCTTGAAATCGAGCATCTTTTGCAGCATTTCATCCTTGTCCTTGCCGGCCAGGGATTCCATGCCAGGCTGGGCACGTCCATCGGTGCCGTGGCAGTTGGCGCACGCCGCTGCCCACACGCGAATCTGATTAACCTGGGCATGCGCACCCACAGCAGCGGTGCAGAGTGCACCCACAGCCAGCCATTTCATCGTTTTGATCATCGT
>PNMH01000166.1 GCA_013823505.1 Polaromonas sp. | reverse complement strand
GGAGCCGATCAGGAAGAAGCTCTTGGCCTTCTTCTCTTTCTGCGCCCAGTCCAGGCTGTACAGGATCTGCTGCGTGGCTTCCTGCCCGGTGTAGATCACGTTCTTGGACTGCTCCAGGCCTTCGTAGAAGGTCGGGTAGTACAGCAGGCCGTTTTCTTTTTCGAAGACCGGCAACACGGCCTTGCGCGAAGCGCTGGTCCAGCAGCCGAACACGGCGGCGCAGCGGTCGTTGATCAGCAGCTTCTTGGACTTCTCGGCGAAGGTGGGCCAGTCGGAGGCGCCGTCTTCCTTGATCACCTTGATCTTGCGACCCAGGATGCCGCCCATCGCGTTGATCTCGTCGATGGCGAGCTGCTCGGCCTGGATGGAGCCGGTCTCCGAAATGGCCATGGTGCCGGTGGACGAGTGCAACTGACCAACGGTGACTTCGGTGTCGGTCACGGCCAGCTTGGTCGTGTTCACCTGGGCGGTGGGCTGGCCGAAGCTCCAGGTGGGCAGGCCAGCCAGGCCGGCGGCGCCCAGCATCTGCAGCACGCGGCGGCGGCTGGCTTCCGGGGTTTCAAGGGAGACGGCGTTGGGATCGGAGAGGTGCTTCATGGTGGACTCCTGGGACGGTTGGGACAGTGAAACCGGCGGTGCGCCGACTGGGTTGAAGACTAGGGACAGCACCGTATGGCGCCCATACGTCAAATAACGTAGGGGGTCTGTCTGGTGGTCGGGGACGGTTCTTGCTAGCGTCCATGGCATGCCCTCCCCCGAGTCCGCCACGCCTGTGGCCACGCAAAAAATCTTCCGGTTCCGCCGGGAATACAACTCGTGGGTGGCCGACGAAACCATGGAGGACTACGCCCTGCGCTACACGCCGCGAGCGTTCCGCAAATGGAGCGAATGGCGCGTGGCCAACACGGCGTTTGGCTCTTTGTCGTTTCTGGCGCTGGAGGCCATTGGCGGCGCGATCGCGGTGAACTACGGCTTCGGCAACGCGATGTGGGCGATCCTGGTGGTGGGACTGGTGATCTTTTTCACCAGCCTGCCCATCGCTTACTACGCCGCGCGCTACGGGCTGGACATGGACCTGCTCACCCGGGGCGCGGGCTTTGGCTACCTGGGCTCGACCATCACCTCGCTGATCTACGCGGTGTTCACGTTCATCTTCTTTGCGATCGAGGCGGCGATCATGGCGCTGGCGCTGCAGATGGCGACCGACTGGCCGCTGGCCTGGTGCTACCTGATCTCGGCGGTGGTGATCATTCCGCTGGCCATCCGGGGCATCACGCTCATCTCGAGGCTTCAGGCCTGGACCCAGCCGCTGTACCTGTTCCTGCTGATGCTGCCCTTCGTGTGGATTGCGCTCTCGCAGCCGCAGCTCTACCGCGATTTCTCCAGCCTGAGCGGCATACGCTCGGGCAGCAACGAGTTCCAGCCGCTGATGTTCGGCGCGGCGGCGGCGGTGATCTTCTCGCTGGTGGTGCAGATCGGCGAGCAGGTCGACTTTCTGCGCTTCATGCCCGAGCGCACGCGCCAGAACCACTGGCGGTGGTGGGCTGCGGTGCTGATCCCCGGACCGGGCTGGATCGTCATGGGCATGCTCAAGATGGCCGGCGGCGCCTTTCTTGCGTTCGCCGCCATGCAGTTCGAGGTGGCGCCCGAGCGCACCACCGAGCCCACCCAGATGTTCCTCGCCGGCTTCACCGAAGCGGTGGGCCACCCGGGCCTGGCGGTGGCCATGACGGTGGTGTTCGTGATCCTGGCGCAAATCAAGATCAACGTGACCAACGCCTATGCGGGCTCGCTGGCCTGGTCCAACTTCTTCGCGCGTGTGACGCACAGCCACCCGGGCCGCGTGGTGTGGCTGATGTTCAACGTGGCGATCGCCACCCTGCTCATGCTGCTGGGCGTGTTCGCCGGCATCGAGAAAGTGCTTGGCGTCTACAGCAACGTGGCCATCGCCTGGGTGGGCGCGCTGGTGGCCGACCTCATCATCAACAAACCGCTGGGCCTGAGCCCCAAAGGCATCGAGTTCCGCCGCGCCTACCTGTACGACTTCAACCCGGTGGGCATGGGCTCGATGATCATCGCTGCCATCGTGGCCAGCCTGGCGTATGCGGGGGTCATGGGTGAAGTGGCGGCTGCCTTTTCGCCTTTCATTGCGCTGGGCCTGGCGCTGGTGCTCTCACCGCTGATCGCCTGGGCCACGCGGGGCCGCTACTACCTCGCACGGGTCCCTTCCAAGGAATGGAAACCTGGCGAAGCGGTGCGCTGTGCGGTGTGCGAGAACCAGTTCGAGAGCGAAGACATGGCCAACTGCCCGGCCTACCGCGCACCCATTTGTTCGTTGTGCTGTTCACTCGAATCGCGCTGCCACGACCGCTGCAAGACGAACTCGCGCGCCACCGACCAGCTGCGCGCGTTGCTGGTGGCCGTGTTGCCCAAGGGCACGGCGGTGCGGGTGAATTTCCGCGCGGGCCAGTTCGTTGTGGTGTGGTTGACCATCAGCGCGGTCACGGCCTTTCTGATCGGCATGGTCTATGTGCAGGAGAGCCTGCACACACCGGGCGCGGTGCTGCACGCGCCCTTCCTCAAGATCTACGCGTTTCTGGTGCTGTTTGCCGCGGTGTGCTCGTGGTGGGTGGTGCTCACCACCGACAGCCGCCGCATGGCGCAGGACGAGTCGGAGCGGCAGACGCAGCTGCTGATGCTGGAGATCGACGCCCACCAGCGCACCGACGCCGAACTGCAGTCAGCACGCGACCGCGCCGAGGCCGCGAGTCAAGCCAAGACGCGCTACGTGGCCGGCATGACACACGAGCTGCGCACGCCGCTCACCAGCATCCTGGGTTACGCGCAGATCCTCCTGAAGAACAACGACATCTCGGTGTGGGTGCGCGAGACCATCGCCACCATGCAACGCAGCGGCCAGCACATGCACGCGCTCATCGACGGCTCGCTCGACCTCGCGCGCATCGAGGCCGGCCGCCTCAAGCTCGACCCCGTGCCGCTGCCGCTGGGTCAGTTGCTCGAAGACGTGGAACGCATGATCCGCCCGCAGGCCGAAGCCAAGGGCCTGCGCTTCGTGGTCCAGCAAGAGGGCGAGCTGCCCGCCTGGGTGCGGGCCGACGCCAAGCGGCTGCGCCAGATCCTGATCAACCTGCTCAGCAACGCCGTGCGCTTCACCGACCGCGGCGAGGTCACGCTCAGGCTCGACTTTCGCCAGCAGGTGGCTCGCATCGACGTGATCGACACCGGCATCGGCATTGCGGCGCAAGACCAGACACGCATCTTCCTGCCGTTCGAGCGCGGCAGCGCCGGTAGGCGTGCGCTGGACACCGGCACGGGTCTGGGCCTGACCATCACCCACCTGCTGACCGACATGATGGGCGGCGAACTGCAACTCAAGAGTCGTCCGGGGCACGGCAGCACCTTCTCGCTGCGCCTGTACCTGCCCGCCATCGTCTCCGACCCCAAACACCCGCTGCCCATTCCCTCCACCCTGCGCGCCGTCACTGGCTACCTGGGGCCGCGCCGCACCTTGCTGGTGGTGGACGACCAGCCGCTGCACCGCCAATTGCTCGCCAGCATCCTGGTGCCGCTGGGCTTTGTGGTGCGCGAGGCCGCGAGTGGGCAGGAATGCCTGGAGATCATCGAACAGCACCCGCCCGACCTGCTGCTGCTCGACCTCACCATGGACGGGCTCGATGGCTGGCAGACCGCTGCCGCGGTGCGCCAGCTGCTGCCGGCTTCGGCCCTGCCCATCGTGTTTGTGTCGGCCAACCTGTTCGACAACCGGCCCGAGGAGCTCACCCGGCTGGAATGCCAGGGCTTTGTGGCCAAACCCATGATGGAGTCGGAACTGCTGGATGCGCTGCAGGGAGCATTGGCGCTGGAGTGGCTGACGGAAGAGGCGCCGGCCACCGCACCCGTGAGTTTTGTGCGCCACCGCGTCACCGGCCTGCCGCTGCCCGAAGACCTGCGCGAGGAACTGCAGCGCCTGGCGCGCCAGGGGCAGGCCGCCGCGCTGCGCCAACGCCTGTGGCAAGCCCAGACCGCCGAGCCCGCACACGCCGCCACGCTGGCGCTGCTGCAGTCGTGCGCGGACCGCTTTGACTTTCAAACCCTGATCGAGTACCTCAGGGACACCGCGGAACTCACTGAAGATGACACCCCTGCCTGACCTCACTGTGGCGCCATCTCAGGCCGCGCAGCCCGTGATCCTGGTGGTCGACGACGCGGTCGACACCCTGCGCATGCTGGGCGATGCGCTGGTGGCCGAGGGCTACGTGGTGCTGGCCGCGCGCGACGCGTCAGAAGCCCTGGAACGTTTCGAGGTGGCCATCCCCGACGGTGTGCTGCTGGACGCCGTGATGCCCGGCATGGACGGTTTCGCGCTGTGCCGCCACATCAAGGCCATGCCGGCCTGGTCACACGTGCCCATCGTCTTCATGACCGGCCTGTCCGAGAGCGACCAGATCCTGCGCGGCTTTGCGAGCGGTGGTGTGGACTACGTGGTCAAACCGCTGCGCATTCCAGAGGTGATGGCCCGCCTGGCCACCCACGTGCGCAATGCGCGCGTGACGCGGCTGGCGCAGGAAGCGGTGGACGTGGCCGGCATGGGCACCGTGGTGCTGGACTCGCAGAGCCGCATGGCCTGGCGCTCACCGCAGGCGGTGGCCTGGCTGGAAGTGGCCTTTGGCGCAGATGCCCAGTCCGGCGCCCGGGCCAGCGAATGGCTGGACAGCGCCTTGCGCAGCAACGAAGCCACCCGCGATCTCGGCCGCTTGGGGCGTCTGCTGGCGCGCAACATGGGCCAGGGCAGCCTGGGCGAATCCATGCTGCTGCTCACGCTGACGCCACCAGACAGCGCCGGCGCACAGCGCCTGCGCGAAATCGCCCTGACCCCACGCGAAACCGAGGTCCTGTCGTGGCTGGCCAAGGGCAAGACCAACCGCGACATCGCCGACATCCTGGGCATGAGTCACCGCACGGTGAACAAGCACCTGGAGCAC
>PNMH01000165.1 GCA_013823505.1 Polaromonas sp. | reverse complement strand
AGGGCCAGCGCCGGCCGGGTGCGGCTCGGTGGGCAGGACATCTCCGCGCTCGGCGCACCGGCGCGCGCGCAGGCCGGGCTGGGCCGCGCCTTCCAGCTCACCAACCTGTTCCCCCAGCTCACGGTGCAGGAAAACGTTCGCCTGGCGGTGCAGGCCAAGGCGAAGGCCGGGCTGAACCTGTGGCGCATCTGGAGCGACCGGCGCGACCTGCTGCAGCGCGCCGACGAGGTGCTGGAGACGGTGGCCCTGGCCGACAAGCGCGATGCGCTGGCCTCGAGCCTGCCGCACGGCGACCAGCGCAAGCTGGAGGTGGGCATCCTGATGGCGCTGGAGCCGCAGGTGTTCATGTTCGACGAACCCACGGCGGGCATGAGCGTGGACGAGGTGCCGGTGATCCTGAACCTGATCCGCCAGCTCAAGAACGACAAGACCAAGACCATCCTGCTGGTCGAACACAAGATGGACGTGGTGCGCGAACTCTCGGACCGCATCATCGTGCTGCACAACGGCGAGTTGGTGGCCGATGGCGACCCCGCCGCCGTGATCGCTTCGCCCGTGGTGCAGCAGGCCTACCTCGGCATCAACCCCGAAGAGAAAGACGAGGTGGCGGCATGAGACAGCCCTCACCCCAACCCTCTCCCGCCAGCGGGAGAGGGGGTCAGAGTCCCGTGCCTTGCTCCCTCTCCCGCTGGCGGGAGAGGGCTGGGGTGAGGGTGCAAGCATGAGCAATCTCTTGACCCTGAGCGGTGTGCACACGCACATCGGCGCGTACCACATCCTGCACGGCGTGGACCTGGCCGTGCCCGAGGGCCAGCTCACCATGCTGCTGGGCCGCAACGGTGCGGGCAAGACCACCACCCTGCGCACCATCATGGGCCTGTGGCACGCCAGCCAGGGCACGGTGGTGCTCGACGGCGTCGACATCACGAAACAGCCTACACCCGACACCGCGCAGAGTGGTGTGGCCTACGTGCCCGAGAGCATGGGCATCTTCTCCGACCTCTCGGTGCGCGAGAACATGCTGCTGGCCGCGCGCGGCGCGCGCACACTGGACGACATCGACACCACCAGGCTCGAATGGATTTTCGGCCTGTTCCCGGCCATGAAGAAGTTCTGGCTGCACCCGGCCGGCAAGCTCAGCGGCGGGCAGAAGCAGATGCTCGCGGTCTCGCGCGCCATCGTCGAGCCGCGCAAGCTGCTGCTGATCGACGAGCCCAGCAAGGGCCTGGCGCCCGCCATCATTCAGAACATGATCGCGGCCTTCCGCGAACTCAAGGCCGCGAAGACCACCATCCTGCTGGTCGAGCAGAACTTCAACTTCGCGCGCCAGCTCGGCGACAGCGTGGCCGTGATGGACGACGGCCGCGTGGTGCACAGCGGGCCGATGGCCGAACTGGCCGCCGACGAAGCCATGCAGTCGCGCCTGCTCGGTCTTTCACTCGGAGCACACCAATGACACCCCACGCTCATCACGTTGTGTATTCGCTGCCCCTCCAGGAGGGGCTTGCCTCTCTTGGGGCGGCCCGGCGGGAGGCCACATGAAACTCAACGCCGACTTCGACTGGAAGCCGCTGGCGCTGGTGCCCGTGCTTGCGCTCATCGCGCTGCCGGCGGTGGGCAGTGGCTCCACCTGGTTCACGCTCACCATGGCGGGCCTGGCCATGGGCATGATCATCTTCATCATCGCCTCGGGCCTCACGCTGGTGTTCGGCCTGATGGACGTGCTCAACTTCGGGCACGGCGTGTTCATCGCGCTCGGCGCCTTCGTGGCCACCACCGTGCTGGCCAGCATGAACAGCTACACCACGGCCGACAGCCTCTGGCTCAACCTCATGGCGCTGCTGCCGGCCATGCTGGTGGCCATGGCGGTCGCCGGCGCGCTGGGCTGGGTGTTCGAGCGACTCATCATCCGCCCGGTGTACGGCATGCACCTCAAGCAGATCCTGATCACCATGGGCGGCATGATCATCGGCGAGGAGATGATCAAGGTGGTGTGGGGACCCGAGCAGATCGCGCTGCCGCTGCCCGAGAGCCTGCGCGGCTCGTTCATCTTCGGCGACGCCGCGGTGGAGAAATACCGCCTGCTCGCGGTGCTGGTGGGCGCGGCCGTGTTCGCGGCCATGGTCTGGACGCTGAACCGCACCAAGGTCGGCCTGCTGGTGCGCGCCGGCGTGCAGGACCGCGAGATGGTCGAGTCGCTCGGCTACCGCATCCGCCAGCTCTTCATCGGCGTGTTCGTGGTCGGCAGCGCGCTGGCCGGCCTGGGCGGCGTGATGTGGGGTCTGTACCAGCAGAGCGTGATCCCGCAAATGGGCGCGCAGGTCAACGTGCTGATCTTCATTGTCATCATCATCGGCGGCCTGGGCTCCACCACCGGCGCGCTGATCGGCGCGCTGCTGGTCGGCCTGATGGCCAACTACACCGGCTTCCTGGCGCCGAAGGTCGCGCTGTTTTCCAACATCGCGCTGATGGTCGCCATCCTCTTGTGGCGGCCACAAGGTGTTTACCCGGTCACGAACCGATAACAGGAGACACCCATGATTTCCCGTCTCCTCTCCCACGACCTGCCGCGCAGCCGCTGGCTCACCGCCTTGCTGGTGATCCTGTTTCTCGGCCTCGCGTTCGCGCCCTTCCTGTTCCCGGGCGTGAAGGCGCTCAACGTCGCGGCCAAGGTGCTGATCTTCGTGGCGCTGGTGGCCAGCTTCGACCTGCTGCTGGGGTACACCGGCATCGTCAGCTTCGCACACACCATGTTCTTCGGCATCGGCGCCTATGGTGTGGCGATATCGCTCAACTCGGTGGAGCAGGCGAGCTGGGGTGCGCTGGCGCTGGGCGTGTTTTGCGCGCTCCTCATCTCGCTCCTGCTGTCGCTGCTGATCGGCTTGTTCTCGCTGCGCGTGAAGGCGATCTTCTTCGCCATGATCACCCTGGCCGTGGCTTCGGCCTTTCTCACGCTGGCCTCGCAGCTGTCCGACTTCACCGGCGGCGAAGACGGCCTGAGTTTCCGCGTGCCCGAGCTGCTCTCGCCCGGCTTCATGCTGCGCGAGGAGCCGCTGGCAACCCCCTTTGGCGAGGTGGACCTGAACGGCCGGCTGATCACCTACTACCTGATCTTCGTGGCGGTGACCGCGATCTTCCTGACCATTCTGCGCATCGTGAACTCGCCCTTCGGTCGCGTGCTGCAGGCGATCCGCGAGAACGACTTCCGCGCCGAGGCGCTGGGCTACCGCACGGTGGTCTACCGCACGCTGTCCAACGTGCTGTCCGCTTCCTTCGCCACGCTCGCCGGTTGCCTGCTCGCGATCTGGTTGCGCTACAACGGGCCCGACACCTCGCTGTCGTTCGAGATCATGCTGGACATCCTGCTCATCGTCGTGATCGGCGGCATGGGCACGTTGTATGGCGCGCTCATCGGCAGCGTGCTGTTTTTCGTGGCGCAGAGCTACCTGCAGGACCTGCTGCGCGTGGCGGGCGCCGCCACCGAGGGCATCCCGCTGCTGCCGGTGCTGCTCACGCCCGACCGCTGGCTGCTCTGGCTGGGCCTGCTGTTCGTGCTCTCGGTCTATTACTTTCCCACCGGCATCGTGGGCAAGCTGCGCGAGCGCGCCGTGCTGGCCCGCCTCAAGGGGCTGAAATGAAAACGCCGACCGCCACCGTCACGCCGCGTTCGCGCTACCTGGCCTGCGAGGGCCGTGAAATCCACTTCATGGACTGGGCGCCGGACGTGCCCGCCGGCCCGGTGGTGGTGGCCTGGCACGGCCTGGCGCGCACCGGGCGCGACATGGACCCGCTGGCCGCGCACCTGAGCGCGCAGGGCTGGCGCGTGATCTGCCCCGACACCATCGGCCGCGGCCTCTCGCAATGGAGCCCGAAACCCGAGGCCGAGTACTGCCTCGATTTCTACAGCCGCATCGCCACCGCACTGGTCGACCAACTCGCGCTCAAGCGCTTCCACTGGGTCGGCACCTCCATGGGCGGCGCCATCGGCATGGTGTGCGCGGCCGGCCCGCTGCACGGGCGCATCGAACGCCTGGTGCTCAACGACATCGGTCCCAAGACGGCGGACGCGGCCATTGCGCGCATCCGCAGCTATGTCGGCCACCCGGCGGCCTTCGACACGGTCGGCGAAATGGAACAGTACTTCCGCACCATCTACAAACCCTATGGTTTCCTGAGCGACGCGCAATGGCGGCTGCTCACCGAGAGCTCCACGCGCCGCCTGCCCGATGGCCGCGTGACGCCGCACTACGACCCGGCCATGGTGCAGCAGTTCACCCACCATCCCGGCGACTACGCGCTGTGGCCGACCTATGACCGCATCGACGTGCCGGTGCTGTGCCTGCGCGGTGCCGATTCCGATCTGCTGCTGGCCGACACGGCAGAAGCCATGCGCGACCGCGGGCCGCGCGCGCTGGTGGTGACGATCACCGGCTGCGGGCATGCACCCGCGCTCAATGTGCCCGAGCAGTTCGAGCTGGTGCAGCGGTTTCTGGCCGGGCACTGAGCCGTTTTCACAAAAATGCGGCTCAAAAAATGAGCCGCATTTCAAGAAAAGCGACTCATGAGCTGCTTCTTTCATCCGGCTCTTGCGGCTCTTGCGCGGGGCGGTCTTGACGATGGAGTGGGATGGCACGGTGGGGCATCACGCCTGCAAACTGCGGTCGCATCATGAGCGATCATTTGCCCTGGTGGTCGGCCTGCTGCAGGGCAAGGGCCACACCATGCTGGCATTTGTGTTCGGCATGGGGCGCTGGTTGTCGGCTCGCAAGCGCTCACGGGCAGACGCTCTGCGGCGTGGCGTGGCGCGACAGCGCCGCATGCTCGTTCTGGGCGTTCTGCACGGCGCGTTCATCTGTCTGGGGGACCTCCTCACCATGTATGCGCTGGCGAGCAGAGCCGTCCTGCAAGGCGCGGGGCGATCAGTCCTTCGCGCCCAGCGCAAGCGCCCGTTCGCGGCTGGCTTTCAGCGCCATCGGGTCGTCGGCCTGTTTCGTTGGCCAGCCCTGCAGATGGCGTTCGG
>PNMH01000164.1 GCA_013823505.1 Polaromonas sp. | reverse complement strand
CAGGTACCACGCGCCCGCCTTGAGCACCAGCCCCAGCGGTTCCAGCGTGCGCTGTGTCTTGCCCCGCCAGCTTTCGTAGCGCACGTCGATGCGCCGTGCGCGCCACACGGCGTCCGCCGCTTCACGCAAGAACCGCGGTGCGTCCTGTGTGCGGTACCAGTCCACCGGATCGACATGCAGACGCTGGCCCACGCGCTCGGCCTGTTCGCGCCACTCGCCAGGCAGGCTCGCCACCATCTTCAGGCGCGCCGACGCAGCCGCCGCACCCAGGCCCAGTTCGGTGGCCGGCCCGGGCAGGCCGGCGAGCAGCAGCGCGTTGGCCTCGGGCTCGGTCATGCCGGTGAGCTGCGTGCTCCAGCCCTCGCGCAACTGGAAGCCGCCCTGACGACCACGCTCGCCCCAGATCGGCACGCCGGCCGCAGAGAGCTGGTCGATGTCGCGCAGCACGGTGCGCTCCGACACCTCCAGGGTTTGTGCGAGCGCGCCGGCCGTCAGCCGCCCGCGGGACTGCAGCAGCATCAGGATCGACAGCAATCGGCTCGCTTTCATGGGTGATGATTTAAACATGACACACCATGTCAGGTTATTCGGCAGATCATCGGCTCACCGTTTCCAAGGAGCCCTGCCACATGACGTCCATCCCCTCCGAATCCGCCCTGGTTGAACTGCGCCGCTACAAGCTGCACCCTGGCCAGCGCGACACCCTGATCGATCTCTTTGATCGTGAGTTCGTTGAATCCCAGGAGGCGCTCGACATGCGCGTAATTGGTCAATTCCGTGATCTGGACGACCCGCAGGGTTTCGTCTGGCTGCGCGGGTTTGCCGACATGACCAGCCGACGTGCAAGTCTGGAGGCCTTCTATGACGGCCCGGTCTGGCGGGCGCACCGCGATGCAGCCAACGCCACCATGGTCGATTCGGACAACGTGTTCCTGCTGTGCCCTGCCTGGCCCGGTTCAGGCATCGACGCCGTCAACGGAGAGCGCGCCGTCCCGGGGGCCACAGACATCCCGCCGGGCCTGCTGGACGTCGCCCTGTTCCCTCTGCGCCAACCCGCCGGCAACGACCTCCTGACCTTGTGCCAATCGCTGCTTTCACCCGTGCTGCGACAGGGCGGCGCGCAGCGGATCGGCTGGTACGTCAGCGAAACTGGTCCCAACGACTTTGCGAGACTGCCGGTGCGCGAAAACGAGCCGGTGCTGGTGGGCCTGGCGCTGTTCGACGACCTCGTTGCGTTTGAAACCTTCGCCCTCGACGGCACCTGGGCACGCGATGTACAACCGGTGCTGGCACCCTGGTTGGCGCGCCCTCCCGAGAGCCACCGCCTCGTGCCCACCGCACGCTCGGCTCTGCACGCCTGAAAGGTCAACATGAACCCATCGAGTTCACACGACTTCGACTTCCTGCACGGCAGCTGGCAAGTGAGCCACCGGCGCCTGCTTGAGCGCCTGTGTGGCAGCGAAGACTGGCAGGCCTTCAAAGGCACCTGCCATGCTTACCCTGTGCTCGGCGGCCAGGGCAACGTGGACGACAACTTGCTTCACCTGCCCGCGGGCAGCTACCGGGCTGCCACCTTGCGCACCCACGATCCGCAGACCGGTCTCTGGGCCATCTGGTGGCTTGACGGCCGCCAGCCACACCGGATCGACGTTCCCGTGGTGGGTGCTTTCGACCAGGGCATCGGCACCTTCTTTGCTGACGACGTGATCGACGGTTGCGCCCTCCGCGTGCGCTTCCGCTGGTCCGACACGCGCACACCGTCGCCACTCTGGGAACAGGCGTTCTCTGTCGACGCGGGAGACACCTGGGAGGTCAACTGGTCCATGCGTTTTCATCGCTGGCCCACTGCTTGAGGACGGGGGTTCGGTGGCGAACAGACGCTCACGCGTTGCGCTTTCACAGTGCTGGACCACATCCCACATTCCAGCACCGCACCATGACCCAGATTCGCACAGGACAGGCTCCCGACCCGCTGACACGCGAAGCGTTCGCCAAGCGTTTCCGTGCATCCTTCATCGACCCGGCTTACCGGACCGAGGATGCCGCCATCGTCCGCATGGAGGCGATCGCCTGGGAGGCCTACAACGAAGGCCGCAAGGCACCCTTCACCGAGAAGGCGGGCGCAGGCTATGCCGACCCGGACTACGATCTTTCCACGGAATGGGTGGCCACCAAGGCCCGCATTGACGCGGCCCAAGCGCGTTGGGCGCTGGCCGATACACCGACCCGCGCGCTGCTGATTTGCGGCTCGGCGCGCAACGACGGAACCTGTCCTGGCGAAATGTCCAAGAGCTTTCGCCTCACGCAGATCGCGCGCGAGGCACTGGAGGCCACCGGCGTTGAATGCGATGTGCTTGACCTCAGCCTCATCACATCTGCGTACCAACTGCACATCCACCCCTGCAAAGGCTGCGTGTCGACCGCCATGCCGCTGTGTCACTGGCCCTGCAGCTGCTACCCCAACCACGCGCTGGGTCAGACACACGACTGGATGGCGGAGATCTACGAGCGCTGGACCGCCGCACACGCGGTGCTCATCGTCACCCCCGTGTACTGGTACCAGAGCCCGAGCCCGCTCAAGCTGATGATCGACCGCCTGGTGTGCGCCGATGGCGGCAACCCGGACCCGACCTCCACAGGTGGCAAAAAAGCCGCGCTGGCCAAGACGATCGAGCTGGCGGGCTGGGACTACCCCAAGCACCTGGCCGGTCGGGCCTACGGTGTGGTGGTGCATGGTGACGTGGCGGGCATCGAAGGCTCGCGCCGCTCACTGTGCGACTGGCTCGACTGGATGGGCTTCATCGACGCCGGCACTGTGGCCAGACTCGACCGCTACATCGGGTACTACGAACCGTACGCCACCAGCCACGAAGCGCTGGACCGCGATCTCGATGTGCAAGAAGAAACACGGCAGGCCGCCCAGGCGCTGGCCGCGGTGGCAGCCGACTTGCGCGGCGGCCGCCTGCAGGCTTTGCAGCCCGATCGCCCCCGGCCACGGCCCAAATGAACGCCGCGACGAGCCTCAGCCGCCGCCGCGCTGCATGTAGAGATCGAAGCGTTTCATGAAGGTGTAGCGCTGCGCGGCATCGAGTCCGCTGAACACAAAGCTGACCCGTAACACCGGCATGCGCATGAGTGCAATCACGCGCAGCGGCTGCGTTTCCCAGCGCAGCGAGAGTTCGCCGGGCGGCACTTCGACCACCGCCTGAGCGCCCTCAAGGCGCCACACACAAGCACCCACCGCCGCCGGCAGCCAGCCCAGCCACTCGGCCTCGGTGCACCCCATCTCGCGCACGAAGCTCTCCGCGTAGCTTGACTGCACCGATTCAGCCCCCGGCGATCGGGGGCCAGATGGCCAGCACATCACCCTCGACCAGCGTGGCGCTCAAACGCTCTTCGGGATGGATGTACTTGCCGTTGACCAGCACCAGGTGCACCAGCTTGGGCGGCAGACCGAAGGGTTCGATGATCTGGCTGATGGGAGTGCTCGGGTCGATGTCCAGCGACACCTGGTTGCTGCGCCGGGCCTCGGGAGGCAGGTAGTCGGTGAGCGTGGCGAACAGTTTGAAGGTGATGTTCATGAAACCGTTTCTACCCTAGCGGCGACGCTCATCCGCAGCCCCTGCCCATTGACCCTGCCCTTGAGCACTCGCGAGGTAGGCGTCCATGAGTTTGGTCGGGTCGTGCATCAGCCGTTCTTTCCACTCGCCCAGCTTCACCTGGCCTTCGACCAGACCGCGCATCACGCCCACGTGTTCGGTCCAGCCAACCGAATTGCAGCCCACCATCACATCGTCCTTGAACTGCAAACTCAGGTGACGGCCACCGGCCTTGTCGGTGAGTTCGGCGTGTTCACCGCCGGCCACGCCTTCCCAGTTGCCGAAGCTGGTGGAAATGAGGCCCAGCGTGTCGAGCACGTTGATCTGCGTCACGCCCTTGAGGTCCGCCTTCTGGCCCACCATGTTGAGTGCGGCCACGCGCGCCTGCTCGGCGGCGTTGGGCTGGATCGCGCTCACGATGGTCTTGCCGCTCACCTTGTCGAACGCTTCGGCGCAATCACCGGCAGCGTAGATGCCCGGCACATTGGTCTGCAAGTGTTCGTCGGTGAGCACACCCACCAGGCAGGTGATGCCGGAGTCTTTCAGGAAACCGATGGCCGGGCGCACGCCAGTGGCGCTGATCACCAGATCGGCCTCCACCGTCTGTCCGCCCGAGAGCTTCACACGCAGGCCCCTGGCCGGCTCCGAAGAGGCCAGGCCCATGGCATTGGCCAGTTTGCCAACGATGCCGTTGGGCTCGCTGGAGGCGAGCTCGATCGCCTCGACCTTGGTGCCGGTGTAGACCTTCACGCCCTTCTTCTCGCACCAGTCCCGGATCATGCCGCCGGCCGTGGGGCCCATCATGCGCGGCACCATGCGGTCGCCCATCTCCACCACACTCAGTTCCACGCCACGCGCGGCCAGGGCTTCCATGATGATGCAGCCGATGAAGCCCGCGCCCATCTGCAAGACGCGGGCGCCCGGTTTGGCCAAAGCCATGATGGCGCGCGCATCTTCCAACGTCCAGCAGGGGTGCACACCCGGCAGATCCATGCCGGAGATCGGTGGGCGCACCGGGTGCGAGCCGGTGGCGATGAGCAGTCGGTCAAACGCCAGCTCGCTGCCGTTGTCCAGCGTGACGGTGCGGGCCTTCACGTCGACTGCGGTGGCGTGCCCGCCCACCTGGTCGATGCGCAAGTCGTTGTAGTGGGTGAGGCTCTTGCGCAGGTAGGTGCCGCTCTCCTTGATGTTGCCGATCAGCAAGTAGGGAATGGCCATGCGCGAATACGGCGGCTCGGCCTCGTCACCCACCAGGGTGATGGTGTCGGCAGGGGCATGCTTGCGGATGGTCTCGGCAGCAATCACACCGGCAGGGCCGGCGCCCAGGATGACGTGGTGCATGTCTTGTCTCCTCGAAAAAAGAAAGGGGGCAGCGTGGTGACTGCCCCCTGGGTTCAGGCCTGGGCCCGTTCAGGGACGGGCCTTACAAGCTCAAGCGCGCCCGGGTCTCGGCGGTGGGGCGGCCCTCCGTGTCCCACCCGCGTGCAGCGTAGTACTTGGG
>PNMH01000163.1 GCA_013823505.1 Polaromonas sp. | reverse complement strand
AACTGGCGGTAGATGTTGCCCACCGAACCGGCAAAAAAGGCCAGCGGTACGAACACCGAGATCAGCACCACGGTCACGCCGATGATGGCGCCCGAGATCTGCGTCATGGCCTTGCGCGTGGCCTCCAGTGGCGGCAGCCCCTCCTCGCTCATGATGCGTTCGACGTTCTCCACCACCACGATGGCGTCGTCCACCACGATGCCGATCACCAGCACCATGCCGAACATCGTCAGCACGTTGATGGAGAAGCCCATGGCCAGCAGCACGGCGAAGGTGCCCAGCAGCGCCACCGGCACCACGATGGTGGGGATGACGGTGTAGCGGAAGTTCTGCAGGAACAGGAACATCACCAGGAACACCAGCAGCATGGCTTCACCCAGCGTGATGGCCACCTGCTCGATGGAGATCTTCACGAAGCGCGAGCTGTCGTAAGGAATCGCCCAGGTCATGCCGGCCGGGAAGAAGCGCTCCAGCTCGGTCATCTTGGCGCGCACCGCATCGGCGGTGGCCAGCGCATTGCCGCTCGGCGAGAGCTGCACACCAATGCCGGTGGACGGTTTGCCGTTCAGGCGCGCCGAGGTGGCGTAGGCCTGGGCACCGAGTTCGATGCGGGCCACGTCTTTCAGGCGCACGGTGGCGCCATCGGCGCTGGCACGCAGCACCACGTTGCCGAACTGCTCGACGCTGGCGAGCTGCCCATTGACCACCACAGTGGCCGCAATGCTCTGGCCGCCCACGTTGGGCAAAGCGCCGATTTCACCGGCCGAGACCTGCGCGTTCTGCGCCCGGATGGCGTTGGTGACATCGGCCGCGCTCAGGTTGAAGCCGAGCAACTTGGCCGGGTCGATCCAGATGCGCATGGCGCGCTCGGTACCGAACAGCTGTGCCTGGCCCACGCCGGGCAGGCGCTGCAGCTCGGGCACCACGCTGCGCGACGCGTAGTCACCCAGCGCCACCGGGTCCCAGGCCGGGTCGTCGCTGGACAAGATGGCAAACAGCAGGAAGTTGCTGCGCGAGCGGTCCACGCGCACGCCCTGCTGTGTCACGGCGGCGGGCAGGCGCGGCGTGGCGCGCGAGAGCCGGTTCTGCACGTCCACTTGTGCCAGCTCGGCGTTGGTGCCGGTCTCGAAACTCAGCGTGATGCTGCCGGTGCCGTTGGCCTGCGCCACCGACTCCATGTAGATCAGGCCAGGCGAGCCGTTCATTTCCTGCTCGATCACCGACAACACGCTGTTCTCCAGCGTGGACGCCGATGCACCGGGATACGTGGCGTTGATGACGATGGCCGGTGGGGCCACGGGGGGGTACTGCGCAATCGGCAGCTGGGTGATGGACACAGCGCCCATCACCATGATGAAGAGCGCGATCACCCACGCGAAGATGGGCCGGTCAATGAAGAATTTCGCCATGTCGGGCGCTCCTTACTTCGCTGCCGCGGGCGCTGGCGCGGCGGCCGCGGGCGCGGCCGGTGCGCTGCCGGGTGCTTGCCAAGGCACAGCCTTCACGGCGGTACCGGGCGGCATCATCTGCAGCTTCTGGAAGCCGTCGACCATCACCTGTTCGCCGGCCTGCAGGCCGTCCAGAATCACCCAGCGGCCGTTCTGCTGGCCACCCACCTTCACATTGCGCTTGGCAATCTTGCCTTCGGCGTCCACCACCGAAACGGTGTCGCCCTGGGCCGAACGCGTCACCGCCTGCTGAGGCAGCGTGATGGCGTTGCCCGCCTTGGCCTGCTCCAGGCGCACGCGCACGTACAAGCCGGGCAGTAGAGTGCCCTTGGGGTTGGGCACTTCGGCGCGCAGCGTCACCTGGCCGGTGGTGCTGTCCACCGTGAGGTCGGAGAACAGCAGGCGACCCGGCTGGTCATACACGCTGCCGTCTTCCATCACCACCTGCACGGCCGCGGCCTGCGCGCCCGCGCCCTTGAGCTGGCCACTGTCCATGGCCTTGCGCAGCTGGTAGACCTCGGCGGCCGACTGGGTGAAGTTCACGTACATGGGGTTGATCTGCTGGATGACGGCCAGCTGGGTGGCTTCACCCTGCCCGACCAGCGCACCCTCGGTCACCAGCGAGCGGCCGATGCGGCCCGAGATGGGCGCGGTCACGCGGGCATAACCCAGCGTGATGTTCGCGGTCTGCACCGAAGCGCGGCCAGCGGCCACATCGGCCTCGGCCTGCTTCTGCGCGGCCACCGCACTCGCGTATTCCTGCTGGCTGATGGCGTTTTCCTTCACCAGCGGTGCGTAGCGTTCGGCCAGCGCGGTGGCCTGCGTGAGGTTGGCCTGCGAGCGGGCCAGACCCGCTTGGGCGCTCTGCAAGGCGGCGGCGTAGGGCGCGGCGTCGATGCGGAACAACGGCTGACCCGCCTTGACATCGCTGCCCTCGCGGAACAACCGCTCTTGCAGGATGCCCGCGGCCCGTGCCCGCACCTGGGCCACGCGCGAGGCCTCCAGGCGGCCCGGCAATTCGGTCACCAGCCCCACGTCACCGGGCGCCACCGTGATCACGCCCACCTCGGGTGCGGGCCGGCCGCCGCCCGCGGCTGCGGCGGGAGGGGCTTCGGATTTGCCGCACGCACTCAACACCACCGCCAGCGCGAGCACCGACAGGCCTCGCAGCAGGTGGTTGGGGGGGAACGAAACAAACCGGGTGCGCGAGACAGGCGCAGACTTGATGGGGCTCAAGGCGGGCATGGGAATCCTTGGGATGGAAAATGGGCGAGGCACAAAAGCAGGCAATGACCTGACTTCTTGATCCATCGCAAAGCGGCGAAGTATACATACATACAAGAATGTATGTATAGTCCTGCAATGCCTCAAGGGCATGATTTCTGGAGACAAACATCATGGTTCGACGCACCAAAGCCGATGCGCTGGTGACACGCAACAGCCTGCTCGATGCTGCAGAGCATTTGTTTCAGGCGCATGGCGTTTCGCGCACTTCGCTCAACGACATCGCCAACACGGCAGGCACCACGCGCGGTGCCATCTACTGGCATTTCAAGGACAAGGCGGCCCTGTTCAACGCCATGATGGAGCGCGTGACCATGCCGTTGGAAGGCGCGCTGGCTTGCGCGGCGGGCAAGGCCGAGGCCGCCGACAATCCCCTGCTCTCGCTGCGCGATTCGATGATGAACGCGCTCAAGCAGACCGCCACCGATGAACAGACACGCCGTGTGTTCGAGGTGGCCACGCACAAGGTGGAATACGTGAGCGAAATGCAGGCGGTGCGCGACCGGCACCTGCAGGTGCGCAACCAGTGCATGGCCATGACCGAAAAAGCGCTGAGAGAGGTGGTGCGCCGCGAAGACATCAAGCTGCCCATGCCCCTGCCCACCGCGGCGCTCGGCCTGCACGTGATCCTGGACGGTCTGATCCAGAACTGGCTGCTCGACCCGCTGGCGTTTGACCTGGAGAAAAGCGGGCGTCAAACCATGGACGCCTACCTCACCGGCCTGGGCTTCAGCCTTCCCGCCGCTCGGGCACCGCGTCGCGCGGCACCGGCGCGCGCGATGCCAGCTTGAGGTGCAGCGCGGCCTGGGCCATGAGGTTGGCCGAGACCGGCGCGGTGATGAACACAAAGAGCGTGATCAACAACTCGGCCACACCGGCGCGGCCTTGCGCAGCAGCGACCAGCATCGAGGCAATCAGGATGCCGCCCACACCCAGTGTGGACGCCTTGGTGGGCGCGTGCAGGCGCATGTAGAAGTCGGGAAGTCGCGCCAGGCCGATGGCGCCCACCAGCAGGAAGAAAGCGGCGATCACGATGAGGATCCCGGCGGTCCATTCAATGACGGGGTGCATGCTGTCTCCTTATTCGACCACGTCGCCGCGGCTGAGGTAGCGCGCCAGCGCCACGGTGGATACAAATCCGAGCATGGCCACCAACAAGGCGGCCTCGAACAGCAAGGCGGTGTTCCAGCGCATACCCAGCACCACGATGAGGGCCACGGTGTTGAGGTAGAGCGTGTCCAGCGCGAGCAGGCGGTCGGTGGTCTCGGGCCCGAGCAGCAGGCGCCAGCCGCACAGCAGCATGGAGACGGTGATCGCGGCCAGCGCGATGTTCAGGGCGATCTCGAGGATGTTCATGCCGCGCTCCCGGTGCGTGCCTGCTGGCCGAAGATCTGCATCAGCGGCACCTCATAGCGGTTCTTCATGTCGTCGATCATGGCCTGCGCGTCATCGCAGTTGAGTGCGTGCACCAGGATCTCGTGGCGCTGCTCGTCAACCACACAAGACACCGTGCCCGGCGTGGTGGTGATGATGGTGGCAAACAGTGCGTTGATGCGCGGGTGGTCGGTGGCCAGCGGCACGGGCAGCCAAGCCGGCTTTGGCGTGCTCATGGGACCGAGCACCAGTTTCGCCACCGTGATGTTGGACAGCACGATGTCCTTGAGCACCACGGCTGTCAGACGCAGCGCGGCCATCCAGTCGATGTGGTCTGCCGGTGTCAGGAACGGGTGCAGCAGACGCGGCAGGATCAGCCCGATGAGCAAGGCCGAGAGCAGGTGCACCAGCTCCACGCTGTGCGAGAGCGCGAGCCAGCTGATGCCCAGCAGCACGGAGAGCACCGGGTGGTCGAACCAGCCCGCCTTGCGGACAGGCAGGCGATCTGGGTGGGGCGCGGTCATGGACGTTCCTCCTGGGGCTTGACGACCGGCGCGGGTCGCACGCCGTCGTAGGTTCGCATGGTGGGTGTGGTCGCCCGTTCCGGGCCCAGCACCGCGCGCACATACGCCGCCGGATCGGCGAGCTGTGAAGCGGTCGCGTCGGTGTAGCGCTTGATGGGCGAGGCCAGCACGGCCATGGCCACGGTCATCAACATGATGGCCCACACCGCGCTGAGCAACTTGAGGCTGGCACCGGACGTGACGGCTCCGTCCTGCTCGGGTTGCACGTGCCAGAACACCACCACGCCAGCGCGGGCGAGGCCCACGATGGAGAAGAAGCCCACCATCAGCACGACGGTCCAGACCCAGGCCTGCGCGGGCAGGCCCGAACTGCTTTCCAGCACCATCAGCTTGCCCAGAAAGCCGGGCAGCGGCGGCAGGCCGGCGGCCGAGGCGGCGCCGAAGATCATCATCAAACCGAGCAGCAGCGGCTCGCGCAGCGCCACGGCGGGCTGCAGCTTGTCGCGCGCCTCGCCGCGCTGCGAGGCCATGAGCTCCACCAGCAAGAACAGACCGGCAATCACCACCGTGCTGTGCAAGGTGTAGTACAGCGAGGCCGACAGGCTGGCCGGGGTGAACA
>PNMH01000162.1 GCA_013823505.1 Polaromonas sp. | reverse complement strand
AATGCCTGGTGCCCGACCTGACCGGGGTGGCGCGCGGCAAGATCCTGCCGCGCGAGAAGTTCACCGAAGACCGCGGCATGCGCCTGCCGCAGGCCATCGTGGGCATGGGGGTGACGGGCGAGTTCCCCGAGAGCGGGCCGTACTACGACGTGGTCGACCCGACCGACAAGGACATGCAGCTGCGCCCGGACCCGAGCACCGTGCGCATCGTGCCCTGGGCCACCGACCCGACGGCGCAGGTGATCCACGACTGTTTCGACCACGAAGGCAAGCTCGTTCCCTTTGCGCCGCGCAGCGTGCTGCGCAAGATTTGCGACCTGTACGCCGCCGAGGGCTGGGACCCGGTGGTGGCGCCCGAGCTGGAGTTCTACCTGACCGCGCGCAACACCGACCCGAACACGCTGCTGAAGCCGCCGATCGGCCGCAGCGGCCGCGCCGAGACCTCGCGCCAAGCCTACAGCATCGACGCGGTGAACGAGTTCGACCCGCTGTTCGAAGAGATTTACGACTACTGCGAGAAGATGGAACTGAACGTGGACACGCTGATCCACGAGGTGGGCGCGGGCCAGATGGAGATCAACTTCTTTCACGCCCACCCGCTGGGCCTGGCCGACGAGGTGTTCTTCTTCAAGCGCACGGTGCGCGAGGCCGCGTTGCGCCACGACATGTACGCCACCTTCATGGCCAAGCCCATTGCGGGCGAGCCGGGCAGCGCCATGCACGTGCACCAGAGCATCGTGGACAAGGCCACCGGCCAGAACATCTTCAGCAACCCGGACGGCACGCCGTCGGACGCCTTCTACCACTACATCGGCGGCCTGCAGCGCTACATCCCGGCGGCCATGGTGCTGGTGGCGCCGTACGTGAACAGCTACCGCCGCCTGTCGCGCCACACGGCCGCGCCGATCAACATCGAGTGGGGCCACGACAACCGCACGGTGGGCATCCGCTCGCCGATTTCCAGCCCGGCGGCGCGCCGGGTGGAAAACCGCGTGATCGGCGCCGACGCCAACCCGTACGTGGCGATGGCCATGACGCTGGCCTGCGGTTACCTGGGCATGAAGAACCAGATCCAACCCAAACCCGAAATGAAGGGCGACGCCTACCTGGCGCCCTATGCGCTGCCGCGCTCCCTGGGCGAGGCGCTGGACTGGCTGCGCCGCGAGACCGACCTGCACGACATCCTGGGCAAAGAGTTCATCACCATCTACACCGAGATCAAGGAACTGGAGTTCGACGAGTTCATGAAGGTGATCTCGCCCTGGGAAAGGGAACATCTGCTGCTGCACGTCTGAACACGCCCTTCAAGGACCGACCATGAACACCTCGACCCTCATCGCCCCGCCCGCCCTGGTCCGCCGTGCCGAGCAGCAGGACACGAAAGCGATCCAGGCGCTGGACAGTGCGCACTACATGCACCCGTTCACCGACCACGCCGGCCTGGCCGAGCGGGGCGCCCGCGTGATCACGCACGCCGACAACATCTACGTGTGGGACTCCGAGGGCCAGAAAATCCTCGACGCCATGAGCGGGCTGTGGTGTGTCAACGCCGGTTATGGCCGCAAGGAACTGGCCGACGCCGCCTACCAGCAGCTGATGACGCTGCCGTTCTACAACAGCTTCTTCAACACCACCAACGTGCCCGCCGTGCGGCTGGCCTCCAAGCTGGCGGCGCTGGCACCCCAGGTGGGCGACAGGAAGTTCGAGCACGTGTTCTTCAGCAGCAGCGGCAGCGAGAGCAACGACACCAACGTGCGCATGGTGCGCCGCTATTGGGACCTGCTGGGCCAGCCGCAGCGCAAGGTCATCATCAGCCGCCACAACGCCTACCACGGCTCCACCATGGCGGGCGCCTCGCTGGGCGGCATGAGCGGCATGCACGCGCAGGGCGACCTGCCCATTCCGAACATCACCCACATCGGTCAGCCGCACCACTGGGAGAACGCCAAACCGGGTGAGAGCAAGGCGGACTTCGGCCTGCGCGCGGCGCGCTGGCTGGAAGAGAAAATCCTGGACATCGGCGCACACAAAGTGGCCGCCTTCATCGCCGAGCCGGTGCAGGGCGCGGGCGGCGTGATCATCCCGCCAGCCAGCTACTGGCCCGAAATCCAGCGCATCGTCGACCAGTACGGCATCCTGCTGATTTCGGACGAGGTGATCTGCGCCTTTGGCCGCCTGGGCCACTGGTTCGCGTACGAAAAATTTGGTTACCAACCCGACCTGATCACCTTCGCCAAGGGCGTGACGAGTGGCTACATCCCGCTCGGCGGCGTGATGGTGGGCAACCGGGTGGCCGAGGTGCTGATTGAAAAAGGCGGCGAGTTCAACCACGGCTACACCTACAGCGGCCACCCGGTGGCCTGCGCGGTGGCGCTGGCCAACCTGGAACTGATGGAGCGCGAGCGTCTGCCGGGCCGCGTGAAGGACGACACCGGCCCCTACCTGGCCGAACGCTTCGAGGAGCTGAAACACCACCCGCTGGTGGGCGACGCGGAAACCTGCGGTTTTGTGGCCGGCCTGGTGCTGGTGAAGAACAAGGCCACGCGGGAAATGTTCGATCCCGACCTGGCGGTGGGCATGGTCTGCCGTCGGCACTGCTTTGGCAACGGGCTGATCATGCGCGCCGTGGGCGACCGCATGATCATCGCGCCGCCGCTGGTGATGACGCGCGCCCAGATCGACGAGATGGTGGCGCTGATCCGTCGCTGCCTGGACGCCACGCTCGACGAGCTGCGCGGCCAGGGCCTGCTGGCCTGAACGGTCTGCGGGTTGCCCGCGATGCTTGCGGGCCGGATTCTTTGCTACAGTGCTTTGATGCCCCAATCTGGGGATAAAGTTGGTCTGTAATTTGCTAGCTCTTCAAGCTTGCGACACAGCCGGTTTCCCTGTATTCACCGTCGGTTCCAACCCGTTTTCAGGAGCGTTCCTCACCATGAAGAAACAAGTTCTGGCCTTGGCCATTTCCGCCATTCTGCTCGCCGCCTGTGGCAAAAAAGAAGAGCCCGCGCCCGCAGCCGCCCCCGCGGCACCGGTGGCCGCCGCGCCCGCCGAACCGGCCAAGCCCGCCGGGCCGGTGTTCGACGAAGAAAAAACCCTGAACATCTACAACTGGCCCGACTACGTGCCCGAGGGCATGATCGCCGCCTTCGAGAAGGAAACCGGCATCAAGGTCAACTACGACACCTTCGAGACCAACGAAGCCCTGCAGGCCAAGCTGGTGGCGGGCAACACCGGTTACGACATCGTGGTGCCGGGCACCGTGTTCGCCAAGGGCCAGATCGAAGCCGGTCTGATGCAGCCGCTGAAGAAGGACCAGATCCCGAACCTGGCCAACCTGGACCCGGCCATCATGGCCACCCTGACCAAGGCCGATCCGGGCAACGCGCACCTGGTGCCGTGGGCCTGGGGCTTCACCACCGTGGGCATCAACCGGACCCGGGTCGAGAAGGCGCTGGGCGGCATGGCCATGCCGGAAAACGCCTGGGACCTGGTGTTCAATCCCGTGTACACGAGCAAGCTCAAGAGCTGCGGCATCGCCTACCTGGACTCGCCGACCGAGATCATCCCGGTGGCGCTGCACTACATCGGCAAGGACGCCTACTCCAACGACCCGGCCGACTACAAGGCCGCGGGCGAGATGCTGGCCAAGGTGCGCAAAGACGTGCGCCTGTTCAGCTCGACCATGATCGACGACATCGCTGGCGGCAAGGCCTGCGTGGCCATCGCCTGGTCGGGTGACGTGAACATTGCCGCTGCCCGCGCCAAGGAAAACGGTTCCAAGGACGTGATCGAAGCCATGCTGCCGAGCACCGGCGCGCTGATCTTCTTTGACACCATGGCCGTGACCAAGGACGCCAAGCACCCGAACAACGCCATGGCCTTCATCGACTTCTACCTGCGCCCGGAAAACGCCGCCGCCATGTCCAACGAGATGGGCTACCCGACCGGCAACAAGGCCGGCATGGCCCTGGTCAAGCCCGAGATCGCCAGCAACAAGACCATCTTTGTGGAAGCCGACTACTTCGCCAGGATGATCCCGCCCAGCAGCTTCACCAACGAAGCCCGCGAAGCCATGGCCAATACCTACAACGCCTTCAAGAAGGGCAAGTAAGCGGTCCGTCTCGCTCCTGACACCAGGGCTGTTTGTACGCACCGTATGAACAGCCCTTTTTCTTGTTGACTCACAACACCACCACAGCGAGGTCCACCCATGGCAGATGCGGGCGCACAAGCGGGCTATCTGGTCACCGAAAAACTGGTCAAGCGCTTCGACGAGGCGCTGGCCGTGGACGAGGTGAGCCTGTCCATCGGCCAGGGTGAAATCTTCGCCCTGCTGGGCAGCTCGGGCTGTGGCAAGTCCACCTTGTTGCGCATGCTGGCGGGCTTCGAGAAGCCGACCTCGGGGCGCATCATGCTCGGCGGGCAGGACGTGGCCAACATGCCGCCCTACGAGCGGCCGGTGAACATGATGTTCCAGAGCTACGCGCTGTTCCCGCACCTCAGCATCTGGGAGAACGTGGCTTTTGGCCTGAAGCGCGAAGGCCTGCCCAAAGCCGAGGTGCAGCGGCGCACCGACGAGATGCTGGCGCTGGTGCAGCTCACGCCCTATGCCCAGCGCAAGCCGCACCAGCTCTCGGGCGGGCAGCAGCAGCGCGTGGCGCTGGCGCGCAGCCTGGCCAAGAAACCCAAGCTGCTGCTGCTCGATGAACCGCTGGGCGCGCTGGACAAGAAGCTGCGCGAACAGACCCAGTTCGAACTGGTCAACATCATCGAAAAAGTGGGCGTGACCGTGGTGATGGTGACGCACGACCAGGAGGAGGCCATGAGCATGGCCAGCCGCATCGCCATCATGAGCAAGGGGCGCGTGCTGCAGGTGGGCACGCCGAAACAGATTTATGAATATCCGGGCAACCGCTTCGTGGCCGATTTCATTGGCAACGTGAACCTGCTGGACGGCAAGCTCACCGTGGACGAGCCGGACCGCTGTGCGGTGGGTACCGCCATCGGCACGGTGCACGTGGGCCACGGCATCAGCGGCACGCTGGCCATGCCGGTGGCGGTGGCGGTGCGGCCCGAGAAGGTCAGCATCGGCAAGCAGCGCCCGGCGGGCGTGGACCGCAACCTGTTCGCCGGCCGCGTCAAAGAGATCAGCTACTTCGGCTCCTACAACAACTACATCGTGGTCACGCCGCAGGGTGCCAAAGTCAAGATCACCGAGCCCAACGGCTCGCGCCACGAACTGCTGGACATCACCTGGGAGGACGAGGTGTTTTTCTGGTGGGATGATTTGGACGCCGT
>PNMH01000161.1 GCA_013823505.1 Polaromonas sp. | reverse complement strand
GAACGACGTTGGGCTTGAGCAGTTGCACGGCCGCATGGCGGGCAGATTCGAAGCGGCTGGGCAGCGCTTGGGCCTTGGATGCCCAGTGGTCCAAGTCACAGTCGTCCAGCGTGTCTTGCAGTTGCTCGGCGGTGCCCAGCGCAACAGCGGGCGGTGCGGCCAGGTGGTGGGCCTGACTCAGGTCGGCACGTTGGGCGTCGCTCAGCTTGGCCCAGTCTGCGTCGGCATGCAGATGGGTCTGCTGCTGCCCGTGGGTCTGCGCAAAGGCGTCGAGCTTGGCCTTGAGCGCTTGGCGCAGCAGGTCCACGGTTTTGTCGAGCAGCGGGCGCACCGGGTCGGGGTCAGCCAGCAGGCTGCGCTGGGCTTCGATGGCGTCACGCTCGGCCTTCAACGCTGCGCAGGGGCCTAGCGCCTTGGCGTGGCGAAGCAGTTGGTCCAGTTGGTGCCAAACTGGAAGGCGCTTGCCAATGGCTTCGGCCGTCTGCGTCCAGGCCTTGGACAAGGCAACGATGTCGTCGAAGCGCGTGTAGAGCTCCAGCAACTGGGCGCTGCCTGACTGGCCTTCGATGGCTTCAATGGTCGTCAGCTTCGGGGCTTCGGGCGCAGGGGCTGGCCCGCCGGCCTTGAATGCCTGTTCGCGCAGCTTGGCCAACAGCATAGGCACTTTGGCCAACTCTTCCTTGGGCTGGCAGGGCACACCCACGGTGCTGAACAACGAGCGCAGCTTGATGAGCTGTATCGGCGTGATGTGGATGCTCTCGCGCCTAAAGCTGGTCTGGGTGAGTTTGGCGCGGTCCAAGCTCTTTGCCTCGACGGGCTTGGACGCTGCATCGGTGGCCTTCAGGTGGCCGGCGGCGAGCAGGGCGTACAGCGCACCGTCGATGGCGTCGCGCGGCCAGCCGTAGGGCGGCGCCTCGAAGTTGTCGCGAATCTCGGCACCCTTCTTCCCCGGCCCGATGAAGCCCAGCAGCTTTTGGCACACCGGGTGTTTGTCGGCTTCCTGGGTGTGGCCGACGGCTTTCAGCGCATCGAGGTTGCCCTTGCGCGCTTCGTCGAGCACCTTGCTCCACTGGTCGTGGTCGGCGGCATCGAACTGGCTGTAGAGGCGGATGGCAGAAGACTTGGCGGCGCGGTTGATGCGGTCGGCCAAGTCGTTGCCATCTTGTGCTTCTTGCCCACCGGCCTGGAACACACGCACGGCCCCAAAGAGTTGTTCCAGCAGCTCTGCCAGGTCTTTCTCTGCGGTGCGTTGGCGGCTCTCCATCGAGCGCTGGGCGTCGCGGCCTTCCTCGGTGGCGGGGCTGCCCTTCTTTTGCAGCGTGGTGCGGGCTGCTTCTAGCGCCACGATGGCATTGGTGAGCTCGGTCTTGTGCTGGGCAGGCAGGAAGGCGAACAGCGTCGGGTTGTCAGCCGCCTTGCCCTTGGCCTCGGCGATGACTGACTTTTCTTCGGTCTGCCAACCGTCCTGAATCCACAGGTACAGCGCCTGGGCATGGTCCTTGGGCAGCGTGTCGTCGTAGGTGGGCGAGAGCTTGCGCTCGACGTTGTCCTTGCCCTGCACCACGCGCACCTTCTTGAGCACCTCCGCGAAGCGGGTTTTCAACAGGTCGGACCGCTTCTGCTCCATACGCTGCGGGGCGGCCTTGAGCTCCGCTTCCTGAGCGCGGAACTCGTCGTACCAGGCGCTGGACTCGCGGGTCTGCAACCGGTACTCGGTGCCGCTGGCGCCAGCCAAGGCCATTACCAGGCGGTCCTTGTTCTGCAGTTCGCCTAGCAGCGCGGGCAACTTCTTGCGCAGGACGGACGAACCGGCTGACAGGTCGGTGACGAGCAGGTCTGCCAGCGCGTCCTCGGTGGCTTTGAGGCCGATGTCCAGCGCCGCATCGGCGGGCAGCTTGTTGATGAGGTAGATGAGCTTTAGCAGTTTGGCTTTGATCTGGGCGTGTTCATCGCCTGCAGCGAAGCGCTGGACGTTCTCGAACACCTCCTTGGGAAGTTGGGCGGTAGACACTAGGTTCGCCGCAATCTGGTCGTACAGGAAGTCGCCCGAAACCACATGGCCCAACGGTGCATCGGCGGTGGCCAGCACGGCCTCGTGCACCACCCGCAGCTGGCTTCGCAACTGCGACACGGTGCCGGTGGTGTCGATGGTGCGCAGCACACGTTCCCAGAAGCGGCGACGTACCGGCAGCAGCGGGTAGTCGGACGTCATGACATCTTCGTCGTCGGTAACGTGCTCGAGCTTGGTGCCGCGCAGGTGCCGGGAAATCTCACCCAGGTTGGCGCGCCAGACGCTTTCCACTTGCGGCTGCGCCGTGGGCTTCTTGGCTAGGATGATTTGGCGGGTGACGTTCTCTACATCCCAGTCGCCCAGCATCACCTGAACCGGGAACCGACCCATCAGGCGCTGCAGGTTGGGCATGCCAGAAAGCGCCGACTGGCCGGTACCGACGAACAACAGCTTGCCGTTGAAGTGTTTGGACAGGGTCTCGGTGAGCTCCTGCACCTGAAAGGCCTTCTCGGAATCCGCGCCGATGTACTGCTGCACCTCGTCCAGCACCACCAGCGTCAATGGAAACTTGCCGTCCTGAGCCAGCGCGGCTTCGATGGCGGTGGTCATCTGCTCGCTGGTGACGTCGGTCACCTGGGGAAACTGCTCTTTCAGCAGCTTACGGGCGTCGGCTTCGGTGTGGGCCAGGTCCGGCCGCGCTTTCAGCAGTGCCTTGGCCAAATGGCTGGACACGTACATGTGCGGCAGCTCTTGCGCCACAGAGCGCCCAACCGATGTCAGTTCTGCTTCGACCGCGGACAAGATGCCCTCGCGCTTGAGCCACAGGACGAGTTGCGCTTGGTTGTACTGCTCGGGCAGGCCCTTGGACTTGAACACGATGCCGAGCAAGGCCAGGCGCACCTTGTCGCCGGCTCCAGCGCCGAGCTTGCCTGCGGCCGCATGGAGGGTGCCGTGGCGCTTGCCCTGCGTGCTGAGTTCCTTGAGATGCTCGAACACACCCGTGGGCAGCTTGGCTAGGCTGCGAGCGGTGGCGCCGTCGGTGAACTGGTGGTCGGTCCACAGCGTGCGCAGCATCTTGGCCAAATGCGACTTGCCGCTGCCGTAAAAGCCCGAAATCCACACCCCAGGCTGTTCGGTTCCGGCATCCAGATTCAAAAGGAACTTGTCGAGGATGGTCTCGAGGCCCTTCTCGTATTGTCCGTCGCAGACGAAGGACTCCAGCTCGTAGCGCAGGATGACCTGGGCGGCCTCCGAATAGTCTTCCGATACTTCGGCTACGCCGTTGTTGACGAGTCGGTTTTCCTTGGGGGCCTTGTTGTAGATATCCCTGTTCAGCATGGTGGGCCTTGCTCTCGTTCTTTGGGTTGTTACTTTGGGTCAGTCCTTGGCCAGCAGCGGCACGGCCAGGTAGTTCCAGCCGTCGCGCGCGTCCAGCAGGCGGTAGGTATGGTTCTCCGGGTGGTGCTCGCCAGGGAAGAACACCAACAGGCGACCTGGCACGGCCTCTTTGATGCCTTCGACCACGGACGACACACGTGCCAGACCGAACAGTGCCCCGACGCCCAGCAACGCGACCACCGTGTCTGGGCCGGCCTCTGCCGTGATGCGCGCTTTGAGCTGTGTATTGAGGTGGGCGATGAACTCGGTCAGTTCGCCGGTCTGGTAGCCGGCCAAGTCATGCGGGGACTCAAAGTAGGCATCGCGGTACTCTTGTGCCGCCATCCATTCGGGGAAGGCGTTGCTCAGGTCCAAAAGCAGCCACTGCTTACCGGCTTGTTGGGTGGCCAATGCAAACTCTTCGACGTTCGCCCGAAGGCGCAGCTCGTCGGCCTTGTCGTACACCGCGAAGATGACGCGCTGGATGGCCGCAAGCCTGCCCTGCCAAGGCACCGAAAGGTGCTGGCGGTATGCGGCAGCGAGCTTGACGACCCTAGACGACATGTGCAGCCTTTAAGCGTATGCGTTCTTCTTCAGGCTTGAGGTAACCGGGAAAGCGCACTTCCGTGACACCGCCAGCCTGCATAAACACGAGCAGACCCCGGTTTGAAGCAGCGTGTGCCAGCGCCTCGAGCTCGTATGGTACGCCACCCAAGAGACTGACCCAATTCGATGAGAACAGGCGTTGGCCAGTGCGGCCTTCGAGGTAGCCAAGAAACAACATCAGCGTCAGCGACTCGGGGTGCATCGGTGGCTGGGTGCGCAACTTGCGGATTCGTCCGGCCAACATTCCACCTGCCGTCCAAGTGCCAGCAATATTTTTCGCGAACGATAGCAGCGAAGCTGGGCTGAACCGCTCCGGGTGGGTTTGGGCCAGCAAGCGCTGTATAGATTCCCGGTGTACCGCGCCTCCTACGGGCTGGGCGAGGATGAACGCCTGGGTTGCACGCAAGAGCGGATCGCGCGCCAAAGCCAGCGCCAAAGCCAGCATGGGTTGCGCCGATTCATTCAGTGGCCAAAGGCGGCGCAAGGCGCGGAAGATGGGATTGGAATCGTCCAGACCGTACAGCGTGGCCATATGGCGCAGCGTGAGCTCGCGGGTTTTGCTAGTAGGCTTACCGAGTACGTTGCGCCCGACGATGGCTGCCGCATAGTCGGCACGCGTTGCTTGGCTCTCTGTGTGGCCCAGCAGCAGGCGCAATTCCGCCAACATCATGGTGCGGGCCGCATGCGGCCCATTGATGCCGAATCGAAAACCCAGTTGACTGAGCCACTGCTCAGACTGTTCTGTCACTTCGTGAACCTATAGAGGGGCGTGTTTGGCGGCCGTCGTGGCTGCAAACCGGCAACCGGCCAGTATAGGGCACCTCACCCCCGCTGCACCGCACTGGCATGCAAGCAGATGGCGGCGGCGGCGGCGACGTTGAGCGACTCTTCGCCGCCGGGCTGGGCGATGCGCAGGTGCTGGCTGGCAGCGGCCAGCAGCTCGGGGCTCAGGCCCTGCCCTTCGTGGCCCAGCAGCCAGGCGCAAGGCCAGGGCAGCGCGGCCTGGTGCAGCCACTGCCCTTGGTGCGAGCTGGTGGCCAGCAGCGGCAGTTGCAAGGCCGGCAGATCGGCCAAGGTGGCCGCTTCAACGAGGCGCAGCGCAAAGTGCGCCCCCATGCCGGCGCGCAGCACCTTGGGCGCCCACAGCGCCGCCGTGCCCTTGAGCGCCAGCACCTGCTCAAACCCGAAGGCGGCGGCGCTGCGCAGGATGGAGCCGACGTTGCCCGGGTCTTGTAAGCGGTCCAGCAGCACAGTGGGTCGCCCCGGCTCGGGTGCCACGGCGGCGGGCAAGGGCCACAAAAAGCCCACCGGCGCGCTGGAGCCCAGGCTGCTCACACTGGCCAGCAGGCTGTCGGCCAGTGCCACCCGGCGCACGCTGGGTGGCAAGGCCCAGGCATGGTCCCAGTGCGGGGCCGATTCGGCGCGCAGGAGCAGCGCGGGCAGGTGGCCGCGTGCCAGCAAGGCGCGGCACAGGTGCTCGCCTTCGAGCCAGACCAG
>PNMH01000160.1 GCA_013823505.1 Polaromonas sp. | reverse complement strand
CCTGGCGGTGCTGTCCAAGGCGCACCAGATGCGCGACGTCAAAAACCCCTGCCAGGACCCAAAAGTGCGCGAGCTGCTCTCCCGCACGCGCAAGGCCTACGCCAAGCGCGGTGAGTTGCCGAAGAAGAAAGACGCGCTGACCAAGGATCCGCTGCAGTTGGTGTTGGCAACCTGCGACGATTCCTTGAAGGGCAAGCGCGATCGCGCCCTCCTCCTCTTCGCTTGGGCCAGTGGTGGGCGTCGGCGCTCCGAGGTGGCAGCCGCGGACATGAAGTTCTTGAAACGCCTGGCGCCGGGGGAGTTTTCTTATGAACTTGTTTTCTCAAAGACGAACCAGAGCGGCGTCGACCGACCAGAGAACCACAAGCCCGTGCTCGGAGCAGCGGGTGCCGCACTGGAGGATTGGCTATTGATAAGCGGGATTCGGGAGGGCGCCCTCTTCCGTCGCGTGCTCAAGGGCGGTCACCTGGGTGGGCCGCTGTCGGCCGCATCCGTGCGAGACATCGTGCAGGCGCGGTGTTTGTTGGCAGGTGTTGATGGGGAGTTTTCTGCGCACTCCTTGCGCGCTGGCTTCGTAACTGAGGCCGCCTTACGAAAGGTCTCTCTTGCAGACACCATGGCGATGACGGGTCATCAATCCGTGGCGGTGGTGCTCGGGTATCAACGCCACGGCGAAACATCAAGAAGTGCTGCTTCGAATCTTCTGGGTGAGATTTCAACGGGTTCTTGACGACTCGCTGCGGTTTACCGCGACGGACAAGCCAAGGACTCTTGTGCAGCGGTTGCTGCCGTTCGAGTTTTCAACGTGCATGCCCTTGGCGTGCCGGATTGCGATCACTCCTATTCATGCATCGTGGTAAGGCGCAGAGACAGGTTTCAGGCGCGTAGTTGACATTGCTAGAGAGTTGACAACAGCGTGCAGAGATCTGCAAGCTCGACGAGCAAGACTGCAGCAGCATCAAGCATGGTGCGATCAATCACCTGGGCGTGTCGCCAGCGTTGATGGCTTACCGCGAGCACAAGGCCATGCTGGGCAAGACTTAGGCCGGCGAGAAGTTCCCGGCGGTTGTGATGATGGGGGCTGGCTGGATGGTGGTCCCCGACATCAAACCAGGCAAGTGATGGTGAGTGGCTGACCCGCCCTGGGTCAGCCACTCAGTCGGGATCGCTGTTTGCAGGTGATCCCGTCCTTTTTGTCAGTTGGCGCAGCAGCGCTGTGGCCAACCAGCCATCACTTTGATCCACCCGAAGCCTTGGCCACGTAGGCCGCCAGGGCGGCAATTTGCGCATCACTGAGTTTGCCGTTGTAGGACGGCATCTGCCCAATCCCGTTGCGCAGCGCGGTGGCCACGCGCTTGGCATCGGGCTTGAGCTCGTCCAGGCTGGGGCCCACGGCGCCTTCGGCTCCCGCGTCCTTGAGCGCATGGCACAGGGCGCAGGCAGGCACCGCGCCTTGGCCGAACAACACCTTGCCTTGTTGAAGTTGCGCGGCATCGTCGGCGGCGTGCACGGGCAGCACTGTGAATGCCAACGACCACAGGGCAGCGACCAACGCGTGTTTTTGGATTGTGCGCTTCATGCCACGCTCACTTTCACGGCGTGGTCGGCCCAGCTGGTGTTGTTGTAGCCGCCCGCGTTTTCCATGCGTTGTTCGGGCTGCACGTTGCCTGCGGTGTCGGTGGCTCGGCTCGCCAGGGTGAACTGGCCCGCCGGCAGGCGTGCCGCAAAAACAAACTGCCGCCACGCAAAGCGGCCGAGGTCGGGCCCCACCATGCGCGCGAGCTGCCAGGTTTTTCCGCCGTCCAGAGAAACCTCGACCTTGGCCACCGCGTTCATGCCGCCAAACGCCACGCCATGGATCTGTGTGTCACCCGCTTTAAGCGGGGCGCCGTCCGTGCCGGGACCGTTGATCCACGACTTCACCGTCATTTCCTGCACCGATGGCTGCGACGGGTCGCCCTTCGCGCCGGGCGGTGAAATGCGGTAGCCGTGCGACATGATGCGTGCGTCGGTCTCCTGAGCGGTGAAGGCCAGGCGTTTGACGTACTTGATGTTGTTCACGCCCGTGTAACCCGGCACGATCAAGCGCAGTGGGCCGCCGTGGGCCAGCGAAATCGGCACACCGTTCATTTCCCAGGCCAGCAGGGCATCGGCGAGTGCGGCAGCAGGCACCGAGCGTTCCACGATCACGCTCTTGGGGTCCAGTCCATCGGGGAGTTTTTCGCCGCCTGTGCCGGTGAGGTAGGCCATGCCGGCCTCCACGCCGCCCAGGGCATCCACCACCCAGCGCACCGGCACACCGCTCCACACCACACAGCCTGCTGCGCCCACTTGCCAAGGCGTTCCACTGGGCTTGTTGGGGAAGTAGCCGCGTCCGTTGCCAGAGCATTGCAACACCATCGCCGTGGTCTCGATGCCCATGCGCTTGAGGTCGCCCAGCGTGAGTTTGCGCGGGTTCTTCACCCCCTCGATGTTGATCTCCCAGGCATCGCGGTTGCCCAGGATCGAGACGTCGGGCGCGGGCAGGTTGTTGCGGATGTAGAGCTGCTCGGACGGCGTGATTACGCTGGTGCCGAACACACTGCGCTTGGTCTCAATGGTGGTGCTGCTGTGCACGATCAGGCTGGCCGGGTCCTTCCAGCCCACGTACGCTGGCAGAGGCTTGGCAGCACCGGCCACGGCGACGGGCGCGGTCTCACCAGCAGCGGCTGCGGTGCGGCCAAAGCTGGCCAGACCAACGGCAGCCAAAGCAGCGCCGCTGCCGGCCAGCAGGTGGCGCCGGGGGAGCGAGGTGGGTTGTTGGTTCATTTCTGGGGTCTCCGGTGGTTGGGCGTCGTGCGCCGGTTGGGGTGAAAGGGGTGAGCGGTTGATTCGTTGACAGGGACGCGGTGCCTCAGCCTGGCCCGGACACGGGAGGTGCCTGCAGTGCCGTCTGCGCGACCGCCAGTGCCTTCTTTTTCTGGGCCACCAGCAACAAGGGCTTGCCCTCGCGCGAGCGGATCACCTTCCAGTGCACGTTGCTCCACCAGCCGCTGGCCTCGCGCAGGTCCACAGGCTGGTCAAAGGCATACACCGTCACCATGCCGCCCTTCTCGAAGAACGTGGTGAGGTGGTAAGCGAGGTGACCTTCGATATCGCATGGCCGCATGAGTTGGGGAAACCCGGGCACCACGTTGGCGTCCCGCATGCCCAGGTGCATGAGCAACTGGCGCTGCTCCATGAAACTGCCCCGCAAGCTGCGCTCGTGGTATTCGTGGTCGATCGCGTCGCGCACCATCGCTGGCGGTCGCACGGCTAGCACCCCGCCGCTGGTGCCACCGGCCAGCAAAAGCGCAGCCAGAAAACGCTGCAAGCCGCGTCGCGCCAGCAGCGGCTGCGGCTTTCGGTACAGGTGTGCCGGTGCGTCGCTGGCCTCGAAGGCGATCGCCAACTCGGCGCGCGCGCGCAAATCGAATTCGCTGTCGGGCAGGAAAGGCGCGTCGGTATCGGGGCTCATGTCTTGGTCCTGCGAAACGGGGTAACGTTGACATCGGCCTTGGGTGTCGCAGGTACCCCCATGGCCAGCTTCAAAGCGTCGCGCGCACGGGCTAGGCGCGACAACACCGTGCCGGGCGCGATCTCCAGCGCCTCGGCCATCTGGGCGGTGGGCATGTCGTCGAAATAAAACAGCACCAGCACCTCGCGGTGGATGGGCGCCAGGCGCGCGAGCGCCTTGACGACATCGAGTTTGTCGTCCAGCCCCGCGTCGGGCGCCGCTTGCTCGGGCTGCTCTTCATCGTCCAGCGACTGCATGCTGGGTGCGGCCTGGCGAAAGGCGGCGCGGCGCATGATCTGAAAGAGCCAAGCCCGTGCCAGCGCAGCGTCGCGCAGTTGCTCCCGGTGCTTCCAGGCGTTGGCAAAACAGTCTTGCACCACGTCTTCGGCAATGGCGCGCGAACCAGTGAGCGCCCACGCACTGCGCAGCAAAAAACGGTAGTGCTCACGCACCCATTGGTTATAGCGGGACTCGGCAGACTGGAACAGCATGGTGATCAAGAGCGCTGCATGGCTTGGTTCATTCCGTGGCGCTCATTGGTACTTTCCCTAGGGCTGTCGATCAAGGCCCCCGCGTCCCACCCAGCGACGGAAATTCCGCTTCCGCACCTTTGGCTGTGCGCTGCTGCAGGGTGTGCAGTCGGCGTTGCATGCTCTGGATCTCCACCGTCTGCCCGGCAATGATTTCCTCGGCCAACTGCCGGGTGACAGGATCGCGCCCATGCTGCAACACCAGCCGCGCCATGTCCACAGCGCCGGCGTGGTGCGGAATCATCATCGCCAGAAAGTCCTGGTCGGCCTGGCCTGCGTAGCCCGGGCTGTGCATGGCCTGCATCATGCGGGCCATCGATTCGTCCATATCCCGCTGGAATGCGCTGGTGTGCGCGGCGCTGGCGCCGTGGCTGGTGTGCGCGCCGCTCATGCCGTCTGGCCCTTCTCGCCCACACGCACGTAGACGAGGTTGATGCTCTTTTTGTTGCGCAGCGCGCCAGAGGGCAGCGTCAGATTGCCCAGGGGGATCTGCGCAATGAAGGTCGGGCGCAGCGGGTCGCTCACATCAAATGCACTGCACACGGTCTGGCCCGCGTTGGGCGTGCCGGGCAGCTCGTCCTGTTCGTGGGCCACATACAGCAGCGTGTTCTCGGGGTTGGTCCACAACCCGTGCGACTCGCGGCCACGGCTGGAGAAGGTGCCCACCACCTTGCGCTGTCCGCCCGGAGCGCTGCGGTCGATGATGGCGATCGGGCTCGACGCCACGCCGCCGGGGCCACCATCGTCGATGCGCGCCAGGCTGGCATAGACCACGCTGCCGCGCGCATTGCGCACGAACTCAACGTGGTTGGGCCGAGCGCCCATGCCGAGTGGCACGGTGTCGATCAGGTCGAAGCCACCCTGCGTCGAGCGGCAAGACACCGCATCAGCCAGCTTGTGCGAGAACCACACCTCGGCACCGTCGGGTGTGGTCTTCATGAAGGGCGTGAAGCCGGGTTTGTCCTGTGCGCTGATGTCCAGCGTGGTCAGCCGCTGCGGTTGGCTGTGGCCATCCGCGCCGGGGTTGACGCGGAACACGTCGATCTTCGACACCTTCTGGCTGGCCACAAAGGCCAACGTACCCTCACGGTTGAACCACACCTGCGCCGGGCCGCTCAGTGTGGGCAGGTATTGGCGAACCGCGCTGGAGCCCGGGCTGTCGGCCCCCTTGAGCTGGCGAACGGCACGATCGACGCCGACGATGGCAATACGGTCTTCACCGCGCAGCGTGACCCACAGCTCGCGGCCGTTGCGCGTGAAAGTGGGCTCGTGCGGTTCGCGGCCCAGCAGCAGGCCACTACTCAGGCGCTCGGGGTTGGTGGTGGGCCCAGACGCAGGGTTGGGTGTGTTGCCGATCACGCGGCGCTGCTCGGCGTCGATCAGATAAATGTTGCTGGAGCCGCGCCCGCTGGTGGCCAGCAGCCGGCC
>PNMH01000159.1 GCA_013823505.1 Polaromonas sp. | reverse complement strand
ATGCCGCCGCTCATGCCGGCGGCGAAGTTGCGCCCGGTCTTGCCCAGCACCGCCACGGTGCCGCCGGTCATGTATTCACAACCGTGGTCGCCGGTGCCCTCCACCACCGCGGTGGCGCCCGACAGGCGCACCGCGAAGCGCTCGCCGGCCACGCCGGCAAAGAAGGCCTCGCCGCTGGTGGCGCCGTACATCACGGTGTTGCCGACGATGATGTTCTGCGTCGCCACGCCACGGAAATCGAGGCTCGGGCGCACCACCACGCGACCGCCCGAGAGGCCCTTGCCGGTGTAGTCGTTGGCTTCACCGATCAGGTACAGCGTGATGCCGTTGCACAGGAAGGCGCCGAACGACTGACCGCCCGTGCCTTCGAGCTGGATGTGGATGGTGTCGTCCGGCAGGCCTTCGGGGTGCACCTTGGTCACCGCGCCCGAGAGCATGGCGCCGACCGAGCGGTTGACGTTGCGCGCGGCTTCCATGAAGCGCACCTTCTCGCCCTTGTCGATGGCCGGACGGCTCTTGGCGATCAGGACGTTGTCGAGCGACTTCTCCAGCCCGTGGTCCTGGTTCTGGGTGTGCAGGCGCGGCACGTCGGCCGGCACGGCGGGCATGGCCAGCAGGCGGCTGAAGTCCAGGCCTTTGGCCTTCCAGTGCTCGATGCCCTGCTTGGTGTCCAGCAGGTCGGCGCGGCCGATCAGCTCGTCGAACTTGCGGATGCCCAGCTGCGCCATGATCTGGCGCGCTTCTTCGGCGATGAAGAAGAAGTAGTTGACGACGTGCTCGGGCTTGCCGGTGAATTTCTTGCGCAGCACCGGGTCTTGCGTGGCCACGCCCACCGGGCAGGTGTTCAGGTGGCACTTGCGCATCATGATGCAGCCCTCGACCACCAGCGGCGCGGTGGCGAAGCCGAACTCGTCGGCGCCCAGCAGGCCACCAATGACGACGTCGCGGCCAGTCTTCATCTGGCCGTCGGCCTGCACCCGCACGCGGCTGCGCAGGCGGTTGAGCACCAGGGTCTGCTGGGTTTCGGCCAGGCCGATTTCCCACGGCGAACCGGCGTGCTTGATCGACGACCAGGGCGAAGCGCCGGTGCCGCCGTCGTGCCCGGCGATCACCACGTGGTCGGCCTTGCACTTGGCCACACCGGCGGCGATGGTGCCGACCCCGATTTCCGACACCAGCTTGACGCTGATGGAGCTGTGCGGCGCGACGTTCTTCAGGTCGTGGATCAGTTGCGCCAGGTCTTCGATGGAATAGATGTCGTGGTGCGGCGGCGGGCTGATGAGGCCCACGCCCGGCACGCTGTGGCGCAGCTTGCCGATGTAGTCGCCACCTTGCCGCCGGGCAGCTGGCCGCCTTCGCCGGGCTTGGCGCCCTGCGCCATCTTGATCTGGATCTGGTCGGCGCTGTTGAGGTATTCGGCGGTCACGCCAAACCGGCCCGACGCCACCTGCTTGATCTTGGAGCGCATGGAGTCGCCCTCTTGCAGCACGTAGTCGACCTCGAAGGTGTCCTTGCCCAGCAGGTCGGACATGGTCTGACCCTGCTTGATCGGGATGCCCTTGAGTTCGTTGCGGTAGCGCAGCGCGTCTTCGCCGCCTTCGCCGGTGTTGCTCTTGCCGCCGATGCGGTTCATGGCCACCGCCAGCGTGGCGTGGGCTTCGGTGGAGATGGAACCCAGCGACATGGCGCCGGTGGCGAAGCGCTTGACGATCTCCTTGGCCGGTTCCACCTCGTCGATGGAAATCGCCTTGCTCGGATCGATCTTGAACTCGAACAGGCCGCGCAGCGTCATGTGGCGCTTGCTCTGGTCGTTGATGATCTGGGCGTACTCCTTGTACGTGTTCCAGTTGTTGGCGCGCGTGCTGTGCTGCAGCTTGGCGATGGCGTCGGGCGTCCACATGTGCTCTTCGCCACGGGCGCGCCAGGCGTACTCACCGCCGGTCTCCAGCATGTTGGCGAGCACCGGGTTGTCGCTGAACGCCGCCTTGTGCATGCGGATGCCTTCTTCGGCGATCTCGAACACGCCAATGCCACCGACGCGGCTGGACGTGCCGTTGAAGTACTTGTCCACCGTTTCGCTGTTCAGGCCGATGGCCTCGAACAGCTGGGCGCCGCAGTACGACATGTAGGTGCTGACACCCATCTTGGACATGATCTTGGACAGGCCCTTGCCGATCGCCTTGACGTAGTTGGCGATGGCCTTTTCGGCACTCAGGTCGCCCGGCAAATCTTTGCAGATCGCGGCCAGCGTTTCCATGGCCAGGTAGGGGTGCACGGCTTCGGCGCCGTAGCCCGCGAGCACCGCGAAGTGGTGCACTTCGCGCGCGCTGCCGGTTTCCACCACCAGGCCCACCGAGGTGCGCAGACCCGCGCGCACCAGGTGCTGGTGAATGGCCGAGAGCGCCAGCAATGCGGGGATGGCCAACTGGGTCGCGCTCACAGCGCGGTCGCTGATGATCAGGATGTTCTGACCGCTCTTGATGGCGTCCACCGCTTCGGCGCAGAGCGAAGCCAGCTTGGCTTCCACGCCCTCGCGGCCCCAGAACACCGGGTAGGTGATGTCCAGCGTGGCGCTGCGGAACTTGCCCTGGGTCCGGCCCTCGATGTCGCGCAGCTTGGCCATGTCGGCCACGTCCAGCACCGGCTGGCTCACCTCCAGGCGCATCGGCGGGTTGACGTGGTTGATGTCCAGCAGGTTGGGCTTGGGGCCGATGAAGGACACCAGCGACATCACGATGGCTTCGCGGATCGGGTCGATCGGCGGGTTGGTGACCTGCGCAAACAGCTGCTTGAAGTAGTTGTAGAGCGGCTTGTCCTTGTCGGACAGCACGGCCAGCGGGCTGTCGTTGCCCATGGAGCCGATGCCTTCTTCGCCGTTGGCGGCCATCGGGCTGAGCAGGAACTTGATGTCCTCCTGGGTGTAGCCAAAGGCCTGCTGGCGGTCCAGCAGTTCGGGCGTGACGCGCTCGCTGCCGGTGGACTGCGGCTCGGTCTGGCTGATCGGCAGTTCTTGCGCGGCCTCACCCGCGACCGGCGTTTCCACGTCGTCCAGGCGGATGCGCAGGTTGTCGATCCACTGCTTGTAGGGCTTGGTGTTGGCGAGGTTGGCTTTGAGCTCCTCGTCGTCGATCATGCGGCCCTGCTCCAGATCGATCAGGAACATCTTGCCGGGCTGCAGGCGCCACTTGCGCACGATCTTGTTTTCCGGCACCGGCAGCACGCCCGACTCGGAACCCATGATGACCATGTCGTCGTCGGTGATGCAGTAGCGCGACGGGCGCAGGCCGTTGCGGTCCAGCGTGGCGCCGATCTGGCGGCCATCGGTGAACACGATGGAAGCCGGGCCGTCCCACGGCTCCATCATCGCCGCGTGGTATTCGTAGAAAGCCCGGCGGCGCTCGTCCATGGTGGTGTGCTGCTCCCAGGGCTCGGGGATCATCATCATCACGGCCTGCGCCAGCGGGTAGCCCGCCATGGTCAGCAGCTCGAGGCAGTTGTCGAAGGTGGCGGTGTCGGACTGCCCGGCGAAGCTGATCGGGTACAGCTTGTGCAAGTCGGCACCCAGCACCGGCGAAGACATCACGCCTTCGCGTGCCTTCATCCAGTTGTAGTTGCCCTTGACGGTGTTGATCTCGCCGTTGTGCGCGACGTAGCGGTACGGGTGGGCCAGCGGCCACTCGGGGAAGGTGTTGGTGGAGAAGCGCTGGTGCACCAGGCCCAGGGCCGAGACGCAGCGGGTGTCTTGCAAGTCCTTGTAGTAAGTGCCCACCTGATCGGCCAGCAGCAGGCCCTTGTAGATCACCGTGCGGCTGCTCATGCTCACCACGTAATACTCTTTGCTGTGCTTGAGCCCCAGCGCCTGGATGTTGGCACTGGCGGTCTTGCGGATCACGTACAGCTTGCGCTCCAGCGCGTCCTGCACGATCACGTCGTTGCCGCGGCCGATGAAGACCTGGCGCAGGATCGGCTCCTTCTTGCGCACCGTGGGCGACATCGGCATGTCCCTGTTCACCGGCACATCGCGCCAGCCCAGCAGCACCTGGCCTTCGGCGGCGATGGCGCGCTCCATCTCCTGCTCGCAGGCCAGGCGCGAAGCGTGTTCCTTGGGCATGAAGATCATGCCCACGCCGTATTCGCCGGGCGCCGGCAGGGTCACGCCCACCGACCCGCCCGGGGCCTGACCGGCCCGGGCCATCTCTTCGCGGTACAGCGCATCGGGCAGCTGGATCAGGATGCCGGCGCCGTCGCCCATCAGCGCATCGGCACCCACCGCACCCCGGTGGTCCAGGTTCTCCAGGATCTTCAGACCCTGCTGCACGATGGCATGGCTCTTTTCGCCCTTGATGTGGGCGACGAAACCGACGCCACAGGCATCGTGTTCGTGGGCCGGGTCGTACAGACCCTGTTGCTGGAGTTGCTGCTGTTCGGCTGCCGTGGTCATGACGCTTCCTTCAAATTCGCGGGCTGCGAAGCTTAGTGCATTGCAGCAAAAATGCCAAGTCAAACAATCGGGGTCAGATTCCAATTAATTCACAAAAAAATTTCTTTCACGCTAATTGGGGACATATCAAAGCGGGCACAGCCACAACCCCATGGCTTTCACCATCCTGCTGATCATTTTTCAAGCGCCGGGTTCAACCCGCGAAAAAGGCCGACCAGCCCGCATCTGGCTGGGGCGTCTATCGGTCTGCTTTTGCAGTTCCGCCACGAATTCGGGGCCACCCAGGGCCCATCCCCGCAGGGCAGCGTCGGTCAACGCCGCCTGCTGCGCCGCACCCACCCCGGCGTGCACCATGTCGGCGTACGCCGCCTCCCGGGCAAAAGGGGTGTTTCCCAGGGTCCAGACCAAGGGGTGGGGCGTGATCAGCCTGTCCTGCCGCTGACCGATGTAATGACCGTGGCTGGACCACGGAAAGTCCCGCGCCTGCGCGACCATGCCCGCCCGCACCGGGTTGAGATCGATGTAGGCCATGCACACCAGCAGGTAGCGCTCGGTCTCGATCAAGGTGGAGCGGTAGCGCCCTTCCCACAGCGTGCCGCTGCGGCCCTGGCGGTCGTTGAAGTAGCGCACATAGCGGCGCCCCACCGCCTGCATCATCCTGGGCAGGCCTTCGGTGGTTGAGGGGGTTGCGAGCAGGTGGAAGTGATTGCCCATCAGCACGTAGGCATGGATCGCCACACCGAATTCAACCGCGTATTCGGCCAGCAAGGCCAGCAGCCGCTGGCGGTCGCTGTCCGAGGCGAAAATGGGCTGGCGGTTGTTGCCGCGCTGGATCACGTGGTGCGGATAGCCGGGTACGGTCAGTCGGGGAAGGCGTGCCATGGGGTGCTGGGGAAGCAGGGTTAATTGGAATCTGACCCCGATTTTCTCAGGGAAACAGCACCGAGCCGCTCAGGCGCTGGTGTTCCCGGATGGCGAAGCGGTCGGTCATGCCGGCGATGTAGTCGGCCACGGCGCGCGCCCGTTGCGGATGGCGGCCGTGCGCTTCGGGCAGCTCCTGTGGGCGCGCCAGGTACAGCGCAAACAGCTCCGTGACCACCTGGCGCGCACGGCCCGTGGTCTCCACCACCTGCGGGTGGCGGTACAGGTTCTTCAGCAGAAAGGCCTTGAGCACCTGGGACTGCTGGCGCAT
>PNMH01000158.1 GCA_013823505.1 Polaromonas sp. | reverse complement strand
GGCGGCCAGGGTGCTGTTCTTGACTTCCACGAAATTGCCGATGTGGACCTCGGCGCCCAGGTCGGCGCCAGGCCGCAGCCGCGCAAACGGACCGACCAGCGCACCGGGGCCGACTTTCACACCCAGCTTTTCGCCATCGATGTGGGTGAACGGGTGGATCACCGCGCCGGCTTCGATCGCGGCGTTGGCCACCACGCAGTTCGCGCCGATGCGCACGCCATCGCCCAGCTGCACGCGGCCTTCAAACACGCAGTTCACGTCGATTTCCACGTCCTGGCCACACACCAACTCGCCGCGGACATCGAGACGCGCCGGGTCGGCCAGGCGTGTGCCTTGCTCCATCAAGGTGTTGGCCACGCGCCGCTGGTACGCGCGCTCCAGTTCGGCCAGTTGCACCGGGCTGTTGACGCCGGCCACCTGCACCGCGTCGTTGATGCGGTGCGCGGCCACGCTCAGGCCATCGGCCACGGCGAACTTCACCACGTCGGTGAGGTAGTACTCGCCCTGGGCGTTGCGGTTGTCCAGCCGCGCCAGCCAGCCACGCAGCAGCACGGTGGGTACGGCCATGATGCCGCTGTAGATCTCGGTGATGGCGCGCTGCGCATCGCTGGCATCCTTGTGCTCCACGATGGCCTGCACCGATGCGTCGGTTGCCCGAACGATGCGGCCGTAACCCGTGGGGTCGGGCATGTCCAGCGTGAGCAAGGCCAGGCGTGTGCCGCCACACAGATCCAGCAGCGCCTGCAGGGTCTCGGGGCGGGTCAGCGGCACATCGCCCGAGAGCACCAGCGTCACGCCATCGTCGGGCAGCACCGGCGCGGCCTGCTGCACCGCATGGCCGGTGCCCAGCTGGGGCTCCTGGCGCACGAAGCGCAGCGCGGTGGTGGCAGGGGCCTGCAAGCCGGCTTCGACCTGCGCGGCGCCGTGGCCGGTGATCACCACCACCGAGCGCGCCGATAACCGCGCCGCACAGTCGATCACGTGCTGGGCCAGTGCGCGACCTCCCAAACGGTGCAACACTTTGGGCCGCTGACTTTTCATGCGCGTGCCCTTGCCGGCCGCCATCACCACCACATCCACAGGGAACGACATGAACACCTCTTTCGGGGAATCGTTGCGCGGCGTTCTTGCCGGGCCTCACGTGCGCCGGATTATCGCCCTCAGGGTGACCCGGGTCTGCGCACTGCTGGTGATGACCACGGCCCTCACGGCCTGCACCGCCACACGCCTGGCCTACAACCAGGCGCACAACGCCGCCTACTGGTGGCTCGACAGCCACGTCGACTTCAACAACGGCCAGTCGACGCCGGTTCGCGGCGACATCAACGCTTTCTTTCAATGGCACCGCACCAACGAACTGCCCGTGTACGCCGGGCTGCTGCAGCGCTGGCAAACGCTGGCCACGCAAGACATGACCGGTGCACAGGTGTGCGCCGAATTCGACGTGATCCGCCAGCGCATTGACCGGGCGGCCGACGCCAGCGTGCAGCCCATGGCGCGCCTGGCGCTGCAACTCGATGCCGCCCAACTCGAACACCTCAAGAGCCGCCAGGCCAAGAGCAACGTGGAGTTTGAAGACGACTTCCTTCAAGCCTCCGAAGAAGCGCGCATCGCCAAGCGCTTCGAGCGTGCGCTGAGCCGCAGCGAGATGCTCTACGGCTCATTGAGCGCTGCGCAAAAGGATCTGCTGCGCAACAACATCAAGGCCTCGCCGTTCGACCCGCAACGCACCCAGGTCGAACGGCTGCGCCGCCAGGCCGATCTGCTGCAGACGGTCAAGGACGCGCAAGCCGCGCCCGAGACCGCCACCGAGCGCGTGCGCGGACACATCGCGCGCATCGTGCAGTCGCCCGCGCCGGGCTACAAAGCGTATGCAGACGACCTGGTGCGCCAGGGCTGCGCGCAGTTCGCACAGCTGCACAACTCGACCACGCGCGAGCAGCGCGCCAACGCCGTGCGCGTGCTCAAGGGCTACGAAGACGACCTTCGGGTGCTCAGCGCGCAACGCTGATACGCGCGGCTCCGCCGCACCAAAACCACGCCCACCCGCTTCCCGACGCCGCACCTCTTGGTGCAAGGCGAGGCCGGCGGTCGCTTCTGCGCACATGGCTGGTGCATCAATCTTGCATACAAGCCTGGTATGGACATGGCACGGAACTCGCATGGTTCCGGACCCAAAGGTCCACCATGGTCAGCTCCACCGACATCGCCCAACGCATCATCGAAGCCGTGCTGGCCCAGCGCCTGGCACCGGGCACACGACTGGGCGAACAAAGCCTGTCCATCCTGTTCGACTGCAGCCGCACGCTGGTGCGCGAAGCCCTGGTGCGCTTGGCCGCGCGTGGCATCGTCACCGTAAGTTCGCGCCGCGGCTGGTATGTGGTGCAGCCCTCGCACGACGAGGCGCGTGAGGCCTTCGAGGCCCGCCGGGTCATCGAGACCGGCCTCATCCGCAGCACGCAAGGCATGGACAAGAACGCGTTCAAGCGCCTGCGCCAGCACCTGAAACAGGAACAGGCGGCACTCAAGAGCGACGACGTGGGCCAGCGCAGTTATCTGCTCGGCGACTTTCACGTGTGCCTGGCCGAATGCCTGGGCAACCAGCTGCTGGCCGACACGCTGCGCGACTTCACCGCGCGCACCACCCTCATTGCCATGCTCTACCAGAGCAACCACGACGCGGTGCAGTCGTGCCAGGACCACGTGGACATCGTCGCAGCGCTGGAGCGCGGCGACACAGACACCGCCGAGCGCCTGATGGAAGCCCACATCGGCCAGGTGCAGGCCGCGCTGCGCCTGGGCACGCTCAGCGACCCGCTGGCCAATCTGCGCGAAGCCCTCGCGCCCGTGCGGGAGGCCAGCGAAGCAGCGGCCCCGGCGCGCAAGCGCAAGTCCAAAACCGATACCCCACCCACCCCCAGCGAAACCTACCTAGGAGCCCTGCTATGACCCTCACCAAACGCGCCCTTCTTGCCTCCACCGTCGCCCTCGCCACTGCAATGAGCCTGGGCCATGCCCAAGCCCAGACCGCGCTCGACGGCGTGATGAAGTCCAAGCTGATCAAGATCGCCGTCCCGACCGACTTTCCGCCCTATGGCTTCGTCGGCATCGATCTCAAGCCCCAGGGCCTCGATGTGGACACCGCCAACCTGATCGCTGCCAAGCTGGGCGTCCAGGTGGAACTGGTGCCCGTGACCAGCGCCAACCGCATCCCCTACCTGCAAACCAAAAAGGCCGACCTCGTCATCTCCACGCTGGGCAAGAACCCGGAGCGCGAGAAGGTGATCGACTTCACCGTGGCTTACTCGCCCTTCTTCCAGGCCGTGTACGGCCCGAAGAGCATGGCGCTGGCCGACTTCAACGCCCTCGGTGGCAAGTCCATCGCGGTCACGCGCGGCGCCATCGAAGACCAGGAGCTCACCAAGGTGGTCCCGGCCAACACCGACGTCAAGCGTTTTGAAGACAACAACGCCACCGTCTCGGCCTTCGTCTCGGGGCAAACCCAGTTCATCGCCACCGGCGTGTCGGTGGCCGACAACATGATCAAGCGCAACCCGGCCCTGGGCGCGGAATACAAGCTGCTGCTCAAGGACAGCCCGAACTTCATCGGCGTGGCCAAGGGCGAGGACGCGTTGCGCACCAAGGTCAACGAAGTCATCCTCGCCGCCAAGAAGGCGGGGGAAATCGATGCCCTTGCCAAGAAGTGGCTCGGTCGCCCCGCGGGCAATCTCCCAGAGTAATGAAGCCCCCACGCTCCACCGCTGCGCGGGTCGCTGCCCCCCGAGGGGGCTGGGCCTGCCTTGGGAGCGGCCCGGCGGCTGGCCCGTTGTTTCCACACGTCTGAGGCACTCACCATGGGCATCGAACTCGACTTCCCGGCCGTGCTCGCGCAGTGGCCGCTGCTGGCCAAGGGCGTGCTCTGGACGCTGGGCCTGACCGCCATCTCGGCCGTCATCGGCCTGCTGGTGGGCACGGCCTGCGCCTGGGCGCGCAGCAACGGACCGGTCGCGCTGCGCTGGATCGCCGCCACCTACGTGGAGCTGATCCGCAACACGCCCTTCATCGTGCAATTGTTCTTCGTGTTCTTCGGCCTGCCGGCCGCGGGCGTGAAGCTCTCGCCCGAGACCGCGTCGGTGATCGCGATGGTGATCAACCTCGGTGCCTACGCGGCGGAGATCATCCGCGCCGGCATCGAGTCCACGCCCAAAGGGCAGTTCGAAGCGGCGGCCAGCCTGGCGCTCTCGCGGGTGCAGACCTTCCTGCACGTGGTGCTGCCACCCGCGCTCAAGAAAGTGTGGCCTGCGCTCACGAGCCAGATCATCATCGTCATGCTCGGCTCCGCGGTGTGCGGCCAGATCTCCACGCAGGAACTCAGCTACGCCGCCAACCTGATCCAGAGCCGCAACTTCCGCGCCTTTGAAGCCTTCATCATCGCGACCGGCATCTACCTGGTGCTGTCGATCGGCGTGCGAGCCTTGCTGAACTGGGTCGGCCCCAGGTACTTGTTTGGAGGCCACCGTGGTTGATTTTTCGCTCTGGGACATTGTGCGCAACCTGCTGCTGGCCGCGCGCTGGACGGTGGCGCTGTCGCTCATCGCCTTCATCGGCGGCGGCCTCGTTGGGTTGGCGCTGCTGGTGGCGCGCACCGCCAAATGGCCCGGTGCTGAGACTTTCGTGGCCGGCTACGTGCAGCTCTTCCAGGGCACACCGCTGCTCATGCAACTTTTCCTGTCGTACTTCGGCCTGGCCCTGTTCGGCTTCGAGACCTCGGCGTGGACAGCCGCCTCGGTCGCGCTCACGCTCTACACCAGCGCATTCCTCGTGGAGATCTGGCGCGGCTGTGTGGCGGCCGTGCCCAAGGGCCAGTGGGAAGCGGCGCAAAGCCTGGCGCTGAACTTCGGTGAACAGCTGCGCTACGTGGTGCTGCCGCAGGCCACGCGCATTGCGATTGCGCCCACGGTGGGCTTTCTCGTGCAGGTGGTCAAGGGCACGGCGCTGGCGTCGGTGATCGGCTTCGTCGAGCTCACCAAGGCCGGCACCATGATCACCAACGCCACCTTCGCGCCCTTCCTGGTCTACAGCTGTGTGGCCCTGATGTATTTCGCGCTGTGCTTCCCCGTGAGCCTGTACGCGCGCACCCTCGAGAGGAGACTCCATGCAAACCGCTGAAGCCACCGTGACCACTGGCGTCCGCACCATCGTCGACATCCGCGCGCTGCGCAAGTCCTACGGCAGCAACGAGGTGCTCAAGGGCATCGACCTGCAGGTCAAGGCGGGCGAAGTGATCGCCATCATCGGCAAGAGCGGCTCGGGCAAGAGCACGCTGCTGCGCTGCATCAACGGGCTGGAGGTGTTCCAGGCTGGCTCGCTCTCGGTGGACGACAAGCCCCTGCTGCACAACAACGCCGCGGCCATGCGCGAGCTGCGCCAGCGCGTGGGCATGATTTTCCAGAACTTCAACCTGTTCCCGCACCTGAGCGTGGGCCGCAACGTGATGCTCGCGCCCAGTCTGGTGAAGAAGACCGCCACCGCCGAGGGTGCGGAGATCGCGCGCCAGCTGCTCCAGCGTGTGGGACTGGGCGAAAAATTCGATGCGTTTCCCGACCAGCTTTCGGGCGGTCAGCAACAGCGCGTGGCCATTGCCCGTGCGCTGGCCATGCAACCCAGCGTC
>PNMH01000157.1 GCA_013823505.1 Polaromonas sp. | reverse complement strand
GCTCCAGGTTGTCGCGCACATGCACCGCGGGTGGCAGGAAGCCCACCTCTTGCGCGAACTTCTTGCGCACACCCTTGATGCGTGTCAGCAGGTCGCCCTGGCGCGTCTTGTCGACCATGGCGATCAGGCGGTAGCCCAGCTCCAGGCCGAGCAGGTCCACCGGCTGCAGGTCGTCCCAGGTGGCTTCACCGTCGCTCGGTGCGGCGGGCGCTTCGGGCTCGGCCACCGGGCGGGCGTCCACCCGGGTGCGCCACCAGGCCAGTCCACCAAAGATCGCGGCGAAGCTGAGGAACACCACATGCGGCATGCCCGGAATCACGCCCAGCAGGAACATGACGGCGGCCACGATGCCCATGACCTTGGCGGAGATGAACATCTGCTGCATCACCTGTGCGCCCAGGTCTTCGTCCTTGCCCACGCGCGAGACCACCATGGCCGCGGCCACCGAGATCAGCAGAGAAGGGATCTGCGCCACCAGCGCATCGCCCACCGCCAGCAGGATGTAGGTGCTGGCCGCTTCACTGGCCGAGAGGCCGTGCTGCATCACCCCCACTGCGAAACCGCCGACGATGTTGATGACCAGGATCAGGATGCCGGCAATGGCGTCGCCGCGCACGAACTTGGAGGCACCGTCCATGGAGCCGAAGAACTCGGCCTCGTCGCCCACTTCCTGGCGCCGCTTCTTGGCCTGCTTCTCGTCGATCAGGCCGGCGTTCAGGTCGGCGTCGATCGCCATCTGCTTGCCGGGCATGGCGTCCAGCGTGAAGCGGGCCGACACCTCGGCGATGCGCTCCGAGCCCTTGGTGATCACGATGAAGTTGATCACCACCAGGATCACGAACACGACAAAACCGACCGCGAAGTTGCCGCCGATCAGGAAGTGGCCAAAGGCCTCGATCACCGCACCGGCTGCGCCCGGGCCGGTGTGGCCTTCGAGCAGCACCACGCGGGTGGACGCCACGTTGAGCGAGAGGCGCAGCAGCGTGGTCAGCAGCAGCACGGTGGGGAACACCGAGAAGTCGAGCGGGCGGCGCATGTAGGCCGCCACCATCATCACCACCAGCGCGAGCGCGATGTTGAGCGTGAAGAAGGTGTCGAGCAGCCAGGGCGGCAGCGGCAACACCATCATCGACAGGATGGTGATCACCAGCATGGGGGCGGCCAGACCACCGGCCCAGGCCGCGTTGCGGTTCATCCATTGCTGCAAGGGCGCTAGGGCGTTCATTCAGTGTCCTTGGTGGCGGATTTCTTGAAATGCGGATCGAGCTCGGGCGGCACCACCGGGGTGGGCATCTCGCCGGGCATGACGCCCTGGCCCTTGAGAGCGGCCTTGAGCTGGTAGACGTAAGCGAGCACCTGCGCCACGGCGGTGTAGAGGGCCGAGGGCACCTCACCGTCGAGCTCGGCGTGGGCGTAGAGCGCACGCGCCAGCATGGGCGACTGCAGCACCGGCACCTTGTGCGCCTTGGCCACGTCGCGGATCTTCATGGCGATCAGGTCGGCGCCCTTGGCCACCACGCGCGGCGCGTTCATCGAGGTTTCGTCGTAGCGGATCGCCACCGCGTAGTGGGTGGGGTTCATCACCACCAGATCGGCCTTGGGCACAGCGCCCACGCTGTTGCGCTGGGCCATCTCGCGCTGGCGCGCGCGGCGCTGCGCCTTCACGTGCGGATCGCCCTCGGCCTCCTTGTGCTCCTGCTTCACCTCCTGGTGAGACATCTTGAGCTGCTCGCCGTGCAGGAACTTCTGCAGGGGAAGGTCGATGATGGCGAAGAAGCCCACCACCAGCAGCAGCAGGCTCACCCCGGTGACGATCCAGCTGCCCAGTTGTCCGATGCCGGACTCCAGCGGCTGCATCACCAGCGTGGCGAACAGTTCGGCGTGTGAGCTGATGAACTGCCAGGCGACCACAAACACCACAGCAGTGACGCCGGAGAGTTTGAAGGTGTCGATGATTTGCTGCTTGGAGAACAGCCGGCCAAAGCCCGTGAGCGGGTTCAGGCGGCTGAGGTCGGGCATGACGGGTTTGGTGCTGAACGCGTAGCTGCCCGCCGCCACCGTGGCGCCGATGGCCACCGCCAGCACCAGCAGGCCGAGCGGCAGATACAACATGAGGCCTTGCGTGAACCCGTCGGCCAGGCGCTGCATCATCTGGCCGGGCTGCTGCAGCGACGCGTTGTCAAAACGCAGCTGGTTCTGAAGCGCGGTGCGCAGCTTTTCGAAACCGGTGGGTGCAAACGCCAGCAAGATCACCGATCCACCGCCCAGCACCGTGAGGTTGGACAGGTCCTTGGAACGCGGCACCTGGCCGTCCGTGCGTGCCTTCTTCAGGCGCTGCGCGGTGGCGGGCAGGTTCTTGTCTTGACTGGAGGATTCCATCGCAATGAGCTCATCGAAGTGATGAGCCCATTCTGCGAGGCGGCCCGCAAAACTAAAGGCCAATAAAGCGGGGAGGAACCCCGCTTATCCAACCAGTTAAAAGCCCAGGCTCGCGAGCAGATCGTCGACCTGTTGCTGATCGTTGACAACGTCGGTGCGGCCTTCGCCGTCCACCACCGGGCCGGCCAGTTCGTAGGCGTGGTCCTGGCCGGGTTGGCCCGAGGGAGCCGACTGCAGCAGCAGGCCCAGCAGTTGCTCTTCTATCGTGCCGGCGAGCTGCACCACGCGGGCGATCACCTGACCCGTGAGGTCGTGGAAATCCTGCGCCATCATGATGTCGGTGAAGCGCGCATCGGTCTGCTCGCTGGTGGCAATGATGTCGTTCGTCCATTCCATCAACTCGGGCATGGCCTTGGCCAGCGCCGGCACGCGCGAGATGGTGTCGGCCAGCTGACGACCACGCTCGGCGATCAGGCTTTGCTCGGTCTTGCCGAGTTCAACGTGGTTGAGCACCTTGTCGGCCGCTTCGCCGGTCAGGCGGGCGATGTAGGACAGGCGGCTCTGGGCGTCGGGCAACTGGTCGACCGTGCCTTTGAGCTTGTCGGTGTAACCCAGCTCCTTGAGGGCGTCGTGCAACTGGCGCGTGATCGAGCCGAGTTTCTGAAACATTTGGGGATGGCCGGGGGTGGCTGCTTCATCGTGGTTCATGGCAGCGTCCCTTTAAATGCCGAGCTTCTTGAAGATGTTGGCCAGCTTGTCTTCCAGCGTCGCCTTGGTGAAAGGCTTGACGATGTAGCCGGCTGCCCCGCTCTGGGCCGCCAGCACGATGTCTTCCTTGCGGGCTTCGGCGGTGACCATCAACACCGGCAGGTGCTTGAGCTTCTCGTCCTTCTTGATCTCGGCGAGCAGCTCAAAGCCGTTCATGTTGGGCATGTTGATGTCGGAGACCACGAAGTTGAACGCGCCGTTGCGCAGCTTCGCCAGCGCGATGGCACCGTCTTCGGCCTCGTCCGCATCGGTGTGTCCGATCTCTTTGAGCAGGTTGCGCACGATGCGGCGCATGGTGGAGAAGTCGTCAACGATCAGGAATTTCATCGGGGTGGACATGCGAGCCTCCGAGGGCAGGTGGGAAGGTGGGGTGGAGACGGCGGCTGGTCAGCCACCACTCCCTGAGGTTGTTTTCGTCACTTCGGCGGGAATCTGAAGCGCGGGCACGATGGATGAGACTTCTGGGGCAGACACAGGCGCCGCCGCCGGCGCTGCGGGTGGGGGCACCACGGCGGGCAGCGAGGTCGGCGCCATGCGGTCTTCAGCCGCCTGCGTCATCACGACAATGCTGATGCGGCGGTTGATCGGGTCGTTGGGTGTTTCGGGACGCAGCAGCCGGCTCGACGCCAGGCCTTCCACACGCCGCAGCTTGTTGTCGGGCAGTCCACCCGAGACCAGCTCTCGGCGCGAGGCGTTGGCCCGGTCGGCCGAAAGCTCCCAGTTGCTGTAGCCCCGCTCACCGCTGCCGTAAGGTGTGGCGTCGGTGTGGCCCGCCAGCGCAATGCGGTTCTCCACATCGCCCAGCGCTTTGCCGATCTCTTGCAGGATGTCCCGCATGTAGGGCTTCACCAGCGAGCTTCCAGTGTCGAACATCGGTCGGTTCTGCTGGTCCACGATCTGGATGTGCAGGCCGTCGGTGGTTTTCTCCAGCTGGATCTGGTTGCCGAACTCGGTCAGCTTGGGGTTGCTCTTGATCAGCTCGGCGATCTTCTGCTCCAGCGCATCCAGCCGCGCAGCCTCCTGGCGCGCCTTGGCTTCCTGCGCCATCTGTGCGCCCATCACCTTGGCCGCGCGCTCGGCATCACCGCTGTCCATCTGGCCAAACGCTTTGCTCAGGTCGCGCCCGCCACCGGGCAGGATGCTGCTGCTGTTGCCGGTGCCCGGCCCACCCATGAGCGAGACCTTCACCGGTGACTGGAAATAGCTCGCGATGCCGTCGAGCTCACCCTTGGCGGTGGAGCCCAGCAGCCACATGAGAAGGAAGAACGCCATCATGGCCGTCACGAAGTCGGCATAGGCAATCTTCCACGCACCACCGTGAGCGGCGTGGCCGCTCTTCTTGATGCGCTTGATGATGATCGGTTGGAGCTTTTTGCCGTCAGCCATGCTGTGCTTTCCGCTGAATCACTTCTTGCCTTTGACGTGGGCTTCGAGCTCGTTGAAGGTCGGGCGCACATCAGACAGCAGCACCTTGCGGCCGAACTCGATGGCCGTGGCAGGCGCGTAGCCCTGCATGCTGGCCAGCAGCGTGGTCTTGATGCACTGGAATTCCTTGCTGCTCTCTTCCACCTTCTGGTCCATCAGGCCACCGAGCGGCTCGAACACACCGTAGGCCAGCAAGATGCCCAGGAAGGTACCCACGAGGGCGGAGGCGATCATGCCGCCGAGCACCGCGGGCGGCTGCCCCACCGAGCCCATGGTGTTCACGACACCCAGCACAGCGGCCACGATGCCGAATGCCGGCAGACCACCAGCCAGGCGACCGATGGCGGCCACGGGGGCGTGGGCTTCCTGGTGGTGGGTCTCGATCTCGCTGTCCATGAGCGACTCGATCTCGTGTGCGTTCAGGTTGCCCGAGACCATCATGCGCAGGTAGTCGGTGATGAACTCGACCACGTGGTGGTCCGCGGCGATGGTGGGGTACTTCTTGAACACCGCCGACTCGTGCGGGTTCTCCACGTCCTGCTCGATCGCCATCAGGCCTTCCTTGCGCGCCTTCTGCAAGATGTCGAACTGCAGCGCCATGAGCTCCATGTAGCGCGCCTTGGTGTAGCGGCTGCCCTTGAAGCAGCCGGCCAGGCCCTTGACCGAGGCCTTGATCACCTTCATCTGGTTGTTGATGAGAAACGCGCCGATGGCCGCGCCCAGGATGGTCGTCATCTCGAACGGCAACGCCTTGAGAACCACCGCGATGTTGCCGCCGTGGAAGATGTAGACGCCGAAGATGCAGAGCATCGAAACGACAAAACCGATGATGACGAACATGTTCTTGGACCTGAAAGAGGACGCGGCCCGGTGGCGACGCGTGACTTTGGGGGAATGCCTTCTCTATCGACCAACTCTAGGTGCGATTGAAGGGGGCCATAAACGCGAAATGGACCCACATCGGGGTCCATTTCATAGTTTGAGGAACGCTCGGATCAATGCAGGCGCAGACCACCCGAAGCCGCGCCCTTGCCGGCACGCGCCGGGGGCTGGCACAGACCGCACACGAAGTGGCGGTTTTCGTAGGGTTCGGTCACAAAGTGGCCGCCGCAGCAGTTGCACTTGGTCAGGGTCAGCATGCCGTTGTCGACGAACTTCACCAGGCGCCAGGCGCGGGTGATCGAAAGGAT
>PNMH01000156.1 GCA_013823505.1 Polaromonas sp. | reverse complement strand
TGGCGATTTTACCCGCGCGGCCCGCCCAGTCATCGCCAGCGATACCCTGCGCTGCAGGGCCCGGTGGGATAATCCTCCCCCATGAGCATCACCTACAAAGACGAAGCGGGCATCGAAGGCATGCGGGTGGCTTGCCGCCTGGCCTCCGAAGTGCTGGACTACCTCACGCCGCTGATCCAGCCGGGCGTGACCACGCTGGAGATCGACCGCCTCGCGGCCGAGTTCATGAAACAGCAGGGCACGGTCTCGGCCACCATCGGCTACCAGCCCAGCGGTTACCCGCCCTACCCCGGCCACCTGTGCACCTCCATCAACCACGTGGTGTGCCACGGCATCCCGAACGAGAAGCCGCTCAAGAAGGGCGACATCCTCAACGTGGACGTGACCGTCATCAAGGACGGCTGGTTTGGCGACAACAGCCGCATGTACATGATCGGTGGCGAAGCCGCCTGCTCGGTGCAGGCGCGCCGGCTGACCCAGGTGACGTACGAGGCCATGTGGAAAGGCATCGTGATGGTCAAGCCCGGCATCCGCCTGGGCGACATCGGCCACGCCATCCAGACCTTTGCCGAAGGCAACGGCTTCTCGGTGGTGCGCGAATTCTGCGGCCACGGCATCGGCCAGAAGTTTCACGAAGACCCCCAGGTGCTGCATTACGGCCGCCCGGGCACGCTGGAAGAACTCAAGCCGGGCATGACCTTCACCATCGAGCCCATGATCAACGCGGGCAAACGCGACATCAAGGAAGCCGGCGACGGCTGGACTATCGTCACGCGCGACCGTTCGCTCTCCGCCCAGTGGGAACACACGGTGCTGGTCACCGAAACCGGCTACGAAGTGCTCACGCTGTCGGCCGGCAGTTTGGCGCCACCGGCCTTCGTGACAGCCCAGGCCGCCGTGGCCGCCTGAGCCGATGGACGCCCCACTGGCGCCGGCGGGCGACATCGGCGCGCTGCGCCAGCGCTACCGCGACGACAAGACTGCCCTCTTTGCCCTGCTGCGCGACCAGGGTGCTTCCACCCGGGGCGTGCGCCAGGCGCTGCAGCAGCTCTCGCGCCTGACCGACCAGACCCTGCGCGAACTCTGGGGCCGTGCCGGGTTTGCGGGCGGTTGCTCGCTCATTGCGGTGGGCGGTTACGGCCGCGGCGAACTCTTCCCTTATTCCGACGTGGACGTGCTGGTGCTGCTGCCCGACGGTGCGCAGCCCGACGACGACGCAGAACTCAAGAAGCAGCTCGAGGCGTTCATCGGCGCCTGTTGGGACCTCGGCCTGGAAATCGGCTCCAGCGTGCGCACGGTGTCCGACTGCGTGGAGGAGTCGGCCAAAGACGTGACGGTGCAGACCTCCATGCTGGAGAGCCGGCTGATCTGCGGCAGCAAGAACGCCTTCAACCGCCTGGTGACCCAGCTTGGCGAGGCCATGGACCCCAAGGCCTTTTATGTGGCCAAGACGCTGGAGATGCGCCAGCGCCACACCAAGTACGAAAACACCCCGTATTCGCTGGAGCCCAACTGCAAGGAGTCACCCGGCGGCCTGCGCGATCTGCAGATCATCCTGTGGGTGTCCAAGGCGGCTGGCCTGGGTCGCAGCTGGGACGACCTGGCCCGCAAGGGTCTGGCCACGCCGCTGGAAGCCCGGCAGATCAAGGCCAACGAAGCCCTGCTCAGCCTGATCCGTGCGCGCCTGCACCTGCTGGCCAACCGGCGCGAAGACCGCCTGGTGTTCGACCTGCAGACAGCCGTGGCCGAATCGTTCGGCTTCAAGGCGCAGGTGCCGGCTGTCATCAACGCCGGCCCGCCCGGAGCGCCCCACGTGGCACCCACCGCCAAAGGCACGCGCCGCGCCAGCGAAGCGCTCATGAAGCGTTACTACTGGGCAGCCAAGGCGGTGACCCAGCTCAACCAGATCTTGTTGCTCAACATCCAGGAACGCCTGCAGGACGACATGGCCGGCGTGGACCGCCTGCGGCCCTTGAACGCGCGCTTTTTCGACAAGGGCGGCATGCTGGAGGTGGCCAGCGACGACCTGTACGTGCAGCAGCCCCACGCGATCCTGGAGACGTTCCACATCTACCAGACCACGGTGGGCATCAAGGGGTTTTCCGCCCGCACGCTGCGTGCGCTCTACAACGCCCGGCCTGTGATGAACGCCAAGTTCCGCGCCGACCCGGTCAACCGCGCGCAGTTCCTGCAGATCCTGCAGGAGCCCGAAGGCATCACGCACGCGCTGCGCATGATGAACGAGACCTCGGTGCTCGGGCGCTACCTCTGGGTGTTCCGCCACATCGTGGGCCAGATGCAGCACGACCTGTTCCACGTCTACACCGTGGACCAGCACATCCTGATGGTGCTGCGCAACGTGCGCCGCTTCTTCATTGCGGAGCATTCACACGAATACCCGTTCTGCTCGCAGCTGGCCGCCGGCTGGGACAAGCCCTGGATCTTCTACATCGCGGCGATCTTCCACGACATCGCCAAGGGCCGTGGCGGTGATCACTCCGATCTCGGCGCCAAGGACGTTCGCACTTTCTGCCGCCAACACGGCATCGAGCGCGAAGACAGCAAGCTGATCGAGTTCCTGGTGTCCGAGCACCTGACCATGAGCCGCATGGCTCAAAAGGAAGACCTCAGCGACCCGGACGTGATCGCCGCCTTTGCCCAACGCGTGGGCAACGAGCGTTACCTCACGGCGCTCTACCTGCTCACCGTGGCCGACATTCGCGGCACCAGTCCCAAGGTGTGGAATGCCTGGAAGGGCAAGCTGCTGGAAGACCTGTACCGCTACACCCTGCGTGCGCTCGGCGGCCGAGCGCCCGACCCGGGTGCCGTGATCGAAGCGCGCAAGCGAGAGGCGCTGTCCATGCTGGCGCTGCACGCGCTGCCGCACATGGCCCACAAGGCGCTCTGGGACACGCTGGACGTGAGCTACTTCATGCGCCACCAGGCCGACGAGATCGCCTGGCACACCCGCGTGCTCACGCGCCAGATCGCCCAGACCGCGACCAAAGCGGCAGGCAAGCCTGCGCCAGAAGGCGATGACGTTGTGATCGACCGCTGCATCGTGCGCGCCCGCCTCTCGCCCGAAGGCGAAGGCCTGCAGGTGCTGGTGTATGCGCCCGACCAAAACGATCTGTTTGCCCGCATTTGCGGCTATTTCGACAGCTCCAACTTCAGCATCCTGGACGCCCGCGTGCACACCACGCTCACCGGCCACGCACTCGACACCTTCCAGGTGGTGGCGCCCACGCTGTCCGAGCACTACCGCGAATTGATCGCCATGGTGGAGAACAACCTGGCGCAGACCATCGACGAGTGCGGCCCGTTGCCGGCGCCCATGAAGGGCAGGCTCTCGCGCCGGGTCAAGAGTTTCCCGGTCACGCCGCGGGTGGATCTGCGGCCGGACGAGAAGGCGCAGCGTTGGTTGTTGTCGGTCTCGGCAAGCGATCGAGCCGGTCTGCTTTACGGCATCTCGCGGGTGCTGGCGCGTTACGACATCAACGTGCAGCTGGCCAAGATCACCACGCTGGGCGAGCGGGTGGAAGACACGTTCCTCATCTGTGGCGCGCAGCTGCAGATGAACAAGCGGCAGATCGAGATCGAGACGGAGTTGCTGGAGACGCTGGAGGGCTGAGGCTTTTCTCCGGCTTTGCTCGTGTTTCTCTCCGGTTGCTCCGGTCATCGGCGACCACAGGGCACGGCTCCGCGAATGTCCCCCGAGGCGGCTTTGCCGCCTCTCCTCCTTTATTTCGCTGCGCCGTGCCCCGTGGCCGCCGATAACCTCGTTGCACTCGTCAACTGCTCGCTCCAACATCACTTCAAGCTCGTGAGTGAGTGGCGCTCTGCGCAGCGGCATAAAGGAGGAGGCGGCACCAGCCGCCGGGGGACAGCCGCGGAGCAGAGCGCCACTCACTCACGCGCCCGCCCACCAACTAAGCGCGCAGGGCCTCCGACGGCGACTCGGCCCCAGAAGGTTTGCGCCCAAACAGCGACCCAAACCAGATCGACACATCGTCCACCAGCGTGAACACCGCCGGGATCACCAGCAAGCTCAGGAAGGTGGACGTGATCAAACCGCCGATCACCGCCACCGCCATCGGTGAGCGGAAACTGCTGTCGGCAGCGCCCCAGCCAATGGCGATCGGCAACATGCCCGCCCCCATGGCAATCGTCGTCATCACGATCGGACGTGCGCGCTTGTGGCAGGCATCCAGGATCGCGTCCAGCCGGTTCATGCCGTGCTCGCGCCGCGCCTCGATCGCGTACTCCACCAGCAAAATCGAATTCTTTGTCGCCACGCCCATCAGCATGATCAGACCGATCAGCGACGGCATCGAGAAGCTCTTGTTCGCCAGCAGCAACGCCACAAACGCTCCACCCAGCGACAGCGGCAGCGCCGCCAGGATGGTGACCGGGTGCAGGAAAGCCTTGAACAGCAACACCAGCACGATGTAGATGCACAGCACACCAGTGAGCATCGCCAGGCCGAAGCTGGCAAACAGCTCACCCTGCACCTCGGCGTCGCCAATCTCCAGCACCGACACACCGGGTGGCAGGTTGCGCAAGCTCGGCAGTTTCTCCACCGCGTTCTTCATGTCGCCCAGCGCAATGCCGGCCAGCTCCACCTCGAAGTTGATGTTGCGCGCGCGGTCGTAGCGGTCGATCACGGCCGGGCCGCCGCCAAAACTCAGCGTGGCCACCTGCCCCAACATCACCGGGCCCTTGCTGCCCGGCACTGACAGCCTGGCCAGCAGGTCCAGATCACCACGCGCCGCGGCATCGAGCTTGACCACGATGGGGATCTGCCGCTGCGGCAGGTTCATCTTGGGCAGGGCTGTGTCGTAGTCGCCCACGGTGGCGATGCGCAGTGTCTCGGCGATGGCGCTGCTGGTGACACCCATCTCGGCAGCGCGCGCAAGGTCGGGCGTGACGCTGATCTCGGTGCGCACCAGCGAGGCGGTGGACTGCACGCTGCCCACCCCTTGGATGGTGCGCAAGTCGCGTTCAATCCCGGTGGCCGCCGTGGTGAGCGCAGCGGCGTCGTTGCCGGTCAGCGTCAGGATGTACTTTTCACCCGAACCGCCCAGCCCCACCTTGCTGCGCACGCCTGGCAGATTGGACATGGCCGCGCGCATCTGGTTTTCGATGATCTGTTTGCGCGGGCGCGTGCCGCGCGCATCGAGCTGGATGGTCAGCGCCGCCTTGCGCGACTCGGCTGTGCCCTGCGGCGCAAAGGGGTCGGAGCCAGCCGACCCGGAGCCGATGGTGGTGTAGACCGACTTCACGTGCGGCACCTCCATCACCAGCAGACGCGCACGCTCGGCACTCGCCACGGTCTGCTGCAGCGTGGAGCCCGGTGGCAGTTCAATGTAGACCTGCGTCTGCGAGTTGTCGTCGGGCGGAATGAAGCCCTGAGGCAACAACGGAATCAGCATCAGCGAGCCGACAAAGAACACGCCCGCGCCGATCATGGTGATCCAGCGGTGGCGGATGCACCAGGCCGCCCAGCCCTGGTAGGTGTTGAGCCAGGCGGGTTCGTCCTGGTTGGTCATCCACTTCCAGAAGGCCCCCGTCACGCGGTTGCTGCGCGCCCAGCGCGGCATGTCTTTGGCCATCACCACCGGCTTGAGCAGGTAGGCCGCCATCATGGGCGTGAGCGCGCGCGCCACCACCAGCGAGGCGAACACCGCGAACGACGCTGTCCAGCCGAATTGCTTGAAGAATTTGCCCGGGATGCCCGACATGAAGGCGGTGGGCAGGAAGACTGCGATCAAGGCGAAGGTGGTGGCGATCACCGCCAGGCCAATCTCGTCGGCCGCTTCCATCGACGCCTGGTACGGCGTCTTGCCCATGCG
>PNMH01000155.1 GCA_013823505.1 Polaromonas sp. | reverse complement strand
GCTCGTAGAGCTCGGGGTCCGAGAGCGCGCGCATCTGCACCTCCCGGGTGGCCACATTGACCAGGTCAGCGACCTTGGTCCCATCGGAAAGGGTCGGGTGTGTCGGGCTCAGCATGGGGTCTCCTTCATCTGTTTAAGCAGCAGTGGAGACGAAATATAAACAACTTAGCCAAGTGTGTACATATAAAACCGATCGCAATTGATAAAAGCGGATCAACCCAAGGGTTAACACTGACTCTTTGCCCTGCCCAAGCCCCAGCCCGCGGCTGGATCAGCCCCCGTGCAGCGAGCGCATCAGCCTCTAAAGGAGGCCGTGATCTTGGCGTGTGGTCCAGCCACCTGCGCCGCCCAGGCCGTCGGCATTTCGTCGAAGCGATAACCCACATGATCGAAGGTGATCTGGTGCTCACGCGCCAGCTGCAAGAGTCTGCGCCAGGTGGCCTCGCGATCGCTTGGTGAACGCTGACCCGTCCCCACGCAACTGAGCGTTCGGAACAACAGATCGGCGATGTTGAGGTTGATTTCGCGCCCTGCCCCGGTGCCGATGGTGAGTATGCGGCCCCCCCAGCGTGTGGCCTTCAGGGCGGCGAGCAAGGGCGGACCACAGACACCATCAAGCACCACGTCAAATCCCTCGCCCGCGACGGCCTTGAGGGCGGCGGCATCGTCGTCGCTGCCCAATGCCACCACCGCATCGGCCTGGCCGCGTGCACGCAGGCGCTCCAGGGCAGCCGCATCGCGGGCCGCCCCCACCACCCTGCCGGCGCCCAGAATGCGCGCGAGCTGGAGGGCGATCTGCCCCAGCGTTCCCGTGGCACCGAGGATCAAAACGCTTTCGCCGGGCTTGATACTGGCCTGCTCCAGCGGCAGCAGCGCACCCGTGCCCGCGATGCCCATGGTGATCGCGAGCACATCGTCTACATCGTCGGGTACGTCCCACACCTCTTCGGTCGGCACCAGGGTTTGCTCGGCCCAGGCGCCAAAGGGCGCCACCGAGCGTTCCCCAAAATAGACCCGGCGCCCATCCTGCGCACGACCGACCCCCTCGCCACGTATGACACACGGGAATTGCACCCCCAGACGGTAGGCCCCCAGAACGTCCCATCCGCCCAGTCCAGCGGTGTCCACCTTGATCAAGGTCGCACCCTCGCACGCTTGCGGCACAGCAAAGTCCTGCAGGACCGGCCCCAGGCCGCGCTCGGTGATGACAGCGGCGCGCATCAGGCGAGCACCTGAGGGCCAAGGCACAGACCGTCATGGTCAAAGTGCCGGCCATCGACCTGACAGGGCGTATCGTTGGGTTGCTTCATCGGTTGCGCCTTGGGTTACAGCGCTGTTTCGGCATCTGCATCGGCAAACATCTTGTTGATGTCACCCGAAGTCACCGGCTTGCCGACCACACGCACCGGCTTGGCGCCCCCCATGCCCAGCATGGGCTCGACGCTCACGTGCTTGGCCTGCGCCCGCAATGCACCCACCGTGCAGTTCTCGCGCCCCAGAACAGGGAACGGGTCGTAGGAGAATTCCCGCATGGCATTGAGGTGACCGATCTTGTTGATCTGCACATCCGTCAGGTGCTTGGTCTGAGCATGGAATATTTCCGGAGAACCCGGCCAGGTGCAGTCGGAGTGCGGGTAGTCGCACTCCCAGGTGACCATGTCTTCGCCGATGTCAGCCAGATTGCGGAGACCGAATTCATCTTCGATGAAGCAGGTGATGATGTGCTTCTTAAACACATCACTGGGCTTGCCATTGCCGAAGTTGGTCTGTGTCCACTCGTGGTGGTGACGGTAGGTGAAGTCAGAACGCTCCAGAAGGTACGGAATCCATCCGATGCTGCCCTCGGAAAGGGCCATGCGCAGGTTGGGGTACTTTTTCCACATTGGAGCCCAAATCCAGTCGGCGGCCGAATTGGCGATCGAGATCGGCATCGCGGCAATCCAGGCATCAATAGGCGAATCGTTGGACGCATGCTCAGCCTTGACACCCGTACCGATGTGGCAGCAGATCACCACGTCGTTGTCTGCACAAGCCTTCCAGACCGGGTCCCAGTGGTCAGAGTGGATCGACGGGAATCCGTGCAGCGCCGGATTGTCTGATAGGGAGATCGCGTGAACGCCAAGTTTGGCCATGCGACGGATTTCCTGAGCCGCCAACTCACCGTCCCACCAAGGGATCAGACTCAGTGGAATGAATCGACCTGGCGCGGCATTGCACCAGTCGTACAAGTGCCAGTCGTTGTAGGCCTGGATAGCGGCAAACGACACCTCCCGCGCGTCCTTGTACTGCTGGAAGCGTTGGCCCGCGAAACCGGGGAAGGTCGGAAAGCAGATCGACCCTAGAACGCCGTTGGCATTCATGTCGTCGACACGGGCTTTGATGTCCCAGGTTCCGCGGCGCATGTGTTCATAGCCCAGAGGCTCCATGCCGTATTCGTCCTTGGGCCGACCCACCACCGAGTTCAGGCCCATGTAGCCCGTGGCACGGCCTTCAAAGACCCAGACATCACGGCCCTTGCTTTGCACCACCTTGGGCTCGCGACCCTTGAATTTGGCGGGCATGTGGCGATCAAATGCGCCGCGCGGTTCGATCGCGTGGTCGTCAACACTGACAAGAATGAGGTCGTCGAGTTTCATGAGAGTCTCCAGATCAAAGGAATATGCAGAGGTTGGTTGGCCTGATCACCAAAGGATCGATCAGGATGTCGCGCGGCGGCTGTTGGGGAATGCCGCCGCCGTGCAAAGGTCTTCAGTCCCAGATCACGGGCACCGAGGCAGCGCCGCGCAACATGCTGCCGGCGATCACAGGCGCGGGGCGGTCCGGATCGAGTCGAATGTTGGGGAACAGATCGAGCACCGCATTGATGGCAATGGAGAGCTCCATCTTCGCCAGGTACTGGCCGATGCACATGTGCGGACCGTAGCCAAAGGTGAAGGATGGTTTTTGGCGACGTTCGATGTCAAAGCTGTCGCTGTTGTCGAAGATCTCTTCGTCGCGGTTGGCCGAAGCGACCACGCACTGCACCATCGCATCCTTGGGAATCTGCACGCCACGGATCTCGACATCGCGAACGGCCTGGCGCACCTTGACCGTGGACACCGGCTCGAAGCGCACGCTCTCGTCGATCAGTTTGGCCACCAGGCTGCGATCATTGCGAACCCGTTCGACCAAAGCAGGACGCTGCAACAGCAGCGTCATGATCGAGCTGAAGGTGCGGGTGGTGGTCTCACCGCCGGCGGCCACCATTGAGCGTGCGAAGGTCGTGATCTCGTGGTCATCGAGCTTGCGACCCTCGAATTCGGCGCGCAGCAGTCGGCACACCAGATCGTCACCGGGCGCACCTTCGGCGCGGCGGCGTTTGACCAGCGCCATCACGGCCTCGTACAAGGTGTTGGTGGCCTTCATGGCGCGTTCGCGCGATGCCGCCTCTTCGACCGGGTCGATCTTGGGGCCTGCCAGCACGGTCAGCCCCATCGCTGCGTACTCGTAAAAGTTGCCCAACTCTTCTTTAGGAAAACCGATCAGGCCGTAGATGACCCGGATCGGGAAGTACAGGCCGAAATCCAGCAAGTCGGCGCGCTTGTCGGGTACCAGCGGCAGGATGAACTCGTCGCGAATCTGGTGCTCGATGGCGGCGCGCCACGGCAGCACCGCGTCGGGCGCAAACACCGGCTGCAGAAGCCCTCGGGCCTTGCGGTGCGCTTCACCGTCCATGGCCGTGATGACCAGTCCATCGGCGCTGAAAAAGCTTCCAAATCCCTTGGCCATGAAGCGGCTATCGAACTTGGAGGTATCTTGAAGTACGTTCTTTATGTCGTTGTACTTGAAGAGCGTGAAGGTCGGTTGTCCGTGGTTGGCGCCCGCATGGGTGGGCACACCAATGCTGTGCATGAAGTCGCCCGTCACAACCGGTGACTTCGCGCGCTTTTCTCGGCACGCCGCGTACAGGTCGATGTCGGTTCCTCGGTAATTGGCTGACAGTGCTGCAAAAGCTTGCTCGAGCTTCTCGGAGCGATAGGGAGTTTTCATTTTTTAATCCTGAAATTTGAAAGTAGGACGACAGATCAAAGGAAAATGCCCAGGTTGGGCGTCCCGAGCACGGCCTGGTCAATCAAAACCTCGCGCCGCGCCAATTGAAAGGTGCCAGCGTTCTTGCGCAACACGTCGTGGCGGTCGCAGGGGATGAGGTCAAAATAGTCAAAATCAAACCTGCTTCGGGTGAGCAGCAGGTAGCTTTGCACCTTGAACTCGTTGGGTTTTTCGGTTTGATAGACGCGCACATTGCTGACCATGCGGCGCGTGCGCGACGGCGGGTCTTCACACCAGGCGCTACGAGTCTCCGTGATGCGCCGCACGCGCAACATCAGGGAACCGTGGTTGTCGTGCATGTGCTGGACCGTGCGGATGGTGGTGCCATCCTGCATCCGTACAGGCCGTGTCAGGCGCAAGGGAACGTTGTATTCAATGTCCTGCGCCAGCAGTTGGCTCCATTCGGCAAAACGGAGTTCATCGAGCATTTCGGCTTCATCGATGAGAAATTCGACGCATTCGTTGTAGAGCGGGCTGCCGACGGGCAAGCGATTGCTGCGCACGGTGGGTGGCAGGGGTGTGGGTTCAAGCAAATTGGCAAGCATGGTGATCTCCTGATGAAAAGGGGCTGGCATGGGCAACTCAAGATGCCTGAGTCATCAGTTCGTGCCAGTACTGCCAGAAGCTCCAGTTGGTGTCGTCCTTGGTAAAGCCGCTGCCCACATGGCCGGGACCGGGCCAACCGTCGGGCTTGCCGGTCTCATATTTCGCTTGGTACTTCAGCGTGATGTTCCTGCTCATGGCACCCTTGGACACGATGGTCTGGTGCGGCCAAGTGTCGGAGTCGTCCTGCTCGACCATGCCGGAGGTACCCAACAACTGGCAGGAAATGCGCAGCATGGCGGCCTTCTGCTCGGGGGGGGTGTCCTTTTCCGCCAGGATCCAGTTCATGAACATGAACTTGTCCGGCCCCATGGGGACATAGGTGTGCAACGCCATGGCACTGACCACCTTGCCGTCGGCCGTGGGCAGATAGAGAAACTCGAACAGGCCATTTGGGAAGAAGTTGCCCACCTGCGGGGGGTTGGTGCTCATCACCCGGATCTGTTCGGCAGAGAGGCGGCTCACCACGTCGGGAATCATCTGCGGCGTGAGGCCCGGGGGCGGCAGAACGGTAAGCTTTTGCTCGGGCGTCAGCTCGGACGGATCCTGGCCGGTGATACGGCGCACCTTGCGATCAAGATCGATGCAGCGCATGGTGTGGCCGTGGTCGGTCCAGACTTCGACACCGTACATCTCGGGTGTCAGGTCAGCACCACCGCCTTCGGCTCCAGGTTTTTTTGCATATGGACCGATCTCCCCCAGCCAGCGGTGCAGGGTCAGCGTGTGGTAGCCGTCGCAAGCCCCCTGTTCGGCCGCCGTTTTCCAGTTGGCCTTGATGATGAATCGTTGTGGCGGGCCCAGGACTTCCATGCCCCCGGTGGTGCGGCACCACATCGTGTCGTAGTAAAACTTGGCATCACCCAGGAACTCGTCAAACGAGGGGCCTTCGATATTCCAGGTGGCGAAGATCATGCCGCCGTAAATCGTCACACGGGCTTTCGTCAATGAGAGCTCCGCCTTGCTCATCATCTTTCCATGCATGCACTCCTTCTCGACAGGTGCGCCGATGAAGTCACCGTTGGGCTTGAAAGCCCAGCCGTGGTAGATGCACATGTGGGCCTGGGTATTGCCAACGTCCAAGGTAGAGACCTTCATGCCCCGATGGGTACAGACGTTGAGCACCACATGCACCTGGCCCTCTCTGTCACGGGTGACCAACACCGAGTCCGATCCCATGTCCCTCTGTACAAAATCACCCGAATGGGGTATTTCCGTCTCATGGGCCAG
>PNMH01000154.1 GCA_013823505.1 Polaromonas sp. | reverse complement strand
TTCTTTCCAGTCCAGAAACACCATGAAGTCGGGCAGCTCGCTTTTGTAGTTGCCGTCCAGCCCGATCTGGCGCATCAGGTACATGCCCATCACATAGCCGCCGAGCGCAAAGAACAGCCCGTGGCCCAGCGACAGGATGCCGGTGTAGCCCCAGATCAGGTCCATCGCCAGCGCGCAGATGGCGTAGCACATGATCTTGCCCAGCAGGCCGACCATGTAGTCGGACAGATGGAACACGCTGCCTTCGGGCACCAGCAGGTTCAGCGCGGGCGCCACCGCGCACACGACCAGCAGCGCCACCATCACGCCGCTGAAAGCACCCCGCGTGAGCAGCGGGCCAGGCGCGGGAAGAGAAACAGAAGCAGCGATCATGAGAGACAAGCCTCGCGAGCGAAGTGAATGGTCGAGAGTGCCGCGGAACCGGCTCCGCCGGGCCGCAGGCACTGCCCCTTGAGGGGCGGAGCGGCCACACGAAGTGGGCAAGCGATGGGGGTGGTCATGCCTCACGGCCCTTCATGGCGAAGATGCCTTGCGGACGCTTCTGGATGAAGACGATGATGAAGACCAGCACCGCGATCTTGGCCAGCACCGCACCGGCCCAGCCTTCAATGAACTTGTTCAGCAGGCCCAGGCCGAGCGCGGCGTACACCGTGCCCGCGAGCTGGCCCACGCCGCCGAGCACCACCACCATGAACGAGTCCACGATGTAGTTCTGGCCGAGGTCGGGGCCGACGTTGCCGATCTGGCTCAGCGCGCAGCCCGCCATGCCGGCGATGCCGGAGCCGAGTGCGAAAGCGTAGGTGTCGATGCGCGCGGTGTTCACGCCCATGCAGCTCGCAATCGGGCGGTTCTGCGTGACGCCGCGCACAAAGAGACCGAGCCGCGTGCGGGTGATCAGCAGCGTGACACCGATCAGCACCGCAGCGGCAAAGGCGATGATGATGATGCGGTTCCAGGGCAGCGTGAGACTGCCCATGAGCGTGACGCTGCCGCTCATCCAGCTCGGGTTTTCCACGCCCACGTTCTGCGCGCCAAACAGGCTGCGCACGCCCTGCATCAGCACCAGGCTGATGCCCCAGGTGGCGAGCAGCGTTTCCAGCGGGCGACCGTACAGAAAGCGGATCACGGTGCGCTCCATGGCCGCGCCCACCAGGGCGGCGGTGAGGAAAGCCACCGGCAGCGCTGCCAGCAGGTACCAGTCGAACAGGCCGGGAAACGCTTCCTTGAACAAGGTCTGCACCAGCCAGGTGGCGTAGGCGCCGATCATGATCAGTTCGCCGTGCGCCATGTTGATCACGCCCATCAGCCCGTAGGTGATGGCCAGGCCCAGCGCCGCCAGCAGCAGGATGCTGCCCAGGCTGATGCCGGTGAAGGCCTGCGACAAACCATTCGCCACCGCCAGCTTGCGGTCCAGCGCGGCCAGGGCGGCCTGCAACTCGGCCTTGACCGCCGGGCTGGTTTCGGCCTCCAGCTGCTGCAGCAACAGCGGCCGCAGGGCCCGCTGGCCCATGTCGGCCAAGGTCTGGGCGGCGGCCAGGCGCTGCGCCTCGTCTTCGCTGGCCAGCTGCATGGCGGCGCGCGCCTGTTCCAGGCTGGCCCGGGCCTGTTCGTCCAGCTGGCCGGCCAGGGCCTTCTCCAGCACCGGCAGGGCCGCGGCGTCGGGCTCCTGGAAGGCGCTGCGCTGCAGCAGGGCGGCCGCCTCGCGCTGGCGCACCACGTCGCTGCCGAACACGTCGCGCAGCGCGGCTGCAGCTTCCAGCGCGCCGCGCAGGCGGTTGTTGACCATGGCGTCCTCGGCCTGGTCAGAAAGAGTGACCACAGCGCCGGTCACGGCGTCGGTGGCGCTGCCGTCGTCGGCCACGATGAGCACCTGCTCACCCTGCACCTTGACGGCGTCGCTGGACAGGGCCTGGATCAGCGCCAGCGCCTTCGCGTCGGGGTCCACGCTCAGGCGGTTGAGCGCCTCGATGCGCTCGTCACCATCGCCCGCGGCCAGCGCCAGGGCATCGGCCGGGGTGAGTGCGTGCGCACTGGCTGCACCGATCAGGCACAACAGGGCAAAACAGGTTCGCAGCCAGCGCATCACGTCTCCCGCTTACTTCTTCAGAGGTACGTTGGCCTTGCCCTTGTTCTCGGCGATGAAGTCGCTCCATGGGTCGGCCACCACCGGACCCTTGGTCTTCCACACCACGTTGAACTGGCCGTCGGCCCGGATCTCGCCGATGAACACCGGTTTGTGCAGGTGGTGGTTGGTGTCCATGGTGGAGGTGAAGCCACCCGGTGCCTTGAAGGTCTGGCCGTACATCGCCGCGCGCACCTTGTCGGTGTCGGTGCTCTTGGCCTTTGCAACCGCCTGCGCCCACATGTGGATGCCGATGTAGGTGGCTTCCATCGGGTCGTTGGTGAGCGGCTTGTCCTTGTGGCCGGGGATGTTCTTGGCCTTGGCGTAGTCGCTCCACTTTTTGATGAACGCGGCGTTGGTCGGGTTCTTGATCGACATGAAGTAGTTCCAGGCCGCCAGATGGCCCACCAGCGGCTTGGTGTCCACGCCGCGCAGCTCTTCTTCACCCACCGAGAAGGCCACCACCGGCACCTGCTTGGCCGACAGACCGGCGTTGCCCAGTTCCTTGTAGAACGGCACGTTGGAGTCGCCGTTGATGGTGGAGATCACCGCCGTCTTCTTGCCCGCAGAAGCGAACTTCTTGATGTTGGCGATGATGGTCTGGTAGTCCGAGTGACCGAAGGGGGTGTACTCCTCCATGATGTCGCCCTCCGGGATGCCCTTGCTCTTGAGGAAGGCGCGCAGGATCTTGTTGGTGGTGCGGGGGTACACGTAGTCGGTGCCCAGCAGCACGAAGCGCTTGGCGCTGCCGCCGTCCTTGCTCATCAGGTACTCCACGGCCGGAATGGCCTGCTGGTTGGGCGCGGCACCGGTGTAGAACACGTTGGCGCTGAGCTCCTCGCCCTCGTACTGCACCGGGTAGAACAGCAGCTTGTTCTTTTCTTCAAACACCGGCAGCACCGACTTGCGGCTCACGCTGGTCCAGCAGCCGAACACCACCGCCACCTTGTCCTGGTCGATCAGCTGCTTGGCCTTCTCGGCAAACAGCGGCCAGTTGGAAGCCGGATCGACCACCACGGGTTCGATCTTCTTGCCCAGCACGCCACCCTTGGCGTTGATCTCGTCGATGGCCATCAGGGCCACGTCTTTCAGCACGGTTTCCGAAATCGCCATGGTGCCCGACAGGCTGTGCAGCACACCGACCTTGATGGTGCTTTGCGCGTGGGCGGTGATGCCAAAGGCGCCCAGGGCGGTGGCGACCGTCAGGGCTTTGAGGGTGAATCGACGCGTGGTGTGACGTGGTTGCATGGCGCTTCTCCAGGGGTTTGAGCAGATCCGGTTGAGGGGTGATGTCTGCCGCCGCACCACCTGGCAAGGCGGATTTCAGCGGACAAGCGGATGCTAGGGAGAACCCTGGAGGGCGTCTGTACGCCGGGTGGCGTATGCGGGGGCGGATGGGCTGTGCCGCAAGTAGCGACCGTCGACAGCGAAGCGGTCACAATCTTGACCAACACGAAAACGAGCTGCCATACAGCCCGTCGACCCGCCCGCTGCACACCCATGCCTATATCCAAGTCCACCTACGATCTACCGCCTGACGCACCGCCCAAGGCCGTCAAAGAGGATCAGATCGAGTACGGCTTCATCGGCAAGCTCCAGAGCCTCAAGTACGAGTACCGCCCCGACATCCGAGACCGGGCCGCGCTGGAGCGCAACTTTCGCGAAAAGTTCGAAACGCTGAACCGCGTCAACCTGTCCGATGGTGAATTCACCCGCCTGCTCGACGAGATCGTCACGCCCGACGTGTACACCGCCGCCCGCACCCTGCGCGAGCGCAACACCTTCGTCCGCGACGACGGCACCCCGTTGAACTACACCCTGGTCAACATCAAGGACTGGTGCAAGAACAGCTTCGAGGTCGTCAACCAGCTGCGCATCAACACCGACTACAGCCACCACCGCTACGACGTTCTCATCCTCATCAACGGTGTGCCCTGCGTGCAGATCGAGCTCAAGACGCTGGGCATCAGCCCTAAGCGCGCCATGGAGCAGATCGTTGAGTACAAGAACGACCCGGGCAACGGCTACAGCAAGACGCTGCTGTGCTTCCTGCAACTGTTCATCGTCAGCAACCGCACCGACACCTGGTACTTCGCCAACAACAACGCACGGCACTTTGCCTTCAACGCCGACGAGCGCTTCCTGCCCATCTACCAGTTTGCCGACGAGGCCAACAAGAAGATCACCCACCTCGACCACTTCGCCGAGACCTTCCTGCCCAAATGCACGCTGGGCGAAGCCATCAGCCGCTACATGGTGCTGGTGGCCAGCGAGCAGAAGCTGCTGATGATGCGGCCCTACCAGGTGTACGCGGTCAAGGCCATCGTGGACTGCATCCACCAGAACGGCGGCAACGGCTACATCTGGCACACCACCGGCAGCGGCAAAACGCTCACGTCCTTCAAGGCGTCCACCCTGCTCAAGGACAACCCGGACATCGAAAAATGCCTCTTTGTGGTGGACCGCAAAGACCTGGACCGCCAGACCCGCGAAGAATTCAACCGCTTCCAGGAAGGCTGCGTCGAAGAGAACACCAACACCGGCGCGCTGGTGCGCCGCCTGCTCTCAAGCGACTACGCCGACAAAGTCATCGTCACCACCATCCAGAAGCTGGGCCTGGCGCTGATTGAGACCAGCAAGCGCAACAAGCAGCGCAGCAAAAGCGGCCAGGCCACCTACAAAGAACAGCTCGAACCGCTGAGCGACAAGCGCATCGTCTTCATCTTCGACGAATGCCACCGCTCCCAGTTTGGCGACAACCACGAAGCCATCAAGACCTTCTTCCCCAAGGCGCAGCTCTTCGGTTTCACCGGCACGCCCATCTTCGAGAAGAACGCCACCGCCAAGCAGTTCGAAGGCGAAGAAGGCCAGTTCAAGACCACCAAAGACCTGTTCCAGAAGGAACTGCACGCCTACACCATCACCCACGCGATTGAAGACACCAATGTGCTGCGCTTCCACGTGGACTATTACAAGCCGGAGGGCCACAACACCAAGGTTCCCCCGCCCAAGCCCGGCGAACCGCTGGCCAAAAAGGCCGTGATCGAAGCCATCCTGGCCAAACACGACACCGCCACCGCCGGCCGCCGCTTCAACGCCGTGCTGGCCACCGCCAGCATCAACGACGCCATCGAATACCACGGTCTGTTCGATGAACTGCAAAAAGCCAAAAGGGCGGCCGACCCCGACTTTCAGCCACTCAACATCGCCTGCGTGTTCTCGCCCCCGGCCGAAGGCAACGCCGACGTGAACCAGTTGCAGCAAGATCTGCCGCAGGAAAAGGCCGACAACGAGGTTGAGCCCGACAAGAAGAAGGACGCCCTCAAGGCCATCCTGGCCCACTACAACGCGCGCTACGGCAGCAACCACAGCATTGGCGAATTCGACCTGTACTACCAGGACGTGCAAAAGCGCATCAAAGACCAGCAGTGGCCCAACGCCGATTTCCCCGCCGCCAAGAAGATCGACATCGCAATAGTGGTCGACATGCTGCTCACCGGCTTTGACAGCAAGTACCTGAACACGCTGTACGTGGACAAGAACCTCAAGTACCACGGGCTCATTCAAGCCTTCTCGCGCACCAACCGCGTGCTCAACGGCAGCAAGCCCTACGGCAACATCCTCGACTTCCGCCAGCAGCAAGACAGCGTGGACGCGGCCATCGCCCTGTTCTCGGGCGAGAACGCGACCGAGGAAGAACGCAAGATCTGGCTGGTGGACAAAGCGCCCGTGGTGATTGAAAAGCTGGACGCCGCCGTGCAGAAACTGGCCGACTTCATGCAGACCCAGGGCCTGCCCTGCGCGCCCGAAGCCGTGCCCCAGCTCAAGGGCGACGACGCCCGCGCCGCCTTCATCAAAGC
>PNMH01000153.1 GCA_013823505.1 Polaromonas sp. | reverse complement strand
CAGCTGTACTCGCTAGCCACGCCGAACGGTGTGAAGGTGACCGTGATGCTCGAAGAGTTGTTGGCCATGGGCCACCGCGGCGCTGAATACGACGCCTGGCTGATCCGCATCTCCGAAGGCGACCAATTCGGCTCGGGCTTTGTGGCCGTCAACCCCAACTCGAAAATCCCGGCGTTGCTCGACCGCAGCGCAGCGGTGCCGCAGCGTGTGTTCGAGTCAGGGAACATCCTGCTGTACCTGGCTACCAAATTCAATGCGCTGCTGCCCGAAGATCCAGCCGCACGCACCGAAGCGCTGTCATGGCTTTTCTGGCAGATGGGCAGCGCCCCTTACCTAGGCGGCGGCTTCGGCCATTTCTACGCCTATGCGCCGGCCAAGTTTGAGTACCCGATCGACCGCTTCACCATGGAAACCAAGCGCCAGCTCGACGTCCTCGACCGACGCCTGGCGCAATGTCGCCACCTGGGCGGTGACGACTACAGCATCGCTGACATCGCAGTGTGGCCCTGGTACGGTGCGCTGGTGCTGGGTCATCTCTACAACGCGGCCGAATTCCTGCAGGTACAGACCTATACAAACGTCCAACGCTGGGCCCAAGAAATCGCTGCGCGACCGGCGGTTCGCCGCGGGCGCATGGTCAACCGCAACTGGGGTCCAGCAGAAGAGCAGCTGCACGAGAGGCATGACGCCCAGGACTTCGACACACGCACCCAAGACAAGCTGTCGCCAGCAGCCGGCTGAGCCATCCAGCGGCCCGACACCGCTCAGACCACCCACTCATTGCCACGGAGACCTTCATGATCAAGTTCTACTACCACCCCTCTCCCAACCCGGCCAAGGTCGCGCTGTTGCTCGAAGAAACCGGACTGCCCTACGAACTGGTGCCGGTGGATACGCGCAAGGGCGAGCAGCACGAGGCCGCGTTCACGGCGATCAATCCCAACGCGAAAACGCCGGCCCTGGTCGACGGCGACGCGGTGGTGTTCGACAGCAATGCCATCCTACTGTATCTGGCGGAGAAGTCCGGCCAGTTCCTGCCGCCAGACACGCCCGAGGCCCGTGCACAGATGCTGTCTTGGTTAATGTTCGTCGCCACCGGGGTCGGCCCGTATTCCGGGCAGGCGGTTCATTTCAAACACTTTGCCCCCGAGCCCAAGGCCTATGCGGTCAACCGCTACGACTTCGAAGCCTGGCGCCACTGGAAGATCATCGACCAGCAACTGGCCCAGCATCGCTACATGCTCGGCGAGACCTACACCCTGGTCGACATGGCTGTCTGGGGCTGGGCGCGCGCCGTGCCGTTTGTGCTCGGGGCCGCCGCGTGGGAGCAGTTGCCCAACGTCAAGCGCCTGCTCGATGAGATCAACACCCGTCCGGCCGCTCAGCGTGCCGAAGCTCTCAAGGCCAAGCACGCCTTCAAGGCCGAGATGGACGAAGAGGCACGGGCAGTCATGTTCCCGCAAAACGCCCGTTTGACCGCCTGAGCGCAGGCGGCGTCGTCGGTGCACCAACGGGCGGCGTTCGCTTGGCCGCAGCCGCTTGGTCCGGCAAGGGGCGCCGGGCTGACGCGATCCCGCTCAAATGACGGCCCATAACGTCCGAAGAGGGCTTCGACGTTCACCGACTCAACTTTCCTCCATGCAAGTTTCCGAACAACCGATCCTGCGCGACCTTGTTCTCGTCGGAGGGGGCCACAGCCACGTTGTCGTGCTGCGCATGCTCGCCATGCAACCCGAGTCTGGCCTGCGCATCACCCTCATCTGCACCGACATCGACACGCCTTACTCCGGCATGCTGCCTGGCTACATCTCGGGCCACTACAGCTTTGACGAGGTGCACATCGACCTGGGCCGTCTGGCCTCGTTTGCCGGAGCGCGCTTCATCCATGGTGAAGTGACGGGCCTCGATCGGTCCAACCAGCGTGTGCTCATGAAGGACCGGCCCTCGGTGCCGTACGACCTGCTCTCCATCAACATCGGCTCCACACCCAATGTGCGCCAGGTGAAAGGCGCGCAAGCACACGCAGTGCCCGTGAAGCCCATCGCCCACTTCAACCTCCGCTGGCTGAATCTGCTCGAGCGCGTGCGCCTGCTGCGCGATCGATTCACGATCGCGGTGGTCGGCGGCGGTGCGGGCGGGGTTGAACTGGTGCTGTCGATGCAGTACCGGCTGCGCAGCGAGCTGCAAAAGCTGGGGCGCAATCCCGATTGGCTGCACTTTGTGTTGCTCACGGCGGGCGACTCCATCCTGCCGACGCACAACGCCGGGGTACGCGCGCGCTTTGCCCGCGTGCTCAAAGAGCGCCACGTCGCGGTGCATACGCGTGCGGAGGTGCATCAGGTCGCGCCCGGTTGCCTGCACACGCGCGACGGTCGAACCTTCGATGCCGACGAAACGATGTGGGTCACGCAAGCCGGTGGGCCGGCCTGGCTGCAAGGCACCGGTCTGGCACTGGACGAACACGGCTTCGTCAAAGTCAACGACCGGTTGCAGACGCTGGACGACCCCAAAATCTTCGCCGCAGGGGATGTGGCCTCGTTCACCAACCGCCCGCTGGAGAAGGCCGGTGTGTTTGCCGTGCGCATGGGCCCACCGCTGGTGAAGAACCTGCGCTTGTGCCTGCGCGATCAGCCGACGGTGGCTTTCAACCCGCAACGCAAATGGCTGGCACTGATCTCCACCGGCAATCGATACGCCGTGGCCTCGCGCGGCTCCATCGGCTTCGCCGGTACCTGGGTCTGGTCCTGGAAGGACTGGATCGATCGCCGCTTCATGCGCCAGTTCACCGAGCTGCCAGACATGGCGCCCGGTGCCGCCCCCTCGGCTGCACCGGCCAGCAGCCTGGCGCTGAGCGCCGAAGAATCCCGCCAGGCCATCTCGGCCATTGCCATGCGCTGTGGTGGTTGCGGCGCCAAGGTGGGCGCCAGCATCCTGACCCGCGCACTCGGCAGCCTGCAACCGGTCGAGCGCAACGACGTGCTGATCGGGCTTCACTCGCCCGACGACGCCGCCGTGGTGCGCGTGCCGCCGGGCAAGGCCATGGTTCACACCGTGGACTTCTTTCGCAGCTTCATCGACGACCCTTACCTGTTCGGCAAGGTGGCGGCCAATCACGCGTTGGGCGACATCTTTGCCATGGGTGCCGAGCCTCAGTCCGCCACAGCGATCGCCACCGTGCCGCCAGGCCTCGAATCCAAGGTGGAAGACCTGCTGCTGCAAATGATGACCGGCGCGGTCGAGGTGCTCAACGCCGCCGGCTGCGCCTTGGTCGGTGGGCACACCGGTGAGGGCCGCGAACTCGCACTGGGCTTCGCCATCAACGGACTGATCGACGAGAACATGGATGGCGTCATGCGCAAGGGCGGCATGCAAGCGGGTGACGTGTTGCTGCTCACCAAGCCCATCGGCACCGGCACGCTGTTCGCCGCCCACGCGCGGCACGCCGCCAAGGGCCGCTGGATCGATGCGGCGCTGAAATCCATGGTGGTGTCCAACCAGGTCGGCGCGCAGATCCTGCGCGAACATGGCGCCACCGCCTGCACCGACCTGACCGGTTTCGGCCTGCTGGGGCATCTGGTGGAAATGACCCGTCCCTCGGGAGTGGACGCAGAGCTGCAACTGAGCGCCCTGCCCTTGCTGGATGGTGCATTGGAATGCGTTGAAGCGGGCATCGTCAGCTCGCTGCAGCCGGCCAATGTGCGGCTGCGCCGAGCCCTGCGCAACGCCGAAGACTTCGTCAAAGACCCGCGCTATCCGCTGCTGTTCGACCCGCAGACGGCGGGCGGCCTGCTGGCCAGCGTGCCGGGCGACCGGGCAGCCGACTGCATCCGTTCCCTGCAGGCGGCAGGCTACCTGCACACAGCAGCCATAGGTCATGTCAGCGGCGCGTCCGACTCACTGGAACCCGTGGTGCTCAGCGCATAAGGAGCCAGCACCAATTCGCGCCCTCCGAAACCAGCTGTAACGAAAGAGGACCCGGCAGCGACTGAAGAGCATTCGGGCAATCAACGATTGCCAAAGCCTGAACCCACGAAGCCTTCGCCGCATGAAAAGAACTCTGATCCTCGCCACGGTCGCGATGCTGGTGGCCGCCTATTTCTTGCTTGGGCTGGACCGCTACCTGACACTCGCCGCCGTGCAGGACCGCTTGGGAGACTTCGAAGCCATCCGCCAGGCCTCTCCCATCGCCACCGCGCTCGGTTTCTTCGGTCTGTACGTGCTGGCCACAGCTCTGTCACTGCCCGGTGCGGTGATCCTGACGCTCGCGGCTGGCGCCCTGTTCGGATTGGCCGGCGGCACGCTGATCGTCTCGTTCGCCTCCAGCCTGGGCGCCACACTGGCTTTTCTGGCCTCGCGTTACTTGCTCCGGGACAGCGTGCAGGCGCGTTTTGGCGACCGCCTCAAGGCCATCAACGACGGCATGGCCAAGGACGGCGCGTTGTATCTGTTCACGCTGCGCCTGATCCCGGTCTTCCCGTTTTTCCTGGTCAACCTGCTCATGGGCTTGACACCCATCCGCACGGGCACCTACTACTGGGTCAGCCAGCTCGGCATGCTCGCGGGCACCCTGGTCTACGTCAACGCCGGCACCCAGCTGGCCCAGCTCTCCAGTCTCTCGGGTATTTTGTCGCCGGGCGTTCTGCTGTCCTTCATCCTGCTCGGAGTCTTCCCCATGATCGCCAAAGCTGCTCTAGGTCTCCTGCAACGCCGGCGCGTTTACGCCAAGTGGCAACGGCCCAAAACCTTTGACCGCAATCTGGTGGTCATCGGTGGCGGCGCTGCGGGCCTGGTCACTTCCTACATCGCGGCCACCGTCAAGGCCAAGGTCACGTTGGTCGAAGCACACAAGATGGGTGGCGATTGCCTGAACTACGGCTGCGTGCCCAGCAAGGCATTGATCAAGTCGGCCAAACTCGCCCAACAAATGCGCCATGCAGATCACTATGGACTGGAGGCTGCCACACCGGCCTTCAGTTTCCGGCAGGTGATGGCGCGGGTGCACCGGGTCATCAGCGAGATCGCTCCGCACGACAGCGTGGAGCGCTACACCGGGCTGGGTGTCGAGGTCCTGCAGGGTCGCGCCAAAATCGTGGACCCCTGGACGGTCGAAGTCACCCTCAACGACGGTGGCATCCAACGCCTGACCACCCGCAGCATCGTCATCGCCGCGGGTGCTCGCCCCTTCGTGCCGCCGCTGCCTGGGCTGGACGACGTGGGCTATGTCACCAGCGACACCCTGTGGGATGAGTTCGCCAAACTGGACACGCCTCCGGCGCGCATGGTGGTGCTGGGCGGTGGTCCGATCGGCTGCGAGCTGGCACAGAGTTTCGCGCGCCTAGGCTCAAAGGTCACACAAATCGAAATGGCGCCCCGGATCATGATCCGGGAGGACCAGGAGGTGTCCGACCTCGCTCGCGATTCGCTGCAACGCGACGGTGTGGATGTACTGACCGGTCACAAGGCACTGCGCTGCGAGCGGGAGGGAGACCACAAGTTCATCGTGGTGGAACATCAGGGTCAGGAAAAACGCATCGGGTTCGACACTTTGCTGTGCGCAGTCGGCCGATCGGCACGGCTGCAGGGCTACGGACTGGAAGATCTGGGCATACCCACCGAGCGCACGGTGGTGGTCAACGAGTACCTCGAAACGCTCTATCCCAACATCTTTGCCGCGGGTGACGTGGCCGGGCCATTCCAGTTCACCCACACGGCGAGTCATCAGGCCTGGTACGCCGCTGTCAATGCTCTGTTTGGCAGCTTCAGGAAATTCAAGGTCGACTACTCGGTCATCCCCTGGGCCACCTTCATCGAGCCCGAGGTCGCCCGGGTGGGGCTGAACGAACAGGACGCCAGGGAAAAGAACATCCCTTACGAAGTCACGAAATACGGCATTGACGACCTGGACCGCGCCATTGCCGACGGTTCGGCACACGGATTCGTCAAGGTGCTGACCGTGCCGGGCAAAGACCGTATCCTGGGCGTGACCATCGTGGGCGAACATGCAGGCGACCTGCT
>PNMH01000152.1 GCA_013823505.1 Polaromonas sp. | reverse complement strand
CTTCGCCGGAGCAGCGGCCTTCTTAGGGGCAGCGGCCTTCTTCGCCGGAGCAGCGGCCTTCTTAGGGGCAGCGGCCTTCTTCGCCGGAGCAGCGGCCTTCTTCACAGCGGCCTTTTTGGCCGGGGTTTTTTTCGCAGTTGCCATTGTTTTCTCCTTGATCAAGTTGCAAAGAGCACTTCACGCGGGCTTTGACCGCAGAAGTGATTCAGGGCCCTGGCGCCGTGGATGCATCCACGGTTGGCACCAAGACCTTGAATCTTGTGACAAAGCCCTGCCCCGGACACCGGAGTGTCTGGGGCAGGGCTTTGTGAATCGGTGTCCATGTTGTGCAAGACAGGGCGTCCTTTAGTCCCAGGACAGCGCCCCTCCCGACTGGTATTCGATCACGCGGGTCTCGAAGAAATTGCGCTCCTTCTTGAGGTCGATCATTTCGCTCATCCAGGGAAACGGGTTTTCCTCGTTCGGGTACAGCGGCTCCAGACCGATTTGTGTGGCGCGCCGGTTGGCGATGTAGCGCAGATAGCCTTTGAACATGGACGCGTTCATGCCGAGCACGCCGCGCGGCATGGTGTCTTCGGCGTAGCGGTATTCGAGCTCGACCGCCTTCTCGAACAGCGCCTTGATCTCGGCCTTGAATGCCGGCGTCCACAGCATCGGGTTCTCCATCTTGATCGCGTTGATCAGATCGATGCCGAAGTTGCAGTGCATGGACTCGTCGCGCAGGATGTACTGGTACTGCTCGGCGGCACCGGTCATCTTGTTCTGGCGGCCCAGCGCCAGGATCTGTGTGAAGCCGACGTAGAAGAACAGGCCTTCCATCAGACAGGCGAAGACGATCAGGCTTTTCAGCAGGGTCTGGTCGTTCTCGGGGGAGCCGGTGTTGAAGTGCGGGTCCATGATCGCGTTGATGAACGGCAGCAGGAATTCATCTTTGTCACGGATCGACTGGACTTCCAGGTAGGCGCTGAAAATTTCGGACTCGTCCAGACCCAGCGACTCCACGATGTACTGGTAGGCGTGGGTGTGGATGGCTTCCTCGAAGGCCTGGCGCAACAGGAACTGGCGGCACTCGGGCGCGGTGATGTGGCGGTAGGTGCCGAGCACGATGTTGTTGGCGGCCAGCGAGTCGGCGGTGGTGAAGAAGCCGAGGTTGCGCTTGACGATGCGGCGCTCGTCTTCGGTCAGGCCGTTGGGGTCTTTCCAGAGCGCGATGTCGCGGCTCATGTTCACTTCCTGCGGCATCCAGTGGTTGGCGCAGGTGGCCAGGTATTTTTCCCAGGCCCACTTGTACTTGAAGGGAACGAGCTGGTTGACGTCGGTCTTGCCGTTGATGATGCGCTTGTCGGCCGCGTTGATGCGGTGCGAAGCCGCAGGCAGGTTGGCAGCAGCGGGCTTGTGAACGGAGGTGGGGGACAGTGACGCTTGCACACCCGGCATGTGAGGTGGCAGGGGAATCGATGCGGGCTTCGAGGAGGGGGTAACTTGATCGTCCCAGGTCAGCATAGGTGTGTCCAATTCGGTGGATTATCGAAGTGTCGGCATGAAATGCAAAGGACTCATGTGCGTGGTGAATGTTTTGTGTTGCGGTGTCGCATCGAATGCGCGACCTTGAACACCACAACACGTGCATGCATCGCGCGCAGAGGTCATTGGCAGGCCTCGCAACCGGGGTCGTCGATCGCACAGAACTTGATGTCGGTGGCCGGCTCGGCACCCAACGCAGCCGCAGTGGCTGCGCTCATCGCCGCGTCATGTCCGTGCACCGATACCGCGTTCAGCTGTCCTGCGCGTCCCGTGGATTTTTCGGCTTGTGTGGCAGAGGTGGTGCGCAGGTAGTAGGTGGTCTTGAGGCCGCGCAGCCACGCCAGCTTGTAGGTGTCGTCGAGCTTCTTGCCCGAGGCGCCGGCCATGTAGATGTTCAGGCTCTGTGCCTGGTCGATCCACTTCTGGCGCCGTGCCGCGGCTTCCACCAGCCACAGCGGTTCCACTTCAAACGCGGTGGCGTAGAGCGCCTTCACTTCGTTCGGCACGCGGTCGATGGAGCGCAGCGAACCGTCGAAGTGTTTGAGGTCCAAGACCATCACGTCGTCCCACAGGCCCAGGCGCTTGAGGTCTTTCACCAGGTAGCTGTTGATGACGGTGAACTCGCCCGACAGGTTGGACTTGACCGAGAGGTTGCCGAAGCAGGGCTCGATCGACGCGTCCACGCCGATGATGTTGGAAATGGTGGCGGTGGGGGCGATGGCCACGCAGTTGGAGTTGCGCATGCCGTCCTGCGCGATCTTCTGGCGCAGCGCGTCCCAGTCCAGGCTGCTGGAACGGTCCACGTCCACATAGCCGCCACGCTCGCGGGAGAGCAGGTCCAGCGTGTCGGGTGGCAGGAGCCCCAAGTCCCACAGCGAGCCCTTGTAGCTGGCGTAGCGGCCGCGCTCGCGGGCCAGTTCGGTGGAGGCCCAGTAGGCGTGGTAGCAGACGGCTTCCATCGAGCGGTCGGCGAACTCCACCGCGTCGTTGGACGCATAGGGAATGCGCAGTTCGTACAGCGCGTCCTGGAAACCCATGATGCCCAGACCCACCGGGCGGTGGCGCAGGTTGGAGTCGCGCGCCTTCTTGACCGCGTAGTAGTTGATGTCGATCACGTTGTCGAGCATGCGCATCGCGGTGGTGATGGTCTTCTGCAGCTTCTGATGATCGACGCCGCCGTCCTTGATGTGCCTGAGCAGGTTGATTGAGCCGAGGTTGCAGACCGCGGTCTCGGTGTCGCTGGTGTTGAGCGTGATCTCGGTGCAGAGGTTGGAGCTGTGCACCACGCCGGCGTGCTGCTGCGGAGAGCGGACGTTGCAGGCGTCCTTGAAGGTGATCCAGGGGTGGCCGGTCTCGAACAGCATCGACAGCATCTTGCGCCACAGGTCGGTGGCGGGCAGCTTGCGGTACGGCTTGATCTCGCCGCGCGCGGCCTTGGCTTCGTAGGCCACGTAGGCCGTCTCGAATTCGGCGCCAAACAGGTCGTGCAGGTCCGGCACGTCGTTGGGTGAAAACAGGCTCCACTCGCCCTTTTCCATCACGCGCTTCATGAACAGGTCGGGAATCCAGTTCGCCGTGTTCATGTCGTGCGTGCGGCGGCGGTCGTCGCCGGTGTTCTTGCGCAGCTCCAGGAATTCTTCGATGTCCAGGTGCCAGGTTTCGAGGTAGGTGCATACAGCGCCCTTGCGCTTGCCACCCTGGTTCACCGCCACCGCAGTGTCGTTGACCACCTTGAGGAAGGGCACCACGCCTTGCGACTCGCCGTTGGTGCCCTTGATGTGGGCGCCCAGCGCGCGCACGCGGGTCCAGTCGTTGCCCAGCCCGCCAGCGAACTTGGACAGCAGCGCGTTTTCCTTGATCGACTCGTAGATGCCGTCCAGGTCGTCGGGCACGGTGGTCAGGTAGCAGCTGGAGAGCTGGGAGCGCAGCGTGCCGGCGTTGAACAGCGTGGGCGTGGACGACATGAAGTCGAACGAGGACAGCACCTCGTAGAACTCGATGGCGCGCGCTTCGCGGTCGATCTCGTTGAGCGCCAGCCCCATGGCCACGCGCATGAAGAAGGCCTGCGGCAGTTCGATGCGGGTCTTGCGCACATGCAGGAAGTAGCGGTCGTACAGGGTCTGCAGGCCGAGGTAGTCGAACTGCAGGTCGCGCTCGGGCTTGAGCGCTGCACCCAGGCGGGCCAGATCGAACTGCTGCAGCTTCTCGTCGAGCAGTTCGTTCTGCACACCCTTCTTGATGAATTGCGGGAAAGTAGTCGGCGTAGCGGGCGCCCATCTCGCTGGACGGGACTTCTTCGCCGATCACTTCCTTGACGATGGTGTGCAGCAGCAGGCGCGCGGTGGCGTAGGTGTAGTCCGGGTCTTTCTCGATCAGGGTGCGCGCCGCCAGGATGGACGCTTTGTAGACCTCTTCGATCGGTACGCCGTCGTACAGGTTGCGCTTGGTTTCGGCGACGATGGGGTCGGCCTTGACGTCCTTGCCCAGGCCCTTGCAGGCGTCTTCGATCAGGTGCTGCAGGCGGTTCAGGTCCAGCGGAACGCGCTGGCCGCCGTCCATCACGTGCAGCAAGGCTTCGGCCGGTTTGGCGGTTTCGGCCTGGTGGGCGCGCTCCTGGGTGCGGCGCTCGCGGTAGAGCACATAGGCACGGGCCACTTCGTGGTGGCCGCTGCGCATCAGGCCGAGCTCGACCTGGTCCTGCACGTCTTCGATGTGGAAGGTGCCGCCGCCCGGGCGCGAGCGCATCAGGGCGCGGACCACGTTCTGTGTCAGTGCGTCCACCGTCTCGCGCACGCTGGCCGACGCCGCGCCCTGGGTGCCGTGCACCGCCAGAAACGCTTTCATCAGCGCCACCGCGATCTTGCTCGGCTCGAACGGGACCACCCCGCCGTTGCGTCGGATGATCTGGTAATGGGCGAACACCGAGCTGGCGCCGTCTCGCGAGGCAGCGCCGGTCGGACCGGCGGACAGCATCGCTGACGAAGTGACGGAGGTGACGGGGGAGTGGGTGGTCAGCATGGTTCCTCTGGCGTTTGTTTTGTGGGATGGCTGTGCGCGCATGAAGCCGGCTGCGATGCAGGGTGGTCCGGGTGTTGGACCCACCGCGCTCTGGGCGGGGTCTGCTCGGGGTCGTCGGGGCTGTGGCAGGGGTCCTTGGACCGGACGACCTCAACGCGCAGTACACACTATATCTGGTGTGCGAGATGCCTTCAAGCCACTACCTGTAGTGTTTGCGCAAAAAGTCGGTCTCCGCATAGCGCGGCTGTTTTGTCTGGGAAAAACACCACCATGGCCGCGCGCAGGATGCTGTGCATGCAATGCCTGGCGCTGCCTTGGTTTGCCTCGTGTTGTGGATGAGACGGTAGAGCCGACGCGGCCTGCCGATGGTTTTGCCGCGGCGATCCGCGCCGTTGTGATGTGTCGCGCCGTGCGCGTGGGTCTGGCGCTGCGTGGCTCAGGCAACGCTGCCGCCTGACGGGGAGGTGCCTTGGGGGAAACACGCATCGGCCCAGTCCAGGCTTTGTTGTAAGCGCGGCCATTCGAAGCCTGCACCCGGGTCCTGTTTGCGGCCGGGAGCGACGTGCTCGTGGCCTGCCACATGGGTGATCGGGTAGTGCGCGGCCAGGCTGGCGCACAGGCGCGCGAGCGTGTCGTACTGGGCGCTCTCGAAGCGTTCGCCCTCCAGGCCTTCGAGCTCGATGCCGATGGAATCGTCGTTGCAATTGTCGCGCCCGCGCCAGCACGATGCACCTGCATGCCAGGCGCGCGCACCGGCATCCACGAATTGCACCAGTTCGCCATCGCGGCGAATGAAGAAGTGCGCCGAGACTTCCATGCCGCGGATCTGCTGGAAGTAAGGGTGGGCGTCCCAGTCCAGCGTGTTGGTGAAGAGTTGCTCCACCTCGGGTCCGCCATACACGCCCGGCGGCAGGCTGATGGAGTGGATGACGATCAGGTCGGTGTGCGCGCCAGCCGGGCGCGGGCCGAAGTTGGGCGAGGGGCAATGGCGGGCAGCCTGCAGCCAGCCACCCTCCCAGGTCCCGGTCCTCGATGGTTCAGGCTTCATCGTCGCTGCCCGAAGGCATGGCGATGCCCAGGCGCTGGATGCGGTAACGCATCTGGCGCAGGTTCAGGCCCAGCCGGGCCGCTGCTGCGGTGCGGTTGAAGTCGGTTTCCTTCAATGCCTGGAGCAGCACCTGGCGCTCCTGTTCGTCCAGGTAGGTTTGCAGGTCGGGCGGGATGCGGCTCCCCACCGGGGCCGTTGCGTCGGGCAGGGTTTCGGTTGTGGTGGGCAGCAAAACCGAAACCTCGGCCAGCGGGTGATCACCGGGTTCGCCAAAGTCCTCCGGCTGCAGCGCCGCGCCGTTGCTGAGTGCCAGCGCGCGCTGCAGCAGATTCTCCAGTTCGCGCACGTTGCCCGGCAGCTCGCAGGACTGCAGCCAGTTCAACGCGCCGGGCGAGAGCGCTGGGGCGGCCTGGCCCGATTCGGCGCAGATGCGACGCAGCAGTGCGTGGGCCAGATCGGGCAGGTCTTC
>PNMH01000151.1 GCA_013823505.1 Polaromonas sp. | reverse complement strand
TCGACCGCGCAGTCCAAGGTGATCAAGGAGGTCAAGGAGCAGGAGGTCTACATGGGCGAAGTGCCCCTGATGACCGACAAGGGATCCTTCATCATCAACGGCACCGAGCGCGTGATCGTGTCCCAGCTGCACCGCTCGCCCGGTGTGTTCTTCGAACACGACAAGGGCAAGACGCACAGCTCGGGCAAGCTGCTGTTCTCGGCCCGCATCATTCCGTACCGCGGATCCTGGCTGGACTTCGAATTCGACCCCAAGGACGTGCTGTTCTTCCGCGTCGACCGCCGTCGCAAGATGCCGGTCACCATCCTGCTCAAGGCCATCGGCCTGACGCCGGAAGCCATCCTGGCGAACTTCTTCGTCAACGACCACTTCCGTGTCATGGACAGCGGCGCCCAGATGGCCTTTGTGCCCGAGCGCCTGCGCGGCGAGGTGGCCCGCTTTGACATCACCGACAAGGCCGGCAAGGTCGTGGTCGCCAAGGACAAGCGCATCACCGTGCGCCACACCCGTGAAATGGAACAGTCCGGCACCACGCACATCAGCGTGCCCGAAGACTTCATGATCGGCCGCGTGGTGGCCCGCAACATCGTGGACGCCGACACCGGCGAGATCATTGCCAAGGCCAACGAAGAGCTGACCGAGGCCCTGCTGAAGAAACTGCGCACTTCGGGTGTGCAGGACCTGCAGTGCCTCTACACCAACGAGCTGGACCAGGGCGCCTACATCAGTCAGACCCTGCGGGCCGACGAAACCGCCGACGAGTTTGCCGCGCGCGTGGCCATCTACCGCATGATGCGCCCCGGCGAGCCGCCGACCGAAGACGCCGTGCAGGCCCTGTTCCACCGCCTGTTCTACAACCCGGACACCTACGACCTGTCGCGCGTGGGCCGCATGAAGTTCAACGCCCGCGTGGGCCGCGATGAATCCACCGGCGCCATGGTGCTGTCCAACGAAGACATCCTGGCCGTGGTCAAGATTCTGGTGGACCTGCGCAACGGCCGCGGCGAAGTCGATGACATCGACCACCTGGGCAACCGCCGCGTGCGCTGCGTCGGCGAACTGGCTGAGAACCAGTACCGCACCGGTCTGGCGCGCATCGAGAAGGCTGTCAAGGAGCGTCTGGGCCAGGCCGAGCAAGAGCCGCTGATGCCGCACGACCTGATCAACTCCAAGCCGATTTCCGCGGCCCTGAAGGAGTTCTTCGGCGCCTCGCAGCTCTCGCAGTTCATGGACCAGACCAACCCGCTGGCCGAGATCACCCACAAGCGCCGCGTGTCGGCCCTGGGCCCGGGCGGCTTGACGCGCGAGCGCGCTGGTTTCGAGGTGCGCGACGTGCACGTGACGCACTACGGTCGCGTCTGCCCGATCGAAACGCCCGAAGGCCCGAACATCGGCCTGATCAACTCGCTGGCCCTGTACGCGCGCCTGAACGAGTACGGTTTCATCGAAACCCCGTACCGCCGCGTGATCGATGCCAAGGTGACGAACGAGATCGACTACCTGTCGGCCATTGAAGAAGGCAAGTACGTCATCGCCCAGGCCAACGCGGCCCTGGACAAGGACGGCAAACTCACCGGCGAGCTGATCTCGGCGCGTGAAAAAGGCGAGTCGATCCTGACCCCGGCCGACACCATCCAGTACATGGACGTGTCGCCGGCGCAGATCGTCTCGGTGGCCGCTTCGCTGGTGCCCTTCCTGGAGCACGACGACGCCAACCGCGCGCTGATGGGCGCCAACATGTCGCGCCAGGCCGTGCCCGTGCTGCGCCCGGAAAAGCCGATGGTCGGCACCGGCATCGAGCGCGTGGCCGCGATCGACTCCGGCACCGTGGTCACCGCCAAGCGCGGTGGCGTGGTCGATTACGTGGACGCGACCCGCATCGTGATCCGCGTCAACGACGCCGAAGCCGTGGCTGGTGAAGTCGGTGTGGACATCTACAACCTGATCAAGTACCAGCGTTCCAACCAGAACACCAACATCCACCAGCGTCCCATCGTCAAGAAGGGCGACAAGCTGGGCAAGGGCGACGTGATCGCCGACGGCGCTTCGACCGACCTGGGTGAGATCTCGATCGGCCAGAACATGCTGATCGCCTTCATGCCCTGGAACGGCTACAACTTCGAAGACTCGATCCTGATCTCCGAGCGCGTGGTGGCCGAAGACCGCTACACCTCGATCCACATCGAGGAACTGGTGGTGATGGCGCGCGACACCAAGCTGGGCGCGGAAGAAATCACCCGCGACATTCCCAACCTGGCCGAGCAGCAGCTCAACCGCCTGGACGACTCCGGCATCATCTACGTGGGCGCCGAAGTGCTGCCCGGCGACGTGCTGGTGGGCAAGGTCACGCCCAAGGGCGAGACCACGCTGACGCCGGAAGAGAAACTGCTGCGCGCCATCTTCGGCGAAAAAGCCAGCGACGTGAAAGACACCTCGCTGCGCGTGGACCAGGGTTCACAAGGCACCGTGATCGACGTGCAGGTCTTCACCCGCGAAGGCATCACACGCGACAAGCGCGCCCAGCAGATCATCGACGACGAACTCAAGCGTTTCCGCCTGGACCTGAACGACCAGCTGCGCATCGTGGAAGCCGACGCGTTTGACCGCATCGAGAAGCTGCTGACCGGCAAGACCGCGAACGGCGGCCCGAAGAAGCTGGCCAAGGGCAGCAAGATCGACAAGGCCTACCTGGACGAGGTCGAGAAGTACCACTGGTTCGACATCCGCCCGGCCGACGACGACGTCGCCGCCCAGCTGGAGTCGATCAAGAACTCGATGGAGCAGACCCGCCACAGCTTCGACCTCGCGTTCGAAGAGAAGCGCAAGAAGCTCACGCAGGGCGACGAGCTGCCCGCTGGCGTGCTCAAGATGGTCAAGGTCTACCTGGCCGTCAAGCGCCGCCTGCAGCCCGGCGACAAGATGGCCGGCCGCCACGGCAACAAGGGCGTGGTCTCCAAGATCACCCCGGTGGAGGACATGCCCCACCTGGCCGACGGCACGCCGGTGGACATCGTGCTCAACCCGCTCGGCGTGCCTTCGCGCATGAACATCGGTCAGGTGCTGGAAGTCCACCTGGGCTGGGCCGGCAAGGGCCTGGGCCAGCGCATCGGCGACATGCTGCAGCGCGAAGCCGCCATGTCGGAAGTGCGGGGTTTCCTGGAGCAGATGTACAACACGGCCGGCCGCAAGGAAGACCTGTCTGCGCTGAACGACGACGAACTGCGGGCGATGGCCGAAGAGCTGACCCGTGGTGTGCCGTTCGCCTCGCCGGTGTTCGACGGTGCCTCGGAGCAGGAAATCATGGACATGCTCCAGCTGGCCTACCCGGACGACATCGCCCGGGCCAAGGGCCTGACCGCGACGCGCACCCAGGCCCAGCTGTACGACGGCCGCACCGGCGACGCCTTTGAACGCGTCACCACCGTGGGCTACATGCACTACCTGAAGCTGCACCACCTGGTGGACGACAAGATGCACGCCCGTTCGACCGGTCCGTACTCCCTGGTCACGCAGCAGCCGCTGGGCGGCAAGGCGCAATTCGGTGGCCAGCGTTTCGGCGAGATGGAAGTGTGGGCGCTGGAAGCCTACGGCGCTTCCTACATCCTGCAGGAAATGCTGACCGTCAAGTCCGACGACGTGCAGGGCCGTACCAAGGTGTACGAGTCCATCGTCAAGGGCGAGCACTCGATCGAAGCGGGCATGCCCGAGTCGTTCAACGTGCTGGTCAAGGAAATCCGTTCGCTGGGTATCGACATCGAGCTGGAACGCGGATGACCCCCTGCGCCGCTGACGCGGCTTCCCCCTGAGAGGGGACAACACCTGCGGCCTGGCAAAGCCAGTTCCGCGGTGTTCTGGGTCCAGTCATTTCGCTCCCGATTCTTTGTCTTCGTTTTTAAGGAAATTCCATGAAATCCTTGCTCGACCTGTTCAAGCAGTTCACCCCCGACGAGCATTTCGATGCCATCCGCATCGGTCTGGCGTCGCCCGAGAAAATCCGTTCCTGGTCGTTTGGCGAAGTCAAGAAGCCCGAGACCATCAACTACCGCACCTTCAAGCCCGAGCGCGACGGCCTGTTCTGCGCCAAGATTTTTGGTCCCATCAAAGACTACGAATGCCTGTGTGGCAAGTACAAGCGCCTCAAGCACCGCGGCGTGATCTGCGAGAAGTGCGGCGTTGAAGTCACGCAGACCAAGGTGCGCCGCGAGCGCATGGGTCACATCGATCTGGCCGCACCCTGCGCCCACATCTGGTTCCTGAAATCGCTGCCGTCGCGTCTGGGCCTGATCCTGGACATGACGCTGCGCGACATCGAGCGCGTGCTGTACTTTGAAGCCTATGTGATCGTCGATCCCGGCATGACCCCGCTGAAGAAGTTCGCGATCATGTCGGAGGACGACTTTGATGCCAAGCGCAAGGAATTCGGCGACGAGTTCGTGGCCAAGATGGGCGCCGAAGGCATCAAGGAACTGCTGCAGGCGATCGATCTCGAGATCGAGATCGATAAGCTGCGCAACGACCTGACCGGCTCCGAGCTGAAGATCAAGAAGAACGCCAAGCGCCTGAAGGTGCTGGAAGCCTTCAAGAAGTCGGGCATCAAGCCCGAGTGGATGGTGCTCGACGTGCTGCCGGTGCTGCCGCCGGACCTGCGTCCGCTCGTTCCGCTGGACGGCGGCCGCTTCGCCACCTCCGACCTGAACGACCTGTACCGCCGCGTCATCAACCGCAACAGCCGTCTGCGCCGTCTGCTCGAACTCAAGGCCCCTGAAATCATCGCGCGCAACGAAAAGCGCATGCTGCAAGAGGCGGTGGACAGCCTGCTGGACAACGGTCGCCGTGGCAAGGCCATGACGGGCGCCAACAAGCGCGCCCTGAAGTCGCTGGCCGACATGATCAAGGGCAAGAGCGGCCGCTTCCGCCAGAACCTGCTGGGCAAGCGGGTGGACTACTCCGGTCGTTCCGTGATCACCGTGGGCCCCACGCTCAAGCTGCACCAGTGCGGCCTGCCCAAGCTGATGGCGCTGGAGCTGTTCAAGCCGTTCATCTTCTCGCGCCTGGAAGCCATGGGCATCGCCACCACCATCAAGGCGGCGAAGAAGGAAGTCGAAGCCGGCACGCCGGTGGTGTGGGACATCCTGGAAGAGGTGATCAAGGAGCACCCGGTGCTGCTGAACCGCGCACCGACGCTGCACCGCCTGGGCATCCAGGCCTTTGAACCGATCCTGATCGAAGGCAAGGCGATCCAGCTGCACCCCCTCGTTTGCGCGGCCTTCAACGCCGACTTCGACGGTGATCAGATGGCTGTGCACATTCCGCTGTCGGTGGAAGCGCAGATCGAAGCGCGCACCCTGATGCTGGCCTCCAACAACATCCTGTTCCCGGCCAACGGCGAGCCCTCCATCGTGCCCTCGCAAGACGTGGTGCTGGGTCTGTACTACGCCACCCGCGAGCGCATCAACGGCAAGGGCGAGGGCATGATTTTTGCCGACCTGGCCGAGCTGCAGCGCGCGCTGGACAGCGGCGTGGTCGAGATCACCGCCAAGATCAGCGTGCGCCTGACCCAGTACACCCTGGACAAGGCCAGCGGCGCATTCACGCCCTTCACGACCCTGGTGGACACCACGGTGGGCCGCGCGCTGCTGTCGGAAATCCTGCCCAGGGGCCTGCCTTTTGAAGTTCTGAACAAGGCGCTGAAGAAGAAGGAAATCTCGCGCCTGATCAACAGCGCGTTCCGCAAGTGCGGTCTGAAAGAGACCGTGGTGTTTGCCGACAAGCTGCTGCAGAACGGCTTCCGTCTGGCCACCCGCGCGGGCATCTCCATCGCGGTGGACGACATGCTGGTGCCGAAAGAAAAACCGGCCATCATCGAGCGGGCCGAAAAGGAAGTGAAGGAAATCGCCCAGCAGTACGCCTCGGGTCTGGTGACCTCCGGCGAGCGCTACAACAAGGTGGTGGACATCTGGGGCAAGGCCGGTGACGAGATCTCCAAGGTCATGATGGCCCAGCTGGCCAAGCAAAAAACCACCGACCGCCACGGCAATGAAGTGGAGCAGGAGTCGTTCAACTCCATCTACATGATGGCCGATTCCGGTGCCCGCGGTTCTGCGGCGCAGATTCGCCAGCTGGCCGGCATGCGCGGCCTGATGGCCAAGCCCGACGGCTCCATCATCGAGACCCCCATCACGGCGAACTTCCGTGAAGGTCTGAACGTGCTGCAGTACTTCATCT
>PNMH01000150.1 GCA_013823505.1 Polaromonas sp. | reverse complement strand
TGCGGGCCTGGCCGCGCATTTCCTTGACGATGCGTGAGAGTCGGTCGGAAAGGGCTGATGCCATGCTGCGCTCGGGTGTTGGGAGAAGAGCCCGCAGGCCGCTGGGTTCGCGCCGGCTGGGGTGGGTGTCGGGCCATTGGCCGGGGAACCGGCGGCTGGCAACGGTCAAGGCCGTTAAACTCCGCCCATGATTTTAGCCGCGCCCACCCCCAGCCCGCTGCGCGCGCCACATCCCCTATGAACCTGCTGCCCTCGCTTGCGACCAACCTGCCCGCGGTGTTGCTCTCGGGCCTTGCAGCGCTGGCCTACGCCGTGCTGGCCTGGGTGCATCCCCGCGCGTCGGCCATGCAGAGCCGGGCCCTGCTCACCGTGGCCTGGCTGCTGCACCTCGGTGTTCTGGTGTTCGGGTTGTTCGAGCACCCTGCGCGATTCGGTTTCGCGCCTTCGCTCTCGGTCACGGTCTGGCTGGTGCTCACCGTCTACATGATCGAGAGCCGCCTCTATCCTCAGCTGCGCGAGCGCTGGACGTTTGCCTTGCTGGGCACGGCCGTGGTGCTGCTGGCCTTGGTGTTTCCGGGCACGCCCTACCCCGCCTTGCGCTCCAACTGGATGCCCCTGCACTGGGCGCTGGGCATCGCCTCCTACGGACTGATCGCGGTGGCGGTCGGGCACGCCTGGTTGATGCAGCGTGCCGAAAAGGCCATGCGCCTGGGCACCTCCGCCGAGACCGCCATGCCGCTGCTCACCTTGGAGCGGCTCACGTTCCGCTTCGTGGCCGCCGGCTTCGTGCTGCTCACCGCCACGCTGCTGGCGGGCTGGTACTTCTCCGAACTGCTCAACCACCGCTGGGTGTGGGACCACAAGTCGGTCTTCTCGGTGCTGTCGTGGCTCACCATGGCCGTGCTGCTCTGGGGCCGCTGGCGCCTGGGCTGGCGCGGCCGCTTTGCCGCGCGCACGCTCTACCTCGGTGCCGGACTGCTGCTGCTGGGCTACGCCGGCTCCCGTTTCGTGCTGGAAGTGCTGCTGCATCGCGGCTGAACGAACGCTCATGAAATACCTGCTCGTTCTGGCTGTGGTGATGGTGGCCTTTTATGTGTGGCGCAACAACCGCGTCACCGACCGCTCCCAGACGCGTCCACCACCCACGCCCGGGGCAACAAACCTGCCGGTGGTGATGGTGGCCTGCCAGCACTGTGGCACCCACCTGCCGCAGGGCGAAACGGTTCGAGGCGCGCTCGGTCCCTATTGCAGTGCCGAACATCGCCGACTGAAGGAAGGCGGCTCGACGTGATCGAACGCCACCCGGCCCCGGCCGTCACACCCGATTCGCGGAGCTGAAATGGCCCGGGAAGACAGCTCGCAGTTCGCCCCTTCGTGGTTCGTCGCCTACGAGACCGGCAACAACCAGGGCCGCGAGCAACGCCTGCGCGCCTTCGTTCGCCTGTGGGTAGCCTTCATGCGGGCACGGGTGTTCATCGCCGTGGTGCTGCTGTGCCTGCAGATCTTCATGGTGGTCACCGGCACCGGCGGACCCGACTGGCTCGTCTTGCTGGCCGCCATCCACCTCACGGCGGCCTTGGTCGTGCTCTACGCCTGGCGTCCGGTGGAACAGGGCAAGCCGATACAGCTCCAGTGGTTGTTGACCATCGGCGTCGACGTGGTGGTGTTTGCGCTGCTGCAGTTCTTCCAGATCGGTTCGATCAACTACACGCCGCTGTTTGCGCTGCCGGTGCTGCTGGCCTCCATCCTCGGGCCACTGATGCTGGCCTTGGGAACCGCCGCTTCGGTCACGCTGTACCTGCTGTGCGAAGCCCTGCTGGGCACGCCCTTGTTCAGCGACGCGGCCACCGCGAAACTGCTGCAGGCCGGTCTGGCCAGCACCGGCTTCTTTCTGGTGGCGGTGCTGGCCAACCAGCTCGCCATCCGGCTGGCGCGAGAAGAGGCGGTGGCTTCCAGCAGCCAGGCCGCTGCGCGCACGCAGGCGCAGGTGAACGAACTCGTGATCGAAAGCCTGAGCGTGGGTGTGCTGGTGGTCGATCCGCACGGCGTGGTGCGCAATGCCAACCCGGCCGCCCAGATCATGCTGATGGGCGAGGCCTATCCGCAAGCCGCCAAGTTGCTGCTCTCGGCCCGCCCCAGCTGGAGCCACCTCTCCGATCTGGTGACCGAGACCTTTGCACTGGGCCAGGCGCTAGAGACCGAGACCACCATCGACAACGAAGACCGGCCCAGCCAGCGGCTGCACGCACGCACCCGCCTGACCTCGCGCGGTGGGCGCAGCACCGGTTTGTGCGTGCTCTTTCTGGAAGACCTGCGCGAGGTTGAGGCCCGCGTGCGCACCGAAAAGCTCGCCTCCATGGGTCGCATGTCCGCCGCCGTGGCGCACGAGATCCGGAACCCGCTCTCCGCCATCACGCAGGCCAACGCCTTGCTGGACGAAGAGGTGAAGGACCCCGCGCAGAAACGGCTCACCCACATGATCGAGCAGAACGCCCAACGTCTCTCGCGCATCGTGGACGACATCCTGAACGTGGCGCGCGCCCAGCCCGTGCGCGGCGACGGCACCACGCCCAGCCTGCCGCTGGACGCCATGGTGCGCCAGATCACGCTGGACTGGCTGCGCCAGAACCCGGCCAAGGGGGTGGTGGGCGTGCACCTGCATGCGCCGGCTGCGGTGGTGGAGTTCGACCCCGAACACATGCGCCGCCTGCTGGTGAACCTGCTCGACAACGCCTTGCGCCACGCCAGCGGCAAGCCCTCGTCCATCCGCGTCGTCACGCAACCCAGCGGCGCTGACCACAGCAAGCTCTCGGTCTGGAGCGATGGTCAGCCGCTGGAGGCCAGCGTGATGCGCCACCTGTTCGAACCCTTCTTCACGTCGGAGAGCCGCTCCAGCGGCCTGGGCCTCTACATCTGCCGAGAACTCTGCGAGCGCTACGGCGCCCAGATCGCCTACCAGCGCGTGCGCCTGGACCAGAAGGAAGGCAACGAGTTCTTCGTGTCCATTCCCAACGGGCATTCGGGCCATGTCCACCCGGTGCAGCAAAACCTGTCGTACGTGGGCGGTGAATCGCGGCCCTTCAGCACCCGGTTCAGCCCGACGCTGGGCGACCCACCGCTGGCCCCAAGTTGAGCCGCGCACGCCCACCCATGGCCTCCAACCCCAACGCCACCCCAGTCTCAGCTTCCGTGCTTGTCGTTGACGACGAGCCGGACCTGCGCACGCTCTACGAGCTCACCCTGCTGCGCGAAGGCCATGCGGTGGTGGCGGCGGCCGACCTGGCGCAGGCGCGCGAGTGGCTGGCCCAGCAGCGCTTCGACGTGCTGATCTCCGACATGCGCCTGCCCGACGGCCTGGGGCTGGACCTGCTGCGCGAACTGACCGACGCTCAGCGCACCGAAAAGTGCATCGTGATCACCGCCTTCGGCTCGGCCGACAACGCGGTGGAGTCGCTCAAGGCCGGCGCCTTCGACTACCTCACCAAACCGGTGGACCTTAAACAGCTGCGCAATGCGGTGACGCAGGCCGTGCAAAGCCAGCGCCACCCACTCATGGGCCAACAGGCGCGCGCCGGCAACGGCATGGCGAACAGCACCGAGCCCATGCGAAGTGCCCCGCCGCCGCCCTCGGGCCTGAAGTCGCTCGGTCGCATCGTTGGACGCGCGGCCAGCATCGTGCAGATCAAGGGTCGCATCGAAAAAGTGGCCACCAGCATGGCGCCGGTGCTGATCCTGGGTGAATCAGGCACCGGCAAGGAACTGGTGGCGCGCGCGGTGCACGACTGCAGCCACCGCAGCGCAGGCCCTTTTGTGGCGGTGAACTGCGGCGCCATTCCCGAAAACCTTATCGAGGCCGAATTTTTTGGCGCACGCAAGGGCGCCTACACCGGCGCCACGCAAGACCGCGAAGGCTACTTCCAGGCGGCCAAGGGCGGCACCCTGTTCCTCGACGAAATCGGCGACCTGCCGCTGGCCATGCAGGCCAAGCTCCTGCGCGTGATCCAGGAACGGCGCGTGCGCGCGCTCGGTGGCGTGCAGGAAGAGGCGGTGGATGTTCGCCTGGTGAGCGCCACGCACCGGGACCTGGTCGCGCTGGTGCAGGCAGGGCAGTTCCGCCAGGACCTGTTCTACCGGCTCAACGTGATCGAGCTGCGCACACCCTCGCTGCGCGAGCGCCGCGACGACCTGCCCGAGCTGGCGCGCGCCCTGCTGCAACGCATCTGCGTCGAATCGGGCCAGGCCACCCCCGAACTCTCGACCCGGGCGCTCGACTGGATCAAGGCGCGCGATCTGCCGGGCAACGTGCGCGAGCTGGAAAACCTGCTGCAACGCGCGCTGGCCCTGAGCAGCGGCGACCAGCTGGAGCCCGAAGACTTCGGCGACACCGACGACACGGACGAAATCCCCACCCAACCCGACCAGCTGCCCGACTCGGTGCTGGCCATTTCGCCCGCCATGCGCGCGGTCGACGAGATTCCAAACGACCTGCAGTCCTACCTGGACGAACAGGAAAAGCAGGTGTTGCTCAAGGCCCTTCGGGAATGCGACTTCAACCGCACCGCCGCGGCTGCGCGGCTGGGCCTGAACCTTCGGCAGATGCGCTACCGCATCCAGCGACTGGGCATCGCCATGCCCTCCAGCGAAGACGATGCAGCCTGAATCGCCCGCAGGCTCCTGGGCTGGCGGCTGGCTGTCCACGGCGCGCCACTGCCCATCCCCCAACCACGGCCCCCGACCCGACGGTGCACAGATCGACCTGATCGTGCTGCACTCCATCAGCCTGCCGCCCGGCGTGTACGGCGGTCCTGAAGTGGCGCAACTCTTCACCAACACGCTGGACTGGGACGCCCACCCCTACTTCGGGCAGATCCGCGGCATGGAAGTGTCGGCCCACTTTTTCATCCGCCGTGACGGGGAACTGGTGCAGTTCGTCGACGCCGATGCACGCGCCTGGCACGCGGGCGCGTCCTGCTGGCGCGGCCGGAACAACTGCAACGACGACTCCATCGGCGTCGAGCTGGAGGGCCTGGAAGGCGAGCTGTTCGAGACAGCGCAGTACGCCACGCTCAGCCGGCTGTGCCGCCACCTGCAAGCACGCTATCCGGTGCTTCACATCGCGGGTCACGAGCACATCGCACCGGGCCGCAAACTGGACCCGGGGCCCGGATTCGACTGGGCGCGTTTGCAACACGAGCTGGGCTGGTCGTTGGCGTGTTTTCCCGACACGATGACCGGCGCAAAGCCATCCGACGCCTGAAGACGCGGACAGGACAAGACCCGACACGTCCACGCCACAAGCCGGTCGCGGCATCCGCGGGCAAATCGCGCCACAAGGCCCGCCGTTGCTGCACCCCCAACGCGGCGCCCAGCTTTTTCGGGCACTCCAGCGCGACGCTGGCCCGCCCTGGTGCACGGACCAATCCGGCGTTTGTCGAGATCACCAAAACAGGGCTTCTCGCGTCGGGGAGGTTTTTTCTCAAACGCTACCTGTAGTGGCTTGAAGACCACCCACACACCAGATATAGTGTGTGCTCCGCGTTTCCAGTTTCGACACAGTCCACGTTGTTCCGGCCCGTTTTCACCCCGTTGAGAACTTTTTGGCGCCCCGAACAACGCCGCGAACCCGAACTGAAACCGAACGTCTTGCTCCCCGACACCGTGCCTTGCGAGCAGGCCCATCACAACAAATGAAAGAGGAACCATGCTGACCGCTTCCCCCACCCCCGCCACATCGTCCGCCTCCCAGAAGCAGCCCATGGGTTCATCCACTTCGGCGCCCGCAAGCACGAACAGCTCGGTGTTCGCCCAGTACCAGATCATCCGCCGCAACGGCGCGGTGGTTTCGTTCGAACCCAGCAAGATCGCCGTGGCCATGATGAAGGCCTTCCTGGCCGTGCACGGCACCCAAGGCGCGGCTTCTGCCAGCGTTCGCGAGACCGTGGATGAACTCACCGGCGCGGTGGTCAAGGCGCTGATGCGCTCGCGCCCGGGTGGCGGCACTTTCCACATCGAAGACGTGCAGGACCAGGTCGAACTCGGCCTGATGCGCAGCAGCCACCATGAAGTCGCCCGTGCTTACGTGCTCTACCGCGAGCGCCGCACGCAAGAGCGCGCCCACCAGGCCGAAGTGGCCAAGCCGGTGGAAGCCACGCTGCACGTGATCGACGGCGGCCAGCGCGTGCCGCTCGACCTGAACCGCCTGCAAGCCCTGATCGCCGACGCCTGCAAGGGCTTGGGCAAGGATGTTC
>PNMH01000149.1 GCA_013823505.1 Polaromonas sp. | reverse complement strand
CCTTGTTCAACATCAGCGACGCCACGGTGGAGCGCTACATCGCCAGCCACGGGGCAGAGCTCAAGGCCAATGGCTACACCCTCCTGAGAGGGAAAAAGCTCAATGAGTTTAAAGGTTTATCTGATGTTACCCTCATCAATGAGGGTAACAAAGCCCCTGTGCTCGGGGTGTTCAGCTTCCGCGCCGTCTTGAACCTGGCCATGCTGCTGACGGAGAGTGAGCGCGCCAAGGCGGTGCGTTCGCGCCTGCTGGACATTGTGATGGACGTGCTGGCCGAGCGCACTGGAGGCCACACCAAGTTCATCAACCAGCGCGACGACCAATACCTCATGGCGTCATTCCAGGAGCAGAGCTACCGCAAACAGTTTACCGATGCGCTGGACCAGCACATTGTCGCAAACCAGTGGAAGTATGTACGCTTCACCAACTTGGTTTACCAAAGCATTTTCAAAGAGAGCGCAGCGGAATACCGCAAGGTGCTGGATTTGGCAGCCAAAGACAACCTACGGGACACCATGTACTCGGAGGTGCTCACCCTGATTGCCAGCTACGAAACTGGCTTTGCCCATGAACTGGCCGACGAGTCTGCCAGACTGGGGCGGAAGTTAACTATGCAAGAGGGTGAGGCACTGTTCACGAAGTTCCAAGGGCACCCCATGTTCAGGCCCCTGATTTTAGATGCCCGCACCAAAATGGCCAGCCGCGATCTGGGTTTCCGAGACGCCCTGCATCACAAGCTGGAGGCCTACATCCAATCCATCCCTGAAGCCGACTTTGACCGTTTCTTGGGCGAAACCAGCAAATCGCTGGAAGAGCGGCTGAGCGACCCAGCAACCTTGGCGGTGTTCAAGCGCCTGAAGGACCGCTGAGATGGACGAGCACGAAGGCCTGCGGTACCTTTATTTCGATGTGGCCCATGCCTTGCAAACTCAGCGCTGGGTGATTGACCACTCTGGTGGCTTGCCTGGCGTCAAAAATGTGGAGCACTTGGAAAGTGTGCTGGGCCACATTCGGAACGGTGCCTACTACCCCGAAATGACCGACAAACTCTGTCATCTGGTGTTTTCCATCAACAAGAACCACTCGTTCAACGACGGCAACAAGCGGTCTTCCATTGCGTTGGGCGCCTACTTTCTGGAGCTCAACGGCTACGACTATGTGGTCGCGCGCTTTGTTCACGAGATGGAAAACATCGCCGTGTATGTGGCCGACAACGTGGTCAGCAAAGAGCTCCTTCGGGATGTGATTGCCTCCTTGCTGTACGAGGACGATTTCTCCGAAAGCCTGAAGCTGGCCCTGATCACGGCCATTTCAAACGCACAAACAGGGACGGATTTCGAATGAGCAACTTCGCCTTCCTCCAGCCCGAATGGCCGCTGTTCTTTGAGGCCGCCACCAAGGCTGAAGGCTTGGCGAATGCCGACGCCCGCGCTTCCTGCTTCTATGCCCGCCGCACGCTGGAACTGGCCGTGGCGTGGATGTATGCCCACGACCACAGTCTGCACCGCCCCTACAAAGACAACCTGAGCGCCTTCATCCACGAGCCCTGCTTCAAGTCCACCGTGGGCGATGCGCTGTTTACCAAAGCGCGCCTCATCAAAGACTTGGGCAGTCTGGCCGTGCACAGCACCCGCAAGGTGCACGATACCGATGCCGTCATCGCCCTGCGCGAGCTGTTCCACTTCTGCTACTGGTTGGCCCGCACCTATGGGCGCAGCGCCCGGCCATCCCCCGGGCTGGGGTTCTCACCCGCCTTGTTCCCCGCTGCATCTGGCGCCGCCCCCCAGTCGGCCGAGCAGTTGCAAAAGCTCGAAGCCAGCCTGAAGGAGCGCGACGACAAGCTGGCCGCCGCCCTCAAAGAACAAGCCGCCCTGTCCAGCGAGCTCAAGCAGCTGCAAGCCGAAGTGGCTGCCGCCAAAAAGGCCAACGCCGCCGAGCCCGACAGCCACGACTATTCCGAAGCCGAAACCCGCCAAGCCTTCATCGACGTGCTGCTGAAGGAAGCCGGCTGGAACCTGAACCCGGCGGTGAACTTCGAGGTGGAAGTGAGCGGCATGCCCAACCACGAGGGCAAGGGCTATGTGGACTACGTGCTGTGGGGGGATGACGGTAAACCCCTGGCCCTGATTGAAGCCAAGCGCACCACCAAAAGCGCTGCCGTGGGCCAGCAGCAGGCCAAGCTCTATGCCGACTGCCTGGAGCAGAGGTACGGCCAGCGCCCGGTCATCTTCTATTCCAACGGCTACGAGCACTGGCTGTGGGACGACGCCGCCTACCCGCCGCGCCCAGTGCAGGGCTTCTACAAGAAAGACGAGCTGGAGCTGGCCATCCAGCGCCGCAGCAGCCGCAAGAGCCCGGCCGCGGTGGTGATTGATGCCGCCATCGTGGAGCGCTACTACCAGACCCGTGCCGTGCGCAAGGTGGGGCAGCACTTCGAGGTGGACCGCCAGCGCCGCGCCCTACTGGTCATGGCCACCGGCTCCGGCAAGACCCGCACGGTGATTGCGCTGGTCAAGGTGCTCATGGAGAGCAACTGGGCCAAGCGGGTGCTGTTCCTAGCCGACCGGGTGGCCTTGGTCAACCAAGCGGTCAACGCTTTCAAAAAACACCTGCCCGATTCCTCCCCGGTGAACTTGGGAACCGAAAAACACACCGATGGCCGGGTGTTCGTCTCGACCTACCCCACCATGATGGGCTTGATTGACGACGTGGCCAGCGGCCAGCGCCGCTTCGGGGTGGGCCACTTCGACCTCATCGTCATCGACGAAGCGCACCGCTCGGTCTATCAGAAATACGGCGCCATCTTCAACTACTTCGATTCGTTGCTGGTGGGGCTGACCGCCACGCCCAAGGACGAAATCGACCACAACACCTACGGCCTGTTCGGGCTGGAAGACGGCGTGCCCACCGATGCCTATGGCTTGGACGAAGCCGTGGCCGACGGCCACCTGGTGCCGCCCGTGGCCATCTCGGTGCCCCTCAAGTTCCAGCGCGAGGGCATCCGTTACGCCGACCTGTCGGCCGAAGAAAAAGCCCAGTGGGACGAACTGGAGTGGGACGAAGAAGGCAATGTGCCCGACGAGGTCAACGCCGAGGCCCTGAACAAATGGCTGTTCAACGAAGACACGGTGGACAAGGTGCTGGCCACCCTGATGGTGCACGGCCAGAAGGTGGCCGGTGGCGACCGCTTGGGCAAGACCATCATCTTCGCCAAAAACAACGACCACGCCAACTACATCGCCCAGCGCTTTGACGCCAACTACCCGCACCACAAGGGCGCCTTTGCCCGGGTGGTAACCCACAAGACCGAATACGCCCAGAGCCTGATTGACGATTTCTCCAAGCCCGAGAAGCCCCCACACATCGCCATTTCGGTGGACATGCTGGACACCGGCATCGACGTGCCGGAGGTGGTCAACCTCGTGTTCTTCAAGGTGGTGCGCAGCAAGACCAAGTTCTGGCAGATGGTGGGGCGTGGTACGCGCTTGCGCCCTGACCTGTTCGGCCCCGGGCAAGACAAGCAGAACTTCTTCATCTTTGACTACTGCCAGAACCTCGAATTCTTCAGCCAGAACCCAGATTTCAAGGAAGGCGCGGCATCCGAACCCTTGGGCACCCGCCTGTTCAAGGCCCGGCTGGAACTGGTGGCCGAACTGGATGCGCGCATCCCCGGCGGCACCCATGGCGACATTTCGGCCAATGACGCAGCGCCCAAGCCATGGGCCACCAACCTGACGCTCAAGGACGTGCGGCAAGCCCTTGCCAGCCTGCTGCACGAGCAGGTGGCTGCCATGAACCCAGACAACTTCGTGGTGCGACCCAAGCGGCAGCACGTGGAGCGCTACGCCAAGGCCGATGCTTGGGAGAAGCTCGACACCGAAGCCCGGCACGAGCTGGAAACCCATGTGGCTGGCTTGCCCACTGCGCTGGTGGACGAAGACGAAGAGGCCAAGCGCTTTGACATGCTACTGCTGCGCACGCAGCTGACGGTGCTGCAAGCCGGCACCGACTTCGCCAGCCTGAAGGACAAAATTCAGAAGATAGCCAGCGCCCTAGAGGAGCAGGTGGCCATCCCTGCCATCAAGGCCGAGTGGGTGCTGATTCAGGCCGTGGCCAGCGATGAGTGGTGGGAAGGTGTGACCGTGCCACTGCTGGAGATGGCCCGCAAGCGCCTGCGTGCACTGGTCAAGCTCATCCCCAAGGGCCAGAAGAAGGTCGTTTACACCGACTTTGAAGACGCCATCGGCGAACTCACGAACATCGACCTGCCGCAAGCAACGGCCGGCCTGAACATGGCCAAGTTCAAGGAAAAGGCCCGCGTATTCCTGAAAGAACATGAATCCCACCTTGCCCTGCAGCGCCTGCGCCGCAACCAGCCGCTGACGGGTGTGGACCTAGAAGAGCTGGAGATGATGCTGTTGCAGGCGGGCGGCAACGCCGCGCTGATTGCCGAGGCCAAGGAGAAGAGCCACGGGCTGGGCCTGTTCGTCCGCTCCTTGGTCGGCCTAGACCGGGAAGCGGCCATGCAGGCCTTCAGTGAGTTCCTGCAAGGCGGCACCGCCACGGCAAACCAGATTGAATTCATCAACCTCATCGTCGAAGAGCTGACCCAGACCGGAATCATGGAGTCTGGGCGGTTGTTTGAGTCGCCATTCACGGATGTGAATGCACAGGGGCCGGCAGGGGTGTTTGCGCCTGCGAAGGTGACAGAGATTGTGCAGGTGCTCGAAGTCATCCGGGCTCGGGCGGTGGCGTAACAGCTCGGTGGGTGCAAAGCTCGCCGCCGCACCGCCGCACCGCCTCACCCCACCACCCCGGGCCCGGTCGCGCCGTCGAAGCCGAGCTGCGCCAGCAGTGGCAAGTCCTCGGCTTGTTCCACGCCTTGGGCAATCACGGTGATGCCCAGCGCATGCGCCATGGTGCACAGCCCGCGCAAAAACTCTTGGTTGCCCGGGTTCAGGCTGACGCCGCGCACGAAGCTGGGGTGCACTTTGATGTAGTCCAGCCCCAAGCTGGGCAGTTTGCCGTTGCTGGCAAACTGCTGGCCAAAGTACTCGATCCCCACCCGGCAGCCCAGCGCCTTGAGGCTGCGCACCAGGTCGCAAAAGGCGTCGAACCGCTTGTACACCCCGTACTCGGGCACCTCGAACAGCAGGCGCGGGCACAGCTGCGGGTAGCCTTGCAGCAGCTGCACTAGGCGGTTGCGAAAGCCAAAGTCGGCGATCGTTTCGGCCGATAGGTTGACCGCCACGTCGCCGCTGCCCTTGCCTAGGTGCTCGATGGCCAGTTGCACCACCCCTAGGTCGATGGGGGCGGTCAGGTTGAGGCTGGCGGCCATGGGCATGAAATCGCCGGCGCTGAGCAACTGCCCGTTGTTGTCTAGGCGCAAACGGATCACGCCTTCTTGGTGCAGGGCGAGCTTGGGGTCGCGCTGCACCACCGGGTAGAAGGCCAGGCTCAAGCGGCCGCCTTGCACCGCCTCGGTGAGCAGGGTGCGCCAGCGCTCGGCCGGCAAGGCGAGTTGTCCGCCGCCTTCGTGTTCGTCGGCATGCCAGCGGTTGGGGCCTTTGGTGCGTGCCTGCGCCAGCGCCTGGTCGGCCCGGGTGAGCAAGTCGGGCAGGTTTTGCGGCCTCACATAAGACACCGCGGCCAAGTGAAACAGATCCGGGAACTCGGGCTCCCAGTCGGGCAGCCAGTCGCGCCAGAGGCGCTCGAAGAGCCGTTGCGCGGCCTCGGTCGGTGAGGCCAGCGTGGGGCAGACCACAGCGAATTCGCCGCCTTTGACGCGCCCAGAGCGCTGCCCCGGGTGTTCTTGATCGCAGCCCAGCAGCACGGCGCCCAGTGCGCGCAGCAACTGGTCGGCGCGCTGGTGCCCAAACTTGGCGTTGAGCTCGTTGAGGTGCGCCAACCGCACCAGCACCAGGGAGCCGCTGGAACCGAACGCTTCGCCATCGAGCACCTCGCGCAGGTAGGCCATGAAATGCTCGCGGTTGGCCAGTCCGGTGACGGGGTCGAAGTTGACGCGCTTGTGCAGTTCGTCCAAGCGGTTCGATTCGTCGGCAAACATGAGTTGTATGCGGCCCGCCATGTCGTTCATGGCGCGGCTGACGGCGCGCAGCTCCGGCGTGCGTGGCTCGGGCACGGTGAGGAAGCGCCGTTCCGAAATGGCTTGTGCCTGCTGCACCACAGCGCCCAGCGGCCGCGTGATGACGCGCAGCGCGTAGCTGCCCAGCAGGCCAGTGAAGAAGGCGCCCAGCACAAACCAGAGCAACAAGTCG